>CACYYO010000017.1 GCA_902778645.1 uncultured Rhodospirillales bacterium | reverse complement strand
AATCCCTGTCGAGCGTCTCTTATTAACAACAAAACCCTCCATAAGGAGGGCTTTATTGTTAATGGCGCGCTTTTCATTTTGCTCCGCAAAATCGGCAAAATTGTTCCGCTACCGCTCCACTCTCCTCCTTCATTTGCGGCATTGCCGCACACCGGCGGGTTTTCCACCCGCCTTTCAGTCGTCGTCGAACTCACTTCCCGTGAGTTCAAATCCCTGTCGAGCGTCTCTTATTAACAACAAAACCCTCCATAAGGAGGGCTTTATTGTTAATGGCGCGCTCGGCGGGATTCGAACTCACAACCTTCTGATCCGTAGTCAGATGCTCTATCCAATTGAGCTACGAGCGCATCTCGTAAATACGAAGATAGTTACTAAACCATTTTAAAAACATTTGCAAGTAAAATTTTGCACAATTTAAAAGAATTTTAATTTATTCCGCGTATTCTTTTCCAAAAGAGGGATTATATTATCACAAAGCACCGATTTTTCACAAAATTTGCTTTACAAATAAATCCTCTCGTGGCAAAAATAAAACAGACTTAATTATTACTAAAGGTATTGCTCAGATGAAACACGTCGTTCGCAATTTATCCGTATTATCATGCTCTTTATTACTGTTAAGCGCTTGTGCAGCGGATTCTCCTTTCCAATCCTTATTTGGCAAAGAAGCCTCTTCAGATTATAGTAAAAACGATTTACCGACTCTTGGTTCTACGAACTTTGAACCTATCGAGATATCTAAAGTCGGCAATACCGGTACTCTGGTCGGGCAAAAAGTTATTGCTTTCCGCAATGAGCTGACCGAACTCCAAGATTCTATTAAACAAAACAACACTGAACTGCAAAAAGTTCGTGCTTCTGTCATTGACAATGCAATTGACTACCATAATACAACTGCCGCCATGGAAGCAAAATTACAAGTCGGAACCACGCCTGGTAACCCGATTATGTATCAAATGTTGCAAAAAACACAAAACAATGTTGTCATTATGGATGAAAATGCTAACACCTTAAACAAAATATACAATCAGGCTGTTTCCGATATGTCCGTTGTCAACAACTTGCAGGATTCTATTCGGGCAACCTATGGTGTATCAGGTGCGATTGATGAAGATCACACGCAATTACGCACCTTAGAAAATGAAACCAGCCAAACAGCTATCTTGATTAACAGTCTCCTTTCTGAGGTTGGTAACGACTACAGCCGCCAACTGGAATACACCAGCACGGCTCGCCATTACTTAGCCTCTTTAGACAATGCCATTAAGGTAGGTAGTTACGGTATTAATAACCCGCAACTTTCATCTGCTCCGGTACAACGCAGTTACATTAGTGCTCCTCGTCCACAACAAAGCAATACGCCGAGTAGAACAAATACCAAACCGCAAAGTGTTGCAACCAACGTTAATGGTAAACCATTATTCGTTGCCAAATTCAATCGCGAAAATGTCAACTACAAAGACAGTCTCAATCGCACAATTAAAGCGGCGCAAAGTAAAAACACTGGATTCCGCTACGAAGTTGTCGCTGTAACACCGGTCAATCCGTCAAACAGTGTGAGAGAATTGGCGCAAAATCAAGCTGCAGCCATTTTTGAGGAAATCAATAAAGCCGGCGTTTCTCCGGACAAAATAGATTTACTCTCTAAGGCCAGTGAACACGCAACCGGCGCCGAAGTTCAAATATTCGTAAGATAAAAAAAGCTCCGCAAGGAGCTTTTATTTTTCTAAATATTTTTTTATTTCTTTAGCAAATGCCGTTGTGATAATCTCATAATTTTTGCGTTTGAAGCGAACAACCAACTCGGGAACATCTGCAATATTTATCCACTGATATGAGCGAAATTCCGGAACTTTTGTGCGAATATTAATCTCGCTTTCTTTGCCCTCGAACAAAAACAAATGCCAATATTGCTCCTGCCCGTCATTAATATAACCGCGTTTAGCCAATCGCTGTTTAACTCTTTCGGGAAATTCATATTTTAGAGGCTGAGGATAGGCTGTCACAAATTTAACCGATGTAATGGATGTTTCCTCAAATAATTCCCGTTTGGCAGCCTCTAAAGGGGTTTCTCCCTCATCAATGCCTCCTTGCGGAAATTGCCACCTGCGGACATAATTCTCTTTACGTTCACACAGCAAAACCTTCCCATCTGCCCGAAAGACAACAATTGCAGCATTAGGTCTGTAAATACCCATTTTAATACTCTCCGGCTAAATTAGACAACGGAACAACTATGAATGGTTTTTCAAATTCAGTCACATTCTGTTGTTTCATTTCCTCATATGTCAGCTGCGGAGAGAATGTATCTAACCATTCGGCAACTGCTAAAACGGCAACCGGCTTTGGATCAACCACGACAACAACGCTTCCGTTACGCTTGGCCAATTCTTCTGCCTGAGCCAGCTGCTTTTTGATTTCCTGGCGATCAAAACCGCTATCAACGATAATATCTGCTTTAACCCTATCCAAACCACTCACATTGTTCTTGCCAATGTTGACACCCAATGTTGCATCAAGCATCAATAATCCGCGCTTGACAAACATACTCATTAATGCCTGAAAATAAGGGTTATAAGTCGAATCATCGACCCCGTCACAAACCGTAAAACCGCCGACTGCCATATTGCGCGACAACAACTGTTCCATCAAATCAACATTCTCTTCAACACTGCGATTATAATCCAAAGCCCATGGGCCGGAATCTGTACTCATAAAATCACGCGACGGCAAAATCATATCTAAATAGGTCTCATGCCCATTTTCACGAGCAAGTTTTACATTATTTTCCAACCCCGTTGCATAGGGAGAAAAAGACAACGAAACATTCGCCGGCAATCGCTTGATAATAAGATCCGTATTACTCTGATTAATCCCCATATTTTTAACAACGACGGCCACCTTATTAAACATCGGCATAACATCGACTTTACGCCCGTAAACTTCCCATGCCCGCAGTGCTCCGTTTTGCACCGGAAGTTTAACTGTTTGTTTTTGTGTCTGCAAAATTTCGTTATACGGAACGGTATGTAACATTGGCGCACCGCCTTCTCGTTGCGGCAAACGAGACAAAAACGGAATATCCAAAGCATTCAACTTCTCACCGTTAGTTTTAGGTTGTGGAGCTTTTTCTACCGGAACAGGGGGGAGCATCTCTTCTTCACCAGCCTCCGGAGCTGATTGTTCTTGCCCTTGCTTTTCAGGCAAAGTCATCACATATTTTGGTGATTTATCCTTGGTGTCAAACATCACCTGTTCGGCTTTAGAATCATACTCTGGCTTGCTCTTTTGGTTAGCAAAAAACAAACCGGCCACAATCATTACCCCGATTAAAATCGGCACGATTAAAAAGAATTGTTTAATCTTATTCAGATACTTAAGAATTAGCTTAATCAAAGGCAGCTCCTATTTTTGTGTATAAACGCCCAACGCTTTAACCAAATCGACAGCTCGTAACAATTGATAATCTTTATCCAAATCATTATCTTTTTGAGCATTTTTCTTATCTTTATCATCAATGATTGTATCATTTTTGAGAGCATTTTTCAACTCTGCTTCGCTGCGTTCATACTCATTTTCAATCACTTCCAGCTTTGCCGGTTTAACCAAAACATCCGGTTCGATTCCTTTTGCCTGAATTGACCGCCCTGAAGGGGTATAGTAACGCGCGGTTGTCAAACGCATGGCCCCGTAATTAGCTAAAGGTATAAGCGTTTGTACAGAACCTTTACCGAAAGACTTTTCACCCAAAATAACAGCACGCTTATGGTCTTGCAACGCACCGGCAACAATCTCGGAAGCCGAGGCCGATCCGTCATTAATCAAAACCACAATCGGCAATCCTTTCAAAACATCGCCTTCTTTGGCAGAGTATTTCACATTATCTTCTTCATTACGAGAACGCGTTGAAACAATTTCACCCTTATCCAAGAACAAATCCGAGACCCCGATGGCCTGGTCCAACAGTCCTCCCGGGTTATTACGTAAGTCCAAAACCAAACCTTTCGCCTTGTTCTTAAGTTTACGCTGTGCGTTATTAATTGCCTTTTCCGTCATTTTATCGACATCTTCATTAAATGATGAGATTCGAATATAAATAACGTCATCTCCCTTAATTTCATCTTTGACGGATTGAATTTTTATTTCATCACGTTTCAAGGTCACATCAAAAGGCTTTTCATTCGGGCGACGAATTTGCAATTTAACCTTTGTCCCGAGTTTTCCACGCATTTTATTAACGGCCTCATCTAAAGTCATTCCCATAACCTGTTGTCCGTCAATAGCCGAAATATAATCTCCCGGTTTAATGCCGGCTTTTTGCGCCGGATTCCCGTCAATCGGAGAAACGACCTTCACCAAACCGCCTTCCATTGTGACTTCAATGCCCAAGCCGCCAAATTTACCCTTAGTTTGTTCAGTCATATAACGAAAACTTTTTGCATCTAAATAACTTGAATGCGGATCTAACGAAGAAAGCATACCGTTTATGGCGGATTCGATAAGCTTTTTATCGGTTACCTCTTCGACATATGATGTTTTTGTTTTTTCCATCACATCGCCAAACAAATTGAGCAACTCATACACATTTGCATCATCATCTTTGGCGGCATAAGCTGCATTTTTACCGCTCCATAATAAAGAAGAAAAGGCAACAACAGCAAATATCAATATTTTTTTCATCATTCAAGTTCCATAGTTATAATTACTTTTCAAGCCACGATTCGGGATTAATCGGTTGATTATCCTTACGCAACTCCATATACAGCTTGGCATTGGCACCTGTTGGCATTTGACCGACCGGCTCGCCGGCTAACAACATCTGACCGGTCTCACAATCGATACTGTCCAAACCCGCCAACAAAGACGTATAGCCTTTGCCGTGTTCAATAATAATAAGATTCCCGTACCCACGGAAAGGACCGGCAAACAGCACCGACCCGTCAAAAGGAGCAATAACCTGAGCCAATCCTCTGGTTTGGATTGAAATTCCCTTAGAAGACACACCCTTAGCAGTCTCCTGCCCGTAGCGTACCGTAATCGGACCACGTACCGGACGAGAAATTGCCCCCTTTGCCTTGATAAAATTCGTACCAGTTTCATTTATAATCTCTGTATCAAATTTAATCAAGTCGGCAGTTGAGGGCTGTTCAGACTTTCTTGTTTCCAAAACTTTTTTCTTAGCTTCTTCCGCCATTTTCCGGCGTTTCGCTTCTTTTTCAGCCTCCAGCTTTGCCAACAAATCACGCAAATCTTGCGCTTGTCCGGCCAGTTTTGCAACATTTTTTCTCGTTTCCAAAGACTGCTTTGAGACCTTCTCTCTATACTTACTCTTCGTTTCGGCAAGCACTTTCATCTGCGCTTGCTGACGCTCCAATTGACCTTGTTTTTCAAGAATCTTCTTTACTTGCCGACGAATAACTTCCCGTTTGCTCCCTAACACCTCCAGCTCTTGTTTAATAATTTCTGCCTGTGCTTCCAAATAGGGAACGGTTTCTCGCAACAACATAGCACTACGCACAATATCAACCGGCGCCAAGGGTTGCACAAATAATGCCTCTGTCGGCTTCAAAGCTAAACTTTGCAAAGCGGATAACGTTTGCACTAAATTACGATTCTGATCCAACAATTTATTTTTTGTCGCCTCATAATCATTTTCGAGGGTTTTAAGCCGCTCTTCCATTTGCGATAACGATTCTTCATTACTCTGGATAATTTTTGCCGCTTTAATCATTTCTTGATTAACTTTTTTGAGCTCCTGTCCTGCCTTTTCCGCCTCTCGCTCCAAACGCTTTTGTTCTTGTGTTTGCTGCCGGACTTGTCGCTCGACTTGTTCCAAATCAGATTGTGAAATATCAGCACCGACGGCAGAAAAGCTTATCAGCAAACTGCTGATAACAAGCCCCCTGCCAATAGTCTGCACTGATAGTTTCATCTGATTACTTAACCAACAAAGAATTTCCGTTCATCTCTTGCGGTTTGGCGATTCCGAGCAAATCCAAAAGCGTCGGCGAGATATCTGCCAATTTGCCTTCCTTCATAGATTTAACCGGCATATCACTGTTATATAAAACGGCCTGAACTTTCCCGACCGTATGGGCGGTATAAGGCTCACCGGTTTTCTCATCAATCATTTTTTCGGCATTGCCGTGATCTGCGGTAACAAGCAACACACCATTAACAGATTTGATAGCGCGCATTACTCTGCCCAAACACTCATCTACCGCAGCGACCGCTTTCAAAACAGCATCCATTTTACCGGTGTGCCCAACCATATCACCATTAGCAAAGTTGCAGATAATGACATCAAATTTTTTATTTTCAATCACATCAACCAAATGTTCTGTGACTTCGTAGACCGACATTTCCGGCTTTAAATCATAAGTCGCAACTTTCGGGCTCGGAACCAAAATTCTGGATTCGCCTTTAAACTCCTTTTCTTCCCCACCGTTAAAGAAGAAAGTCACATGAGCGTATTTTTCGGTCTCGGCAATACGTAGTTGCGTCAAACCATGCTCAGAAACAACTTGACCGAAAATATTATTCAAAACCTCCGGTCCGAACAAAGTTTTCATAAAGCGGTTATGATCAACCGAGTACTCCGCCATACCGACAGCCATCGACAAATTAAGAACTTTCTTGCGCTCAAATCCGTTAAATTCCTTATCCGCCAGAGCATACAAGATTTCACGAGCTCTATCGGCACGGAAATTAGCCATCAAAACGGCATCACCGTCTTTAATTCCCTGATAATCACCGACAATACACGGAACAACAAATTCATCCGTTACTTCTGCTTTATAAGAGGATTCTATCGCTTCAGCCGCAGTTGCAAAACGTTGTCCCTCTGCAAATGCCATTGCATTATAAGCCGCCTCAACACGATCCCAACGTTTATCACGATCCATCGCATAAAAGCGTCCGGCAACAGTTGCAATTTTAACACCTTTCATACCGGCGATAGATTTTTCAAAATCAGCAACAAACTCTTTTGCCGAAGACGGTGGCGTATCACGCCCGTCCAAAAAGGCATGGACAGCAACTTTTATGCCATTATCTGACAAGACTTTACACAAAGCAACAATATGCTTTTGATGAGAATGCACACCACCTGGTGACATCAACCCCATGACATGACAAGTCCCGTCATTTTTCTTTAGTGTATTGATTAAGTCGACTAAAACCGGATTCTTCGCAATCGAGCCATCAGCAATAGCCTGATCAATTCGCGGCAGATCCTGCATAACCACACGACCGGCACCCAAATTCATATGACCGACCTCAGAGTTACCCATTTGCCCGTCCGGCAAACCGACAGCCAAACCGGAGGTTTCGACCAAACAATGCGGATAATTATCAATCAAATAATGCCAATTCGGCGTATCCCCGTTTTCAATCGCGTTATCCGGTGTAATCGGGCGGCGATATCCCCACCCGTCTAAAATCAATAACATTACTGGTTTTTGTGTCATTTTCTTTCCTTTTCTTAAAACCCAAAAATTTATTTTCGCCTATTATATATAAGAAAACCAAATAAAAAAACATTATTTGCAACTTATTGACTCTAAAAAAACTATTCAGCCGAAATGCTATCTTGACATCATCGTCACATAAAGCTATCTTATCCTTGCAATAGTCGGTGGCTATTGCGTGGTGTAAGAACCACTCAGAAAGTGCCTGTGCAAGGCATCATTTGCACACTTTCCAGTATGACTGGAAGGTGGCAAAATATGTTGAATATGTCACACTATTCTTTCTGATAGTTCTTAACTTCCAGTCGCACCTCCACCAGTGTGACTTTTTTTATTTCAGGAAAATAAAATGACTATCTACGATAAAATAAAAAATAATTTTGATGAAGAACTGGAGCTGTTAAGCGACAAAGAACTTCTGCAACTGATGTTAGAATTCACACACAATCCTCACCCCGAAAAACTGGCCGACACTATCTTAAAAGACGGCATGACCTTCGCCGATATCATCGCGAATTTAGATTCCCTTTACCAAGAAAAATGCTTTAACCAAAACTTTTATATAGTCTTCAAAGTTCTCCAAATTTATCGAGCCCAAACCCACACCCCAAATTCAAAAGAAAGCTGTTGTCATAAAAAACACAACTAAAATACAGGATCACAAATATTAAATGCACATTCCTTAAAATTTGAATTATCCGGCAAAACACATTTTTTCATACATTCTTCTTCCCTAACATTTGAATAATGCACATATAAAGAGAGAAGAGCCAAAATTACCCAATAACAGATATTTTTAATCATCCAAGTGTTTTTGGTTTTATATTTTATATAATTTTTAAGTTGAAAACATAGAACGATAGGAATTATAAGAAGATATATTTTGCAAGCATAAATAAAAATTAAATCTGTTATGACAAACAGTGCCATCATTTTTTTTCCTATCGAAGTATCAAAAAAATCTCCGTTTATTCCGAAAACACATAGCACCCCAGCTAAAAAAATTATTAATAGCAAAAAAGAATAAAAGATTATTTTAGCAGAAAGCAGACTAATAAAATCGCTATTAATATTTGATTTTAATGTTTTCCAATTCATAAAGTTTATCCCTGCTTGTGATATAGAACACATAATAATATCTTAAAAATTTTCTGCAACTATTTATTATAGGGACTATAATTGAGCATTTTTTAGCTTGCAGGCAACACCCTAATCGACCATTCCAACATAAAAAACTTAGATATTGAGGCTAGTAGTAGGCGTTAAGAGGAAGAATACCGCAGCGTACTTTGAGCGTACGTGAGGATATTCTTATCTCGCAAACAACGCACTAATAACCCAATAGATGAGTTTTTACCGAGTTTTTTCCATCACGCGGCGCCATATCTCGGCTGGAAGAGTACCGCCAGTTATCCCCTTCATTGGAGAATTATCATCATTACCGACCCAAACGGCACAGACATATTTTCCGGTAAAACCGACAAACCAGGCATCACGATAATCTTGTGATGTTCCTGTCTTTCCGGCGGCATAAAAAGGCAATTGCGCCCGACGACCGGTTCCGCGATTAATGACATCTTCAAGCATAGAATTCATCTGCAAAACGGCCTCCGCATCTAAAATACGACGAGGCTCATCAGGCTGACGCATATAGCGTTCAAAACCGTCACGGCTGAAAATCTCTAAGATTCCATACGGCCATACCGCGTACCCGCCATTAGCCAAACTGGCATACGCCGCCGCCATATCCAAAACCTTAACTTCAGACGTTCCGAGAGACAAGGTTGCATCGTTGACAAGCTGAGTTGAAATTCCCATCCGTTTTGCATTAGCAATCACAGACTTTCGCCCGACTTTTTCCGCCAAATCAACCGTCGCCAAATTATAGGATTTTCGTAACGCTTCGCGAAGTGTCACTGTGCCATGATATTTTTTATCAATATTTTCGGGTTTCCATTTCCCGACGGCGATAGCCGTATCTTCGATTGTATCCTCGGGAGAATATCCCATCTGCAACGCCGTCAGATACACAAACGGCTTAAAGGCCGATCCCGGTTGCCGTAGGGCTGAAACAGCGCGATTAAACGGACTTTTATCATAGTTAACACCCCCGACCATCGCCCGTACGGCTCCGTCCTTAGACATCACCACAATAGCCCCTTGGCTCACGTTTTTACTCTTGTTGGCAGCAATTGCCTCCGCCAAGATTTTCTCTGCCGCCTCCTGAATATCCTGATCAAGCGTGGTGTGTACATAAACATCTTCTTCGCGTTCACCGAGAATAGCATTAACATCATTATAAATCCAGCTGGCAAAATATTTCCCGCCATTGACCTTATCAGAGATTTCCGGTCCCAAGCGCATTGTTAACGCCCGTTTCATCTCCTCTTGCGTAATCAGACCGGCATTAACCATATTCTGCAACACAACTTTTGAGCGCTTATCTGCCTGTTCTTTGCTGGCTATCGGATTATATTTAGACGGGGCTTTGAGCATACCGGCCAAAATCGCCGCTTCCCGCAAATTCAAATCATCTGACGACTTCTGGAAATACTTATTTGCCGCCGATTCAATCCCGTATGTTCCGTTTCCTAAATAAACTCGATTCATATACAACGCCAAAATCTGATCTTTAGAAAACTTATGTTCCAGCCAAAAGGCTAATAACAATTCTTGGACTTTACGCTTTATGTTTTTTTGCGACGTCAAAAACAGATTCTTCGCCACTTGCTGTGTAATCGTACTTCCGCCCTGAACATAACGACGATGAATAGCGTTTGTGATCATCGCCCGTGTAAAAGAAATAAAATCAAACCCGAAATGCTGATAAAAGCGCCTGTCCTCGGTTGCTACAATCGCCTGAGAAACATATTTTGGCAACTCGTCCGGCATAATAACCGCAGAATAAACGCTGCCGAAAGACATAATCTCATTGCCGTTTTCGGCGGTAATTGTTGTTGAGGGCTGCCGTGTCCGACTGATTGCCGCCTCAATATTAGGCATTGTCAAATAACAATAACCGACATATCCGCCAATCACCACAAACAACACCATAAAAATTATCAACAGAAATTTAAGGAGTCCTCTTTTCTGTTTTGACCTGCTTTTCCGACGTTTCTGAGTCTTCTTTTTTGTTCGAGTCTTTTTTACCATAAATCAGTCCTTGCAACGAGTCGCAAACTATTTTATATTATGTCGCAGAGTTTAGCACAAAAACATTAAAAGAAGTTTTACGATGACGAATCAAATTGATATAAATTCTTCTCTTTATCAAAAATTGCAAACCATAGCGGCTGAGCAAAATTGTGATTTGCGGGAATGTCTGGAACGTGCCCTGAACGACTATATCGACACTTACGGAGATTGCAAAAACAGCGACTTGGAAAACCTCAATCGTAGCGAACGCGCTTTCTTCTTATCCGTCGCCGAATAAGATTCCTTCTAAAATATATTTAAAATAAAACGCTCAATAAAAAAGGGGCTAACGCCCCTTCATTTCCTTGTAGCAACCATAGTAAGAATCAGGGCTACCACTGCCCCTAATCCTACGGCGATCAACCAAATTCCCTCCTGGTCAGAATCAGGGAACAAGATGTGCCCTATCCATCCGACAAAGAGGATGGTTCCTAGTACTAGAAGAAATCCTAGTACTTCTTTTACTTCGTTTAATAATTCTTTCATTGTTTTATATGCCACGCCGCCAAACAGGGAAGCCCTGAGAGGAGGATACACGTAGCCTTCTTTCTTAAATAATTTTTATATCACCCCCATATATACCACATTTTTTAGACATATGCAATACATTTTTGTCAAATTTCTTAAAATTATTTGTATTATTAAACATGAAATACTTAATCCGGAACCTGATATTCATAGAAACCTATCGATACTAAAAATTCCTTTTGAATTATCTGAAATTTCATATATATTGCTTGATAAGAAATTATCAAAAGGAAAATTTATGAGCAAAAAAGTTTGTTTAATTGATGGTTCCGGCTACATTTTCCGTGCCTTTTATGCCCTTCCGCCGATGAGCGCCCCCAATGGCACCCCGGTCAATGCCGTTTACGGCTTTACCAATATGTTCTTAAAACTCACGCAACGCCTACAATGCGACTACAGCCTTGTTTTATTTGACGCTAAACGGCAGAACTATCGTAATGACATCTTCCCTGATTACAAAGGCACACGCAAAGAAACGCCGGAAGAGCTGATTCCGCAATTTGCTGTTATCCGTGAGGCATTAGACGCCCTCAACATTCACTATCTCGACATGGAAGGCTATGAGGCTGATGACTTGATTGCCACTTATACGGAGCAAAGTCTGGGCAAGAATTATGACGTAACTGTGATTTCGGCTGATAAAGACCTCATGCAGCTCATCCGTCCGCACGTCGAGTTTTACGACCCGATGAAAGACAAATTTTTCACCCCCGAAGATGTCAAAGAAAAGTTCGGGGTCTACCCCGACAAAGTCATTGATGTTCAAGCCCTTGCCGGTGACAGTATCGATAATATCCCCGGTGTTCCCGGAATTGGTCTGAAAACGGCGGCAGAACTGGTCAATCAGTTCGGCTCTCTGGAAGAGGTTTTAGCCCGTGCCGCTGAAATCAAACAGAACAAACGCCGCGAAACGATTATGAATAACAGTGAACAGGCTCGTATTTCCCTAAAACTTGTGACCCTAAAAAATGACGTTCCCGTTAACCACGCCATCGAAGACTATCCTTGTCAAACTCCCGTAAAAAACAATGTGATGGAATTTGTTGATAAATACGCCTTTAACGGCATTCGCCCACGTATCGAAAAATGGGTTGATGAGCAATGCCAAACCCACACAACACCGGCACAGATAACGCAAAACTATACGCTTATCACTACCGAGACAGACCTAAAAGCATTTTGCCGCCGCATTGAACAAAGCGGTCGTTTTGCTTTTAATGTCGAGACAACCGGAATTAATCCTCAATTTAATAAAATCATCGGTTTTTCACTTTGTGATACAGCCGGAAATGCCTGCTACGTCCCTGTTTGCACCGCACAAAACGCCCCCGCAAATCTAGATTTATTCGCCGCCGCAGCGCCCAAAACCGAAGGTCTAACCCCGCAAATACTCTGCAAATACCTTACGCCGCTTTTTAAGGCACAATCGATTCTCAAAATCGGTCATGATGCCAAATTCAACATCCATTTTATGAAACAAATCATGGGAGCGGAACAAACATTTACCCCGCTTGAAGATACGTCTGTTCTCTCTTATGTGTTAGATAGTTCGAACCACAAACATACAATTCCCGAACTGGCAGAACTCTTTTTGGATATTCAAACAAAGCCTCTGGATTCTCTCACCGGCACCGGTAAAAACAAAACTGACATTGCGGATTTACCACCTTCGATTCTCCTCGAATATGCCGCCCAAAAATCCGATATAACCATGCGCCTGTATGATCTTTTCCGCACCCGCCTGTATCAAGAAAAACAAATAAGTGTTTATGAAGACCTTGATCGCCCGCTTATACCTGTTTTGCAAAAAATGGAACAAGAAGGAATTATGGTTGACGCCCCGCAACTTAAAAAACTAAGCACCGAACTATCACAAACCCTGCAAACTTACGAGCAAGAAGTTTATAAAATTGCCGGTCGCGAATTTAATCTCGGCTCACCGAAACAAATCGGCGAAGTTCTGTTTGAGGGAACCGGTATTAAGGGCAAAAAAACCTCTACCGGTGCATGGCAAACCGGTGCTGATGTGTTGGAAAACTTAGCCGAAGACGGCAATTTATTAGCATCCAAAATCTTAGAATGGCGCGCCTTTAGCAAGCTCAAATCGACTTATACGGATACCCTGCTTGAACAGCTCGATAAAAATTCACGAATTCACACCACTTTCAGCCAAATTGCCGTTAACACAGGGCGTTTGGCATCATCTAACCCGAACCTGCAAAACATTCCTATCCGCAGTCCCGAGGGGAAAAAAATTCGCTCATGTTTTATCGCCAAGCCGGGACATAAAATTATTTCCTGCGACTACTCTCAGGTTGAATTACGCCTGCTCGCCGTCGTCGCTAATGTTAAAGGCCTAAAGCAAGCTTTCTTAGACGGACAGGATATTCACGCAGCCACCGCCGCAAAAGTGTTTAACGTCCCTTTATCTGAGGTTACACCGGACTTACGTCGTCACGCCAAAGCAATTAATTTTGGTATTGTTTATGGTATTTCCCAGTTTGGACTGGCACGACAAATCGATGTCTCACCTCTCGAGGCTAAAAATTATATCGATTCGTATTTTGAGAAAATGCCGGAAATTAAATCTTTTATGGACAAGACCATCGCTTTTGCCCACAAACATGGTTATGTTGTCACCCCGTTCGGACGTAAATGTCCGGTTTTCGGGATTAATGACCCCAACAAGCGCCTTGTTCAAAACGCGGAACGTGCCGCTATTAATGCCCCGATTCAAGGCGGAGCGGCCGACATTATCAAAATGGCCATGCGTGTCGTTGATGAAAACCTGAGAGCAGAAAACTTCAAGACCAAAATGCTTTTGCAAGTCCACGATGAACTGATTTTTGAGGCGCCGCTTGATGAGATTGACGCCGTCAGCAAAATGATTAAAGAGACCATGCAAAATGTCGTCGCTTATGATATTCCGTTCATTGCCGAACTCGGCACCGGCGATAATTGGACAGAAGCGCATTAATTCATAAAAAATATCCTTGCAACTTTCCTTTTTTCTGCTACCCTATAAGCAGTTAAGTTTTTGTACGAACTTAACTAGGGCATCAGAAACCCTCTTATGTACCTTGTCGTTCGGCATAACGACACTAAATAGTTGTGCCGATATTCGTCTCGGACGGATGTCGGCGAATAAGGCTCAGCCAAATAAGCCGAGCCGTCTGGGTACATACGGTTTCTGAACATCCGCCCGTCCTTTTTAAGACGGGTTTTCTTTTACCTTAAATGTGATGTTGGAGAAACATAATGAAAAAACTATCTTTATTACCCGTCTTATTTTTAACGGCTTGCGGTTTATCTTCCGAACTACTTTACACAGACCGCAGTGGAAACGGTGTCTATCAAGCAACCTGCAACGGTATTATCCGTACCATCGGCGATTGTTATAAACTGGCGGCTCAACAATGCGCCGGAGAATTCGAAATTGTCAATCAAGACCAATATTCAGCAGGAACTTTCGGAGATTTTGACAGTAATAACCGAACCACACTCAATAATCCTTTATCAATCTATAATAGCTTAAATAGCAGTATGTCCGGCTCTTTTAATACCACGAATAATGTCAAAAGAAACATCATTTTCAAGTGCAAAAATTTTTAATTTATCTCAATATAAAAATGCGATATTTGAGGTTAATTATATAAAACCCAGATAATGAGATAAATAGTAAGATTTAAGAGAAGAAAAAGCGCAGCGTACAAAGAGGTACGTGAGCATTTTTTCAACTTGCAAACGACGTACTAATTGTCCATTATACACTAAAAAACTCGGAGAATGAGACAAGTAGTAGGAGTTAAAAGTGAAAAAAGCGCAGTGTACATTAAAGGTACATGAGCATTTTTTCAACTTGCAAACGACGCACTAATTGGCCATTATACGAGTTTTTTTGATTTGAGTTGCCCGCAAGCCGCCAATATATCCTGCCCTCTCGCTGTTCTCACCGGCGCCGCGAAACCGGCCTTCTCAAGTTCTCGAGAAAAAGTATGAACGCGATTGTTGGAACTGGGTTTAAAGTCACAACCGGGCCACGGATTAAAAGGAATAAGATTAAATTTAGCCCCGATTTTATACTTTTTCATCAGCGCAATTAACATCTGAGCATCTTGTAAATCATCATTAAAATGGTCCAGCATTAAGTACTCAAAAGTGATATAACGGCTGGTCACAATCTTCTGATATTCCTGGCAGGCCGTCAAAATCTCTTCTATCGGATAGCGATTATTGATAGGCATGATTTGCGAGCGCTTTTCGTTACTGGGAGCATGCAGACTGATTGCCAACTTAACACCGGTTTCTTGAGCAATGCGGGGGATATTCGGCACAATTCCTGAGGTAGAAAGTGTTATCCGACGCTTACTTACTGCCAAACCGTCTTGATCCGTCGCAATATTAAGTGCCGTTATCACATTATCGACATTATGCAATGGTTCTCCCATTCCCATAACCACGATATTAGAGACAAGCCGATTCTCTTGGCTCGAACTCGGCCACTCTCCATAAACATCTTTCACCAACATAAATTGTGATATAATCTCGCCGGCTGTAAGGTTTCGGGTTATTTTCTGACTGCCGGTATGGCAGAATTTACATCCGACGGCACAACCGACCTGTGTTGATACACAAACCGCCCCATGCTCATCTTCCGGAATAAATACTGTCTCAACTCGTTGTCCGTCTGCAAATTCCAAAAGCCATTTATGCGTTTTATCTGCCGAAATCTGCTCGGTAACAATTTTTGGACGACTGATAACAAACGCTGCGGATAACTTCTCACGCAACTCTTTTGATAGATTCGTCATCTCCGCAAAAGATGTAACACCCTGCACATAGAGCCACTGCCAAATCTGTTTGGTACGAAAAGGTTTCTCCCCCATTAAAGCCAGAGCAGCGGAGAGTTCTTTTTTGCTTAAGCCGATTATTTCTTTTTGCATTTTGCGGAAATTGCCTTATAAGCACCGGTAAAGCCTTTGAGGGAGTACGTGTCTTTTGTCGGTGTCCCCTTAGATGAAACACCGTCAACAATCATTCTCTCACCACCCTTCATTAAGGTAATCATCTTTTTATCGGTCTCATCATTCAAAGTCCACGCTTTCTCGCCCTCGGTAAAAAAGCTGTTAACCGTATTGTGACCGATTTTAACGGTAAAGGCTGCTCCGTTTTTGAATGCATAACCGGCATCAAAATTAACCACATCAAAAGTCTTGTCATTCGGGCGGTGTGTAACAACAGCGTAGATATCTCCGCGCTTGGAGTACTTACCCTCATCCTTAACCGGACGAGATACCATATAACAAACACTGCCACGACCATCTTTATAGTAATAGGCGGTCCAATCCCCGTACTCACCCAAGACCTCAGGCTTTGCGGCATATACATTCATACTAATAAAACAAGCTGTTAACAAAGATAGTGCGAATTTCTTTTTCATATTTACATCCTCAAATAAACAATATATATACGCTTGTAGCAAACTTTTGAAATGTTGTCGAGACAAAAGGTCAAAATGTTCAAAGATAAATACTTAGATATGAGCAAAATCATCACCGACAAAGCGATTCTTAAGCTTTTTGAGGTTGTCGAAAACCATGGAGGTGTTTTACGTTTTGTTGGTGGCGCTGTGAGAGATGCTCTTGCCGGAATAAAAGGATTCGATCTTGATTTAGCAACCGATATGTCACCTGATGAACTTGTCGAGATGTGTGAAGAAAATGACATCAAAACCATTCCGATCGGCATTAAGTTCGGCACCGTCGGTATTATGATTAACGGCAAAGTCCTTGAGGTTACCTCTTTACGGAAAGATATCAAAACCGACGGACGCCATGCTGAAGTTGAGTTCACCACCGATTGGCAAGAAGACGCCTCCCGCCGTGACCTAACCATTAATGCCGTCTACGCTGATGAAAAAGGCAATGTTTTTGACTATTATAACGGTATTGACGATTTGCAAAAAGGAATTGTCCGGTTTATCGGCAATCCCAATCAACGTATTCAGGAAGATTACCTGCGTATTTTACGTTTTTTCCGCTTTTATTCTATCTTTGGCAAGGGAGAAATTGATAAAAAAGCGCTACGTGCCTGCAAAGATAACCAAGCCGGTCTGACCAAAATATCCATTGAACGTGTTCGTGACGAATTTTTCAAGATTCTTCTCACCCCGAATGTCATCAACACTGTCAAAATTATGCTGGATAATGACATTTTAGGTTATATTCTCCCTCCCGCACCGCACTTCGATGATCTTGAAAATCTGATTCGACTGGTACGTGAACAAAGTCTCGATGAATCAGCTTTGCGCCGTTTATTTATTCTCTATCAGCCGGATGCCGCTCTGGCCCATAATTTTGCCACACGTTTTAAATTCAGTAACAAACAAAAGGAACTGTTTTTAAGTTGGGCAAAGCATAATCCTCAATTAAGCGATTTTACCTCCCCGACAAATTTATCTAAATTACTTTATAATCTGGGACAGGAATTTTGCTATCATAAATTTATTCTGCTTTGTGCCCAAGCCAACAAAATACCGGATAACTTTTCAAACATTATCGAAACCATCAGAACAATGCAAATTCCGGTATTTCCTCTCAAAGGACGGGATCTAATCTCTGCCGGTGTTGAAGATAATCGTAAAATCGGCCACATGCTTGATATGCTGGAACATCTGTGGATAGAAAGCAACTTCACCATGAGCAAAAATGAACTTCTCGCTCAAATCCATAGTGACCTAAAAACGGCTCTTTAATAAGGCTAACGACGCCCTAGTCGTCCGCCAGACAAGTTTTTTTATAAAACTCTTTTCTATTTCTTCTCCCCATACTCCACAAATTTCCCCATCCGTTAATCGGTTGCACTTTGTAGAGAGATGGAAAATCAAAATCACGGCTCAAAAACAGAGAAGTTGTTTTTGTGTAAGTATTCATCGGACAAAAGCCATAAAAATCGATTTGTATAAGGTTCGCTGTCCGCAAAGCATCTACCGCTTTCACATATTCTTGAGAGGTATTGATTCTGTCACTGTCATCTAAAATAATCATTCCTCCCGGGGTCAATGCTCTGACAGCCGCCGCCGCACATTCAGCGCGGCGTTTACCGTCAACTACAATGACATCATACTTTTTGCCATCTTCAAAAATAGCATTTTCATAAATTTCACCCTCATCTCGCCAACGAATATCTAAATGCGGATGTGAGAATTCAGCCTGCCATTTATCAAACCATTTCGGATTATCTTCAATACTGGTTACTTGCTTGGCACGCGCTGCCCAAAACAAAGAAGAATTACCGCAACCGAACTCAAAAATCTCTTTATGGCTATAATCAAATTGTAATAAATACTCAATTGCCGGATACGTATACCACGGAATTGGATTTCCGTCTCGGTCAACACAAACCTTTTCATCAATAGTACGTTCAATGGCAAAATCTTTCTGCCACATTTCAATAAATCTCAAAAATTTTTCACTATACATAACAACCTCTATTGAATTCTTTATTTTTGATAGTTATATCACAATCGATACAAAAATAAACCTTTTTATATGGAGAAACTAAATGGGAATTATAAGCAAAATAGCCTATGTTTTAGTTATCATCGGTGGCTTAAACTGGGGTTTGGTCGGTTTAGGAGACTTTAATCTTGTTGACTTTTTATTCGGATCGTTAGGAATCATCAGTCGTACTGTTTACATTTTGGTCGGTCTGTCAGCCATTTGGCTCGCCATTGCTCCGTTGATTGAGGACCACAGCGACAAATAAATTAATACACCGCCTATAACAAGCCCGAAGAATAATTTGCGAGAAGGAAAGCGGAGCGTACTTTAGTGGTACGTGAGCATTTCCTTCCTCGCAATATCTGTATTAATTACCCATTATACGAACTTTTCCGCATTTTATTTGCGGCGGAGGATAACTGCATAATCAAATAGCTGGCAATTTCTTCTGCCGGCATATGCGTTGTTTTGCAATCACGTTCAGCCTTATAAAGCAACTCCAAAACACTCATCAATCGTGCTTTATTCCATATGGCCAATTGCGCCTTAAAACTGTTCTTCCTAAAGAAAATTACTTGCGGGGTCAACTTTGCCATAGCGGCATCAACACCCAATCCGCCCTCCATTGTTGCCACACAACTGAGCAGTTTCAAAAAATGATACAGCAACGCCCTCACAACAGCTACCGGCTCACCACCCTCTCCAAGTAATTTATTGTATGCTTGTAAGGCTTTATCCGTTTGTCCGGAGGCCGTAAAATAACAAATATCATCGCCCGATGTTGCCGAATTATCACTGATAACCTTTAGCACATCATCATTGGTAATAGTTTTACGCGTGCCCATATAGGTTATCAGTTTTTCTATTTCAGCAATATTGCTTTTACGATCATTTGACAAACGGCTGCACAACAACTGTAGAGGCTCATTACTAATCATAAAACCATTTTCGATAAACATCTGTTTAGCCGTCGCAAAAACGGCTTCATCTCGATCTTCATAACAAGCAATAAGAGCAAAATCATCTCTTTCCTCAGCCAAAGCGACTAAAGAGGATTTTTTATTAAGAGATGACGAAGTTAAAATAAGCAACGTATCCGTTTTGACAACATCAATCATTGCTTTTAGGGGCTTGGTGATATTATTATCAACGTCCCGCACAATCACCACACGACGCCCACCCATCAGAGACTGCGCCCCATATTCCCCGGCAAGAGCCCCTTCATCGGAACTGATATTTTCCCACAACAACTGAGAAACCTGAAAAGCATCATTAATGTCAGGTGTAATTGCTTTGGCAAACTGATTAACATACTCAGCAACCAAGCCATCATTACTGCCGTATATAACAACACACTTCAGAGAAACATCCGGTTTCTTAAGAAATCTGTCGATTTGTCCTTGTTTGTATATCACTTTTTATTTAGCTTTCTGCTGTTTTGCTTTAATATCGCGTTGCTCAGCATCTTCAAATTCGTTGGCCTTGGCATGAAAGAACGCCCCCAAACGTAAAGCAATATCATTTGCCATCATCTTAGCGGCATCTGTTTCTACTTTTTTACGGGACATCACTGTTGAGTAAGGATTATCTAAGATATCATAGCTGACATATGAGACCGTGTTTCCGCTCATAATCTTCTCGGAATCTTCAAGCATATAGTAATCGACCCGATAATCTATTCTTTTTCGCGTTGCCGTAATATCTCGACGTAAAGCTTGGTCGTACTCGTTAATCCCTGCCGGTGTAATATAAAGGTAATACTTTGGTTTTTCCGGCACACCGCGCGGTGTCAGTAAATCAAGCAAATCATTTTTAATGAGCTGCCCCAAACGCTCCCCGTGAGCAACAATTTTAATCTGTGCCATTTGATCTGTCACATAATTATCAAAGTCGCCATCAAAATACCACTTATCCTCAGTACTGGTCTTTTGGACATATAAGGGGCGAAAACCGCAAGACACCGTCATCAAACCCAATACAAACAGAGCAATATATTTTCTCATGACACTTTCCTTATGCAACTAAGTTAATCAATCTGTTCGGAACAACAATAACTTTGCGGATTTCTTTTCCTTCCAACTGACGTTTAACATTTTCCAACTCAAGAGCCTTGGCTTGAACTTCCTCTTTTGTCGCATTTTTAGGCATTTCGATCGTTCCGCGCATTTTACCGCAAATCTGGACAGCATAGGTTACAATATTATCTTCAGCCAACTTGGCATCACCTTTCGGCCACGAACCTTTTATTAATAAATCATCATGCCCTAAACGCGCCCACATTTCCTCGCACAAATGAGGTGTAAACGGACACATCAAACGGAGAAGTGTTTCGTACATCTCTGCCGGAACAACATCTAAATCGGACATATAATTAACATACGTCATCATTGAGGAAACAGCCGTGTTAAATTTCATTTGATCAATACGTTCCGTCACTTCCAAAATAGCCTTATGCATAGCACGCGTATCTGCCTCTGTCATATCGACTTGTTTGACCTTGGCAAACAAAGAATAAACCTTTCCGACAAAACGATAAACGCCCATCAGGCTCTCTTCCGACCACATCGCAACCTGATCAAACGGTCCGATAAACATCTCATATAAACGGAATGTATCGGCTCCGTATGCCTCGACAATATCATCCGGGTTAACGACATTACCGCGAGATTTTGACATTTTTTCCCCATTGGCAGCCAAAATCATACCGTGTGATGTCCGACGATTATAAGGCTCTTTTGTCGGCACAAATCCGCAATCATACAAGAATTTATGCCAAAAACGAGAATACAACAAGTGCAACGTTGTATGCTCCATACCTCCGTTATACCAATCAACATTCATCCAATAGTCTAACGCTTCTTTCGAGGCAAATTCTTTGTCATTATGCGGATCACAATAACGCAAGAAATACCAGGAAGAACCTGCCCAGTTTGGCATAACATCTGTTTCTCTGCGGGCTTTACCACCACAACACGGGCACGTTGTATTCACCCACTCTGTCGCCTTGGCTAATGGAGAATCTCCCTCATCATTAGGTAGAAAATCCGTAACTTCCGGTAATTTCAACGGCAATTCGGATTCCGGTATCGGTTGCCAACCGCATTTTTCACAATAAACCATCGGGATAGGCTCGCCCCAATAACGTTGCCGAGAAAAGACCCAATCACGGAGTTTGAAATTAACTTTCGCACGACCAAACCCATGCTCAGAAGCATAGTCAATTGCTTTTTTCATACCATCTTCTTTATTCAAGCCGTTCAGAAAATCTGAATTAATATGCTCACCGTCTTCTTCCCAGGCCTTTTCGGAAATATCCCCGCCGGCCAATACTTGAATAATCGGCAGATTAAAGACTTTTGCAAAATCATAGTCACGCTGATCATGCGCCGGCACCGCCATAATAGCTCCTGTTCCGTAGCCTGTTAAAACGTAATCGGAAATAAAGACCGGAATTTCTTTACCGTTAAACGGATTTACAGCTTTGATTCCCTTCAACTCAACACCGGTTTTGTCGGTACTTTGCGTCCGTTGTAAATCAGACTTTTTAGCCGTTTCCTTAACATATGACTGAACTTCGGCAGGATTCTCAAACCTACTCATATATTTCTGAACAAACGGATGCTCCGGTGCTAAAACCATATATGTTACACCGAAAGCCGTATCCGGACGCGTTGTAAAGACTGTCAATTTATCCTCACCAAAAGCAAAATCTAATTCTGCGCCCTCAGAGCGACCGATCCAGTTGATTTGCTGAGATTTTACACGATCTATAAAGTCCAAATCATTCAAATCATCAATTAAGCGGTCAGCATACTTGGTAATCGCCACCATCCATTGCTCTTTATCTTTACGAACAACTTGTGCACCGCAACGCTCACAGCAACCGTTAACAACTTCCTCATTAGCCAAACCGACCTTACAGCTCGGACACCAGTTAATTGCCATTTTTGATTTATAGGCCAGCCCTTTTTTGAAAAGTTGGATAAACATCCATTGTGTCCACTTATAATATTCAGGATCACAGGTTGCAAAAGATCTGTCCCAATCAAAACTGAATCCCAGTGCTTTTAATTGACGTGTAAAATTTTTAATGTTTGCCGCTGTCGAAACTGCCGGATGGACACCAGTTTTAATCGCATAATTCTCTGCAGGCAAACCGAAAGCATCAAACCCCATCGGATAAAGGACATTAAATCCCTGCATTCTCTTTTTACGAGAAATCACATCCAAAGCCGTATATGAACGCGGGTGTCCGACATGTAAGCCGGCACCGGACGGATACGGAAACTCAACCAAAGCATAAAATTTTTCTTTATCTTTATCGATTTCAACCTTATAGGCTTTTTCTTCATCCCAAATTTTTTGCCATTTCTCCTCAATAGTATGGAAATTATAGCGCTCCTCGATTGCCCAGTCTTTTTGCCATTCAGACCATTCTTTACCGTTAAAATGCGTACTTTTAGTCATTTTTAATCCTTATTTTTATCATTAATGTACAAAACTTTTGCTTGGTTGATAATTGCCTGTTCTATAGAACTGACAAACGCTGCCGACGGAGTTGCTTTTCCCCAACCGTTCTTACCGTTAACTTCTTTATAAACCTTAACCTTGAGCGCATCGGCACGCAACTCACCATCATTAATTTCACTGACAACCTTGAAACGCTCATTTGAATAACCCGTCGGTGTTTTCCAATTTGTTTCGATTCTTCCTGTTTGCGGATTCTGGCTGCTGATACCCATAAAAGCTAACTTATCCAGGCTTGCCTTCCACAAATATTGATTAACCGTAGCCGGCAAAGAGACCGTTGCTTCTTCTTTTTGTTCTTCAACAACCGGTTCTTCTTCACTCCAAGGATTCAGAGTGTTCCAATCCCAATGCCAATTGTTCCACATTGAACAACCGGACAACATAAACATGACAGGCAGAATCATCAGTTTTTTCATAGCACAACTCTCTATCTAAAAATTACTCTCATCTAACCTATATTATTTTTTTGCAAAAGACAAGCGGCATAAATAAAATTCTCACTTGTAATTATCACCAAACAGCCCTAAACTCTGCCAAAGTTTACATGGAAAGACCAAAATGAGCTCTGCACGGGAAAACACTGTTCTCAAATTACATCAACTATTCAACCGACACCAAATGTCATTGGATTCTCAAGAAACGGCTTTTTCAAAAATGTTGTTTGCAACGGCCTGCCGTCACGCCTGCTCTTTGCAAAAACTTATTGCTTCTTTCGTTCACAAAAAAATCCCTGCCAAATATCAACAGGCAGAGACGATTCTGCTGACCGCAACGGCAGAAATTCTTTTTATGGATTCGCCGGACTATGCTGTTATCAATGAATATGTCAACATAGCAAAAAAACATCATCTAACTCCTTTAAGCGGTTTTATCAACGCAGTTTTACGCAACATTATCCGCCAGAAAGAGACCTTATTAAAAAATTATCGGCAAATTTTCTTTCCGCCGTCTTTCAAAGAGATTCTATCCCTCGATTACACGCCGCAAACAATCTCTGACATTGAGAATGCCTCTTGCATCCAACCACCGCTTAATATCACCGTTAAGCAAGATTCCTCTTCTTGGGCGCAAACACTGCACGGAACAGCTATCGATTCGCAATCTCTTGCCTTGAACGCTTCCGGCAAAATAGAGACCTTAGCCGGCTACAAAGATGGTCTGTGGTGGGTACAAGATTATGCAGCCTCTTTGGCTGTTAAGCAGTTTTCTAATCTAAAAAACAAACGTGTATTAGATTTATGTGCCGCTCCCGGCGGCAAGACCGCACAGCTCATATCTGCCGGAGCTAAAGTAACTTCCCTTGACAGCTCCCGACAACGCTTAGAAACGCTTGCCCAAAATATGGATCGTTTACATCTGGAGCCCGAAAAAATCGTTTGCGCCGACGCACTCTGTTACTTAAGCGAATTCCAAGATGAGCCGTTTGATGCTATTTTGCTTGATGCCCCTTGCTCTGCAACAGGTGTTTTTCGCCGTCACCCGGAAATTGTCCACCTTAAAACACCGGAAGACATTAAAACACAAGCAACCTTGCAGTACCAAATTTTACAAAACATACCCTCTGCGCTGAAAAATGGCGGTGAGCTTGTCTATTGCACCTGCTCTATAGCTAAGCAGGAAGGGGAACAACAAATAACCCGCTTTATAAGCGAGCATCCCCAATTTAAAATTATTCCGTTGCAAAATTCAAAAGAACCAAACATAATCACACCGGAAGGCTTTATTCGCACTCTACCGTTCCATTTTGCTGATATTGGCGGGTGCGATTCCTTTTTCATCGCCAAACTCCGAAAGGAACTCTCTGATGGTCAATGATGATCCTTACTTTAAACCTGTATACATTATCGGTGACACACCTTTGGCATGCTTCCTGAGCGCAAAACTGTCCCTTGCCGGTGAAAATATTTATCGCCTGGGGGCAGGAACAAGCAATCCTTCTGAAATTTACACGCTCAAGGACATTTCTGAAAAGAACAAACATTCCGTCCGCCTGCCGGCAGGGAAAGTCATGCACACCCCGGCACGTATGGTTATTTTATGCCTGGGCCCGGAGCAACAAAAATCAGGACTTTGCACTTTTTCAACCGCCAAGGCGGAACAATGTCCGGTCATTTCTTTTTGTCGTATGCCACCTAAAGATATAAGTAAAATACTTCGCTGTCCGGTCATTCCTGCCTATTTTGACGGCTGGTTAATCATGCCGACCTCGTCTGAAATAGATTACAAAGGAGCTGTTAAGGGAATAACTTTGAGCTTAGATGAAAAACACCCTTTGTTCGATGATATTCGCCAAATTCTCGCCAAAACCTATCTCAATATACATTATGACAGTGATGACACACAAAATTTTTGGGAATATTTTCTCCCCGAGACAACGGCCACCCTCTTTTCGCTCCAAACACACGCGCCGTTCAAGGATATCAGCAAAAAAACGCCTCTTCGCCAAATTCTGAACACGCTGGTTGACGAGATTGTCAGCATTTCCCCTTCTGCCACCAATACCGACAAGGAACAAATTTTGCGAGAAATATATGGAATTCCGGACCAATGGCAACCGCCTCTTATTGAACAAATCGCGCACAAACAAGGCGGAGAACTGTCTTTTATTATCCAAACCCTTGCCAAACAAAGCACCTACAACACCACCACTTGTCCGACCATTGCTAAATTGCTGAATCAAACCCTCAAACATATTCTTTCTCTTGTGGAGGAATAACCACTTCTCTGTTGAATAAACAAATTTAACATATTATAAACAAGACTGGTAGGGTATAAATAAGGAAGATGAAATGAGCATTTTATGGATAACTCTTCTGGCTTTTAGCACTTTTTTTCTGGGGTATGGCTGGTTTTTGTTGTGCGACAAAAGATTATCTTTTCTGCCATCAACCTTAAAACAACCCCTGATTGGGATACTCTTTTTAGGCGGCATAAGTTGCATAATTACCTTTTTTATCACACCCAATCAAAATGACGCCGTTTATCCGGCAACGATAACGTCATTACTCACTTTTCTCGCCACGGCAACCGGTTTATTATTTGCCCTCCGCCATACCAAATCAACACCTTTGCATATCCTCTTTGTTCTTTTGGCTTGCACAATTAATATTCTGCTGTTGCCTCATGACTTCACCTTCAGTAATGGTCTGTTGCCCCCTCTTGCGGAGCGGGTCATTTTATGTTTGGCATGGGCATTATTGACGGGATTCTACCACAACTTAAACGGGGTCGACGGTGTTGTAACAATCCAATCCCTCGCTGTTGTCTTAGGATTATTTTTAATGTTCCTGATAGGCATTATGCCGGAGCTTTATAGCGGTTGGAACCTGAATTTTGCCTGCCTGTTGCTTGCATTAGCTTTTTTCACCAACTATCCGGCCATAATTTCTCTCGATAAAATATCCTGCCAAACTCTGGGCTTTATTGTCGGTTGGTTATCTTTGTTAGCCGCGGTTGAAGGCAACGGAAGTTGTGTTCTTATTCTAAACATGTACTATATTTATGAAATTGCTGTTGCCTCGTTCAAAAAACTCAACTTTCAACACCAATTCAAAATTCTGATGAATAACATGTTTTACAATCAGCTGGCTGCAGCCGGTATTGCCCCGCAAAAAATTTGCGAATTTGTCGGTCAAACCAACTTAATTTTAATGTTATTGGCTGGTTTTCAAATTTATGCGCCCAACCAATATACCTTGGTTATTGTTGCTTTTTTTACGATGTTCTGGATAACATCTCGTATAACTTCACCTCAAAACAATACACAACATTTGCTATTAACCGGAAGTTTATTATCTCTCCTCAAAAAAAACAAATCTACCACCGAAGAGGATAATAAAAAATGACTTTCCGGACTAAAATTGCAAACCTGTTTCATAGAGCACCGGAGCGTCCCTTAATCGATGATATGCCTCCGGCTCCTGACACAAAATTCAAAATTGTTGTGGTTGATTTTCAGGATAGCATAGAAAGTTCCAGTGGCGAAAACACCGCTCGTATCTTGCAATCTATGCCGGATTTTGAAGTTCAGTTTTTTGATGAACCGTTTAATAAGAGCTTCCTTAATCTTGAGAGCCGCACCTTATTTGACATGATTGACAAAGGTCAAGCCCTTTTAGACAAGACCGGAGCTGACATTTTGGTTTGGGGCTGTCGGGAAAATGACAGGATTCGCCTTAATTTCCAAACCAACAAACAATATGAGCAAGATGACTATTCTTTTGTTTCTCTGCTTGATTCTCTATATTTGCCCGCCCACTTATTCAGTGCGCCGGAAAACATTCCTCCGGCGATAAAAACCTTGCTCCACGGAACAATCATTAGTGCCATCAGCCCCTCTGACAGCACCATCAGAATTCATCGCAAATATTTGCTCAAAAAAGACATTGCTCAACTTAGCAGCGATAACTCTGCCAAACAACTGGCTATTAACTATATGCCCTTTATCATGAACTTTTTGGGCATCATTTATTTAAGTTATACTTTTGATTCCCAAAAAGATGATGATTTCAAAATCACTCAAAATTTGTTTACAACGGCCATTAAACATCAAGATCTTATAGATTCTCCGTTGCATTTAGGCTGTATTTATTACCATCTCGGACAACTCAATGACTGTGCCGGACAACACCAAGAGCGCCACCAAGCCGGTTATTTCCGCGATGCGATAGCCAATTATCGCCAAGCTCAACGTTATCTGGGTAAATTTACTTATCCTTACGACTATGGCTACATTTGCTATAAATTGTCTGACTTATTTTTTAAGTACTGGAAACAAAAGGACGACATCCAAGCCTTGCGTGACTCTGTTTCACAACTCCGCGAGGTAGAAAAGATTTTCACCCCGGCACAATTTCCCGAATTCTGGGCGGTTAT
>CACYYO010000016.1 GCA_902778645.1 uncultured Rhodospirillales bacterium | reverse complement strand
TCTATTTTAAAATCATCATCCAAAACAAGTTCCTTTGCTTGCTCTTCCTGTTGAGTATTCTCTATAGCTTCTTTCGGGGTATCCTGAATATCTTCCTTATCCTTCTCTTCTGAAACTTTTTCATCTGCTTTTACCTCAGAATCACTTTCTTGAGATACGACCTCCTCTGTTTTTGTTTCAGTATCTAAATGCTCCAAAGGAACAACATCACTACCCTCTTCTACGACATCTTCCGGAACAGCAGCTTCTTCTGGCTCATCTTTCTCCATATCTTCAATATCCCATGCCGGCGCAGACTGTTCTCCCGCCTCTGAGGATAACAGTTGAGCTGCAGCATCTGTCTTTAAGCTGGCATTATTTTTCTGATTATTCTCTTTTTGAACTGTCAAATTTGCTTTCAAAAACGGAGGTTGACGATTTATATTCCACTCACTCAACCATTTTTCATACCCTTCGACCGCCGACGCAATCATTTTTTTCTTAATAACGCTTTTTTCCAACTCATTACGTAAAACTTCCTCAGCGCCCTGAGCCAACGGAATACCTTTAAGTTCTTTGCAATCTTTAGCCTTAAACAAATGATGCGCCAAGATATCTTTACTGCGGCAAATTTGCGGTTGGACAGAGAACTGAGCCTGAGCATCACGAATAGCCATAAAGACTAAATTTTGATTTTTAAACTTTTCAGCAAATTGTTTATTAGCTGATGCCTGCTCCACGCCACCGACGCCATACAGAACGAGAGTTACATTCTCGTCTAAAGAATCGAGATTCTGCATAAAATCGCCCATTTTGCCCCATAGGCACAGCATTTGCTCATTATAATCTGTAGAATTACCACGAGCTGACTGCAAATTGACATCAGAATTAAGGGCATTCCAACGATCAGGGCTCTTCAGACGACACCATTCATTATAAACAAGCATATTATCCGGAAAATCTAAATAAACAAAATAGACCCCGGCACTTTTGTCCTGAGCAATATCATCTAAAACATTTTGCAAAACGCTGAAGGAATCAACAGAATACAAATGATGATAAGGCATCAACAAATGCTTAACTTCATCACGACCAAGCCCCATAGCCAGAACATCGGCGACTTGCTGATAATTCAGCACATCAAAACTGTTAAGCCACTGATAAAGCAAGACTCCGGCCTGTTCATTATCACTAAAGCTGATTGAATCAATTTCCAGAGGCAGGCTGGCGCGGCTCAAACAGCGATCAACGGCATATTGACCGTTCTTTTTACAGATTTCTAATGTTTGATTCTGATAAGCACTTGTTTTAAAGTTCGCTTTACTGAAGACATCAAGCAACTGATTATTTTTAATCAAAGCAGCCGATTTCTGTGCCGACCGGAATTTCCAATAATTTTCTAAGTATTCCGTAGAAAGAACATTCTTGGCATAAGGTTCATTATCAAAAACATTTAAGAACTCAACAAGATTTTCCTCATTACTATGACCGGTTGCGTAGGCATTCGGATAAACCGTAAATCCGTTTTTGACCAAGAAACCGAGCTCGACCTGTTGCAACTGAGCGCGTTTATCTACCGGATTACGACTTTCACCGCTGATAACGGGATATGCGGGAGCTTGCGGCAAGAATAAAAAGACTGTCTTGTTATTTCCGGAAGCGAAAGACGTTTCTGTAGACTCATAGACCTGAGAATAAGTCTTTTTAGGGTGAGACCCGACCAAATCAATAATAAAGAACAAAGCGATTACGACGGCAAACATAATTGTCAGCGAGACTAAGCGGTGCAAACTGACCTTGCGAACCAATAAATAACTGATCAAAGCGACAACACCGGCCAAAATCAAAGCACCGTAGCCATCTATCATCATAGCCACATCATCACCCAACGCCGGAGCCAACAACATTGTCAGGTAGTGGGTCTTATCGACTTGCAGGAACTGCCCCATTGCCCCATAAGCCAATAAACCGCAACACAAAGCAAAGAATAAATTTTGCAATGGTAAGAACACCAAGCTGACAAACATCAAGACCGCAGCAACAGCAAAGATATACCCTATATTCAGCAAAACAGGCATTTTTAAGCCGCCATCAGCCAAAACGACCGAGCCGGAACGCAAATACAACACAAAATCGAGGGTAATCAAAAGCCCCAAAACCAAAGTGAGTAAAAATGAGCGACTCAAACGGTATCCGAGCCCGACTTTTTTGCGGGTTGGTTTTGAGGCTCTGTTAATGGGGGCTGTCTGTGGAGTTAGCATGATCTTTTACCTTGGTTACATTATGAAAAAAAACAATCTTGCCATACATAAAAGCACATAAATTTACATATTTAAAGCAAAAATCCCCAGAACTGCACAGCCCTGAGGATTTCTCTTTGAACAAATATCAATATTATCTTGAGTAGAACTCGATAACCTGATTTGGTTCCATAGAACAAGCGTAAGGAATATCTTCCAATTTTGGAATAAATGTGAACTTAGCGCTTAATTTCTTGGTATCAACTTCCAGATATCCGGGAACATCGCGAGTCTGAGACTCAACGGCACTGATAACCATAGCCATTTGCTTAGACTTCTCACGAACTTCGATAACATCGCCGACTTTGCACATATAAGAAGGAATATTAACCTTTTTACCATTAACGGTAACGTGACCATGGTTAATAAATTGACGAGATGCAAAAACGGTCGGAACGAATTTTGATTTATAAACCAAGTTATCCAAACGGGATTCCAAAATACCGACAAAGTTCTCAGCAGCGTCACCTGTACGACGAACAGCTTCAACATAGTATTTATGGAATTGCTTTTCAGAGATATTACCATAATATGTTTTCAATCTCTGTTTAGCATAGAGTTGAACACCGTAATCTGTCGGTTTTTTGCGACGTGCACCGTGCTGACCCGGAGCATATTCTCTTTTATTATAAGGGCTGTTAGCATCACCCCATAAATTAGCGCCATAACGACGGCTGGCTTTCTTTTTAGTAGTAACGATACTTTTCATTTACACTTTCCTTTTTTAGTTTTGTTATTGTCCCGATAGTTTAAGGCCAAAATCCTCAAACAGGAGTGCTTTTGAGAGCCGCTAAAGCACACAAAAACCCCTCCGTTTCCTCAGAAGTGACGCCACTCTACCCCACTTTTTTCCAAATTGCAAGAGATTTTTTCGGAATTATTTTATGACGTAATTTAAAAATAAAGGAAACAATCAAATTTTATTCGCATATTACTTGTCAAACTGCTCCATATATTTTCCGTAAGGTTCCCCCCATCTAATATTTCTTCTAAATATTTTTGCGGGTGTCCCCAACAATAAAACATTTTCTTCTTCAAATTTTTTATTAACAAGAGAACTAGCTGCGACGGCACACCCATCAGGAATATACGAACCTTTTAATATTATACAACGAGACATTATCCAAACATTGTTTCCAATAATAACATCTTCAGGAGGATCTGTTGGCAACATTGTTTCTGGATCAATTAATGATTGACCGTCAGATGTTCTTATAATTGTGTCTTTTGCTATATGGGTATTGTTTCCAATGATCATTTTATGTTTTTCAATATAATCACCGGCAACAGCCAGCTCCAAACCACCATTACCTAGTTCACAATCTTTTCCAATAAACATCGAACCCCCATAACTTACATATATATGAGCACCACTAACTGTTTGAAAAGTTTGCTCTTTTATTTCTAAGGTATTTTTATCTCTGTATATTTGTATGTAGGTATTTTTAAAAGCACTCTTATAAATATCTATGACGTTATTAGACCCATTTATAGTTAAATCTAAACCTTGAGGTAATTTTTTTGTTTTAAAATGAAATTTTACGATATTATTATTTCCCTTAATCCAAAAGTTTGAACTAATGTACTTTAAGTTGATGTTATGCCATTTATTTCTATAATAAGATCTTATTTTATTGCCCTTACCTTTTATATTGCTCTTTATAAAAAAGCATCTAAAAAGCTTAATTTTAGAAAAACTTTTTTCTTTACGCCTTAATTTTATCTTTACTCCTAAAAATACAATGATTTTATGATTTTTTGAATTACGACAATTAAATATCTTTTTTATTATAGGCACAGTTTTTTGCAAAATTATATCTCCGCTCATTGTTTCGGATTTTACGGCTTTTGAATCTTTTTTATAACTATAATCTCCCCCTCCAAGATAAATTCGCTTATAACCACGTTCAATAAGCTGTTCTATTGCATAATAGTAAGCCATCATTCCTAATCCATAGTTGGAAAACTCTTTGTTATATGTTAAATTTTCAAAATAAACATCATCTGAACCTGTTAAAGAACACAACTCTATGGCTTCTATATTACCATTAATTTTAATAATATAAGCATCTGTTATATCATAAAAATCAGATAAAAATAATTTAATGCCATTTTCACTCGTTTTATAATAAACATCATTTTCAGTTTGGACCTTCAATTTAAAGAATATAGATATCAAATCTTCATTTATTTGAGACCTATCATAATGTTCAAATTTAATATCGTATTTATCTTTTAATTTTTCAAGTCTTTTACGTCTTACATGACGTGTATGAGAAGAGAACTGTGCCCAATATTCTTCCACTGTATCAGGCAAATTTAAAAGCCAATGCATTTTATTTTCCAGATTTGAATTTTTTATCAACCCTTGCGTCACATGAATTTTATTAATTTTTTTACCATATTTTTTTGTGATAAACGATATCATTTTATCAAAAACACATTGTTCCAACTCCGTCATATATATTCCAATATAGCATTTCTTATTACTGTGTATATGAATAGCTACATATTGAATACATTTTTTGTATTCAATCTTTAACACCTCAAAATCACCATTATATTTTATATCAAAACGATTATAAATTATATTCGGTTGAACTAACTTTACTTTTTCATATTTTTCTTCAACTGGAACAATTGAAATTTTTATCAAAAAAGACATCATACCCCAAACACCTATTTATAAGTCATTAAGATTAATACAAAATATTTTTTATTTATTACAAGTTCTAGTTAGAAAGAATACTCATAAACCATTCATTTTCATGACAGTTCCATAACCTTGTTTTACCCACCTAATATCTTTTCTTATAATTTTCGCAGGTGTTCCCGCCAACAACAAGTATGGTTGCTCAAATTTCTTATTAACCAACGATTGTGCACCAACAGCTGTATCATGGCAAAGATGAGTCCCTTTAAGAATAATAGACCTTGCCATAATCCAACAATGCTCATCAATTATAATATCTTGCGGTTCATTGAGAGGATATCCTGTGTTTTTATCAAGAAAAGAATGACCATCAGAAGCTCTTATAATAACATCCATTGCAATAAAAACATTATCTTTTATAACTATCTTATGTTTTGTTTTATAATCGTCTTCTATTTTAATATAAAGATTGTCGTTCAATTGGCAATTACGACCTATCATAATTTGCCCTCCATCATATGCAAAAAAACGACAATTATATCGTAAAGGATATATACTGTCATTAAGCTCAAAATAGTTCCCTTCACCTTTTAAGTTAATCATAGTTCCATTAAATTTATTAGGCAATTTAATACGAACCATATTGCTATCCCCCTCAATACAAATTACTAATCCGCGTAACTGTCTTCTTAAAACACAAAGTTTATCATAGTTGTCGAAAATAATACGATTGTTATTCCCGACGACTGAAATGTTTAAGCCTTTTATGCTTCTTCTCAGCTTATAAATATTATCTTTTTCAATAACAAAGATGCGATTGTTTTTCCCATGCATTGCGTATTTAATAAATTTTTTTTTAAAAAATTTGAACATTAATTTACTCCTTTAGTTATCATAAAGAGAGAAATTTTTAGGTAATTTCATATAATCACTACCATAGATCAACGTTAATATTGCATTCCAATTTCTCGGTGCATAATATTTTTGTTCCTCAAACTCTATTAATTGTAAAGGAAATATGTCATCATAGTTAAAGGAGAGTTGTTCATACGCATTAGGAAAATCTATGCCAAAAAATAAAACAGGTTTATACTTCCCAGCCGGAACATCGTGTAAAATATATGTTTGAGTAAGAGATCTTATATACTCGTGAATATCAGAAAGATGCTCCTTATATGTATCTTTTAGTAAATTTGTTGTATATTTTATTGAGTTGTTCAACGCCTCATTTTCTGCACTGGAAAGTTCAGATTTACTATACCTATCAACAGGAAAAATATCTAATCCAACATTCGCCTCTTTTTTTCTAATACGCACTTGGAAATGATTATCTAACGTTTCTCTGACAACATACCGACTACCTTTGTAATAGGCTTTTAGTAAAGGGATAAGTTTATCATAATCATCACGTAACATAGAGATATCAACATCATCATCCCAAGGAATAAATCCCTTGTGACGCACGGCACCAAGTAATGTTCCTGAATCTAACCAATACGGTAGATTATTTTCTTCACAAATTTGATGAACATCATTCAAAATTTTTATACATTCTTCCTGTTTTTTTCTCAACTCACCTGTTGCTTTAGGAATCCTAGTGATATCCAAACAATGATTGACGATACTGTATAGCGTATCAAATTCACTATGAAGAGTGTTAATTTCAAGAGACATCTCTTGTAACTTATTTTTTAGCAAATAACTACTCACCCTGCGTAGGAACTTAACACCCAGAAAATAAAAAGAAATTTTAGAATTTTCTTTATCAATTCTTTTTTCAAAAATTTTCATGAAACCCCCTTTTGAACATCCGTTTCTTGTGGAAAATGATTATTTGCGGTATCTTGTAATTTTTTATATTTATCATAGATACGCTTTTTTAATGAAGAAGAACTGATGCCATCACCATATGGAAAATAAACGACATCAACCCCCTGCTTTTGTAAATAATCATACTTTCCAACCCAATCGTCACCAACCACAAATATATCAAAATGAAGTTTATTTACTTTATCGGCATGGTCTAAGGATTTTTGAGGAATAACAATATCTGGATATTTTAACGCTTTAACAAGAGCTATGCGCTCTTCAAACGGAATAATCGGCTGGGATTTATAAGAAGCAACCAATTCATCTGTATTTACCCCCACAATTAAAATGTCCCCTAAAGAACGAGCATACTCAATCATCTTTAAATGATTAATATGCAACATATCAAAAGTACCGGACGTATAAACGACTACTTTATTTCCTATCATTCTTATAATTCCTTTTGATTTTTATCAATTTCCGCATAACACACAACTTTCATCTCTGACTTCTGACCTCCTTTACGCATAATACTAATTTTTCTATCAAATCATCAATATCTGCTCTAGTTGTATTGCCAACATGAGAGATGCGTAGCATCTTACTTGCTAAATCTCCACCGCAGGGATTAACATAAATATCATAATGTTGACTTAAAGCTAAAAATACATCATACGCATTTATATCTTCAAAATAAATCGGTGTTAACATATTAGACAATGGATAGGTAGGTATTGTTAACCCGAATTTTCTGGCTTGTTCTCTAAAATACATTGCTTTTTCTTTGATGACTTGCAACCATTTTTCTTTTCCACCAATTTTATCTATGAGAGACAATACCGCTGCTGCTTCATACATTATTGAAACCGCCGGAGTAAAAGGAGTTTGTCCTCTTTCTAAATTTGTAAAGTACGCGGCAAAGTTAAAATAATAAGTTTTAGGAGACGATGCTCTAACTTTATCTTTCATTTTTTGACTAAATGCCACAAATGATAAACCAGGAGATAAACATAACCCCTTTTGGGAACTAAATATTGTGACATCTATATGATATTTATCCATATTATAGTCATCAGCCAAAAATGTAGAGATAGCATCAACAATAAAAAACATATGATTACGCTGACAAAAATCACTTAACATTTGTACGTCATACAACTGACCTGTCGATGTCTCGTGCAGGTTTACCAAAAGTGCCGTATATCCCTGATTCTCATATCGTTTCAAATGCTGTTTCGTCAACGTCTCATCCCATTGCAAATTTATAGGCGTAAACGGAATCTTATGCCACTCTAATAATTCACAAAATCGATGACCAAATGCCCCACCATTAATCACCAACACTTTATCTTGTGCATTTAGACAATTCTCAACAGTTGCTTCCATAGCGGCTGTCCCTGATGCCGTTAAATAAATTACACCTTCTTTAGTGGTGCAACCAAGCAAACTAGCAATTTTTAAAAGGCTATCTTTTACCATACTTCCATATTTTTCAGTACGAAAATATGGAATATCGTGTCTGTATATTTCCCTACTCTCTTGATAAGATTCAACCGGTCCTACAGTAAAAAGTTTCATATTAGTCTCCTTGTTGATTTATAATAGTTCGAAAAGCCTCTTCGTATTTAATCAGACGATTAGTTTCTTGTGTACTCAAGTTACCAAAAAACAAATGATTTTCATAGACAGTCGGTCTATAAAAATCACCATAATGCCCATATAAGATAATTTCAGCATGGTAAGGAACAAAAAAGCGACAAGTTTCAAAAACCATTTCATGTAAAGGAAAAATATCATCAATATCCAATATTACTGACCGTACTTCATTGATAGTTTCCATCCCCAGAAAAATATTTTGTGTCCTATTTGGTGAAACACATTGCCTTTGTACAACAGATGTTTTTTTCTCAATTGATTGTAGTCCTGCAAAACTCTTACTTAAATCACTATTATAAGCTTTCTTTTTCTCGGCTAATTCTGAGATAATCATAGCCGACAAATCTTGCTTAGGCATTTCTTCTTTCTTGTAATAATAGGGAAATATATCAACACAAAAGCATAATTTACCTGACTTATTCCAATTCGCAAAATCAATCCATTCTTTCTCTGTTTCAGGCATAAACTCTTTATGTAATACTTTACATATATGAGAAGGAATTGTTTTTATAACAAAAGGAGTTCCCTCTAATTCTTTTTCAGCAATATGCTGAAATTTTATATAATCATCATAGAGCATACCAATATCGATATCGTCATCCCAAGGGATGAACCCTTTATGTCTAACAGCACCAAGCAATGTTCCAAAATCCAACCAATATGCAATATCATGCTTACGACATATTCTATCAATCTCTTTTAGTATATCTAAATTTAATAGCTGCACTGTTCTTAAGAAACCTTTGGCCCTAGGTAAATTCGAAACATCAACTGTACCTGAAACCAAACGGGTTAAGTTTTCAACTTGAGCTGACAATTTATTAACTATATCTGTTAATTTAGATATTTTTGATTTTATATGATATTTCTCTTTAATCCTATTTCTCAGGTTTTTCGAAGGAATAAAGGGTAAGAAAATTTTAATAAGAAACCGCATTCTTAATCTCCTCAAAAACTTCTAAAGCTCTATTAACTGCTTTATCCATATCGTAGTATTTATAATCCCCTAAACGCCCGAGGAAATACGTATTTTTGAGTTGTTTGGCCTCATCTGAATATTTTTGATATAAAGCCGCACTAGCCTCATTCGGAATTGGATAATACCGCTCATTCTTACCACGTTCAAAAGCCTCGGAATACTCCTTGGCAATCACTGTTTTATCGCTTCGATCGTCCAGGTAATATTTATATTCATGAATCCTCGTAAAATCATAATTACACGGATAGTTCACCACCGAGTTGCTCTGATAATAAGGCATATCAAGTTCTTCAAACTTAAAGTGCACACTGCGATAAGGAAGCTCTCCGTATTTATAATTAAAAAATTCATCAATCGGACCGGTATAAAACAGGCGGTCATACGCTCCCTTAAAATCCTCAAACTTCGTTTTTAAGCGGATTTCAATATTCGGATGATTGAGCATATTTTTAATTGTTTCGGTGTAGCCCTTAAAGGGAATTCCCTGATATTTATCCTGAAAATATCTCTCATCACAACTAATATAAACCGGAACACGCGCCGTCACCGCCCCATCAACTTCATTAGGGTTAACACCCCACTGTTTGGTAGTGTAATGTAAAAATACTTTTTCATAAACGTAATTGGCCAGAAACTTCAAATCCTCATCATTTTGTTTCTGAAATTCCAGAATAGGAATCTTTTTGTTGTATTCAAAATGAGAAAGTAGCTTCTCTTCCATTCTCTTTGCCATTGTCTCGGGGAAAACATCATACAATGTCCGCATATTAAACGGAATAGTAGTCTCAATCCCGTCAATCAAGGCTATAACTTTGTGCATATAGGTATTAAAACTGGCAAAACGAGACACAAACGCCCAAACATTCTCTAAGTTGGTGTGAAAAATATGCGACCCGTACTTATGAATCATAATCCCGTTTTTATCACGATAATCATAAGCGTTACCGGCAATATGCTCTTTAGCATCAATTACAATGACTTTTTCATTGAGCTCTTCCGCAATTTTGCGAGCAATACTCGCTCCGGAAAAACCGCATCCGACAACCAGGTTTGTTTTCGTCATGATTGTTTATCCCCTTGAGATAGATGAAAAAATGAACGAATTTTATCTTTGAAATAACGACGACGATATTTTCGCCACACAGCAACATCTTCTTCCCAAAACAAAAGAGGAAGCTCTTTAATCTTCAAGCCGCTTGTCTCTTGTTTATACTTGATGAAAATATTCAATAACCGTTCAGACAGAAACCCGTAAACACGCTTTTGCAAACTATCACGGGAGGATAAAGTCGGTTGAATTGCTTTTTCAGCTTCAAAAAGAATATCAAACAACCACGTTGCATATTCATCCCACAGTGCCTTAGAACAAATCATCATATTACAAATATGCATTTGCTTCTCTTGTTTGAGAAAGGTATCTGCTATTTCGTACATCTTAGGATATCTCTGTTTGATAACATCCAAAACAATATCTAGATCTTCAATATAATGAAATTGTCTGTAATGCTCATAAATTGAGGAATGTTTCGGATCAAGATAAGTCTTTTGCGGCAAAATAATATCATAAGTTTGCAATATCTTTTCTATGTTTCTCTCTGTAATTCCATATCGGCGGACAAAATCCTTAGTAAAAGTATGAAATTTTGTGATATCATTTTTAAAATTGAAAAAACGGCGATAATGAAACAAGCCGACAATATCAGCCTGAACATTTTTCCAAATCCAATATAATCCCGTCAATTCACTGTAATACGGATTTTTCTCTGCGATGCTATCTTGAGTATTATCCCGCAACATATTTGGCGACGATGGCTCGGATGAACCAATAAATAAAGGCACCAAAGGGGCCGTATCAACAATATTCCCTTTTTTATGGGTGCATACAAAAATCTGTGTACTCATCACATTTTCCAAAATGATAAATCCAAGTTCTTCTATGAAAAAGTAAGCTGTCGTACGTATACCCCAAAGTATAATTTAATGCAATATTTATTTTAGACGGTGTTATTATTTAGACAATTTTATCAATTCCCATTGACCAAATATTTACCAATTACAAATATAATAAGAAAGTCATCTTGAGGAACCTCAAGCGACGTCAAGATCTCCGAACTTTAGTTCGGTCAATGAGGAACAAACATGGGATACGATTTACTTTTTCAACAAGCCGTTAAATTGCATGAAGCCGGCGAGCTGGATAAAGCCGAAAACCTCTACCGACAGATCTTAGAAACAGCGCCGGACAATGCAGACGTTCTTAATCTGATGGGATTAATCGCTCAAGCCAAAGGAATACACGACCAAGCCTGCAATTGGTTTTACCGAGCTTCCAAGCAAGCCCCCTCTTCCGCACATATTTATTTTAATCTCGGGCTGTCTCTTTTTAATGATAACAAACCGGTTGAAGCAATTGATGCTTATCAAAAGTCCATTGAATTACAATCTGATATTAAAGAAACGTACAATTATTTGGCTGAAGTATATCGCTCATTAGGTGAAACCGAAAATGCCGTCACTAATTATAAAAAAGCTCTAAAATTCGATTCGCAATACTTAGATGCCCGTATAAATCTCGCTTCCCTGCAAAAAGACATGACCACACTCGAAGAAATCGTCTCGGCTTTTCCCGATAATGCAATGGCTGTTTATTACCTCAGCCGGCTGTATGATGATGAAAAAGCTTTTCATTTTCTTTTAACACACAACCTGCCCGTTTATGATATTCAGCTTCGTCTCGGAGAACTGGCTCTCACTTTTGCACCGAACACGGCAGAAAATTATTTCGAACACACCTTAGAGCTCAATCCGTTGACAGTCACCGCCCGTATTAATCTCGGCAATTTTGCCGTTCAAAAACAAGATTGGCAACGGGCCGAAAAACTTTTCCATCGTGCCATTGAACTCGATAAAAATAATTTCGAAGCCCATGCCGGCTATGCACAAATGCTCCACCTCAGCGGTCGCAAAGCCGAAGCCTTAGATGAATATCGAGCCGCAGTTATCCTCAACCCCGACAGCCCAGAAATCAGTAACAATCTCGGACTTATTCTCAAGGATATACAAGACTATACAGAGGCACTGGGGTTGTTCTTCAATGCTTTTTCAAAAGATAAAACAAAAGAAGAATACCAAATAAATATTGCCGAAACCCTGACTTTGCTTTACTATCAAAACCCGGATGAGGCAAAAAAAATCGCCGCCAATTGGCATAAACAAACCCCCGATAATCCCTTTGCCAATCATATGAATGCGGCCTTGAATGGAGAGACAAGTGAGACTGATCAAGTTTATACTCAAAAGCTGTTTGACAATTTTGCTGATAATTACGAGCTGGTTCTCGCGCGCATTGGTTACCGCCTTCCGCGAGAGTTTAGAGAACTTACAGGACCTGCTCAAGGGACCATTGTGGATTTTGGGTGCGGTTCTGGGCTTATCGGCGTGGCTTATAAAACCGATTTTTCCAACCTTATCGGCGTGGATTTATCAGAAAAAATGCTCGCTCTTGCAGAAGAAAAAAATTGTTATGACCGACTTGTCCGAGAAGATATCTTCGACTTCGCCCAAAGAGAACTCAAAACCATCAGACCAAGCTTAATTACTGCCGCTGATGTTTGTTGTTATATTGAGGATTTAGAACCTATTTTTAAGGCTTGTGCTCCCTACCCGCTGATTTTCTCGATTGAACAAGCGAGTGATGATATAAAAAAAGCCAAACTTCTGCCAACCGGACGCTATCAACATAATCCGCAATATATTGCCGAGCTTTTAGCAAAATATTATGCTACCATCGAGCAACACCCTACCATCCTCCGCAAAGAAAACGGTGAGGATATTAAAGGCCTAATTTTTTATTGCCGGTGACTATCAAAAAATAAAACAAGTCGGTTATAAATTTACTTTTCAGATTCTTTTAATATTTTTTTTGCTTCTGGAATGTTTATATATGCTTTTGTTTGTAATTCATCCTCTAATAGTTGTAATAAATTATTTCCATTAATAAGAACGATAGGTTTTCCTTCAGCAAATTTATGGGCATCTATTCCATAATCAGATGTTGTAATTAATATACCTTTACTAGCTCCTTCATTAATTAATGTACCGTATAGGTCTCTCACAGCAGAAACTCCAACAACATTTGTATATCTCTTCGCTTGTATAATAATTTTACCTCCAAGAATTGGGTCAGGATCAAAAGCAACGGCATCGACTCCACCATCACGACTTGCTTGTGTTACTTTACATTCACCACCGTGGTGACTAAATTTTTTCTCAAACAACTCACGAATTAAATTTTCAAAATCTTGCCAATCCATAGAAGCTAAATTTGTTTGTCCATCAATATTATTAACGACATTATAAGCTTCAATGAATCTTTCATCTTCTTTATTTAATATCATAATTGGTTTTACAGGAATTTTGTTTTGTAATTGTGTAGCAGATATTCCTTTTAATCTCTTAAAACATTCTTTTGCGTCAATCAGTTTAAGATTTAATTCATTATAGGTATCTCGGCTGATTAATAAACTAGCTATACATATAACAGCTTCCTTTCCTAAAGATTTATCAAGTGTATTAACATATCCATTAATTACAATAGAAGATATATGTTTTTTTATATCACCAGAGTATATAGCATTAGCAATAGCAAAAATGACTTGATATATTAAGCTGTCATATAATTTTTTTATAAAACTTTCTGAATGATATACTATTTTATTTTCAAATGAAGATTTTATATATTTTATTTCTTTGGGTAATTTTTTTATCCTCTCAAAATCAGGAAGAAAATAATTTACTACTAACATTTTAGTTTGTTGATTGTAATCTACAGCATTATTTTCACTATTTTGTTCTATTGGTGGTATTCGGGATAACCATAGCCCTGCCATATATTCTATACCTTCTTTTTGTCCCTTATCGTATGCTTCAAATACGTAATCTATTTCTTTACATCTTTCATCTTTTGTTTTTTGCCATAATTTTAAATCTTGTTTATGTTTCTTTTTAATTTCAGAATTTTGTAAATCTATAGCTTTACAATTATTTTCCCATTGCTGTTTATCTTTCAAATAAAGGTTGTAAACTAATCTTGGTTTGTTAAGTCCATCTATTATAGCAAAAAGTATTGCTCCGCTAAAGAAATATAATATGGTAGCAAAAAAAGAAGAAACATATCCTTCAATTGAGCCATAGATTATAAAAAAAAGTATACTTGAAACTGTTGCTAAAAATCCCCCAACCGCATGCAATTTGTCTTCATTTATAGGATTCTTATAATATTTTTTATTTTTTTTATCGGGTTCTTCTGGGTAAGTTATTAAGTCTAATTCAGGTTCATTATGTTCATAGATTTTTTTTGCTGTTTCTACACCTATTGGATAGTCAATATCTAAAGACTTCTCCAAATAATTTTCTAACATAGAAAGCAAATTATGAGCTTCTTCTGTTAAAGTTTTAGCTTGCTCTTCACCACTTTTATAAGCTAATAAATTGTAATATTGCGTATTCCAAAGATTTTTAAGTTCTTCTGCTCTAGCTTTAACCCCATTTTCACCTGTCCCACGAAGGTATTTATACTTTTCTAAACCATCATGTTTAACGATTATTTCATACATTTTATTTTGCTCCGTGCTATCTAGTAGTCGGCTTCTATCGCTTCAATAATATGCTTCAGCGTACTTTGCTCAATAAACGCGCCCTTCTTAACCCACACGGTCGTGATGATATTATCCAATTCATAATCTTTGGAAATCTGACGATAATTCTTTTTCATCGCCTCAATACACGGGGTAATATCAACTCTCACGCCTTCCAACTCGGGATTTAACTCTCCGCAGTACATTGAATCAACAACAATATCCGGTCTTAATTTATCGGACTCATTAGTCATAAACAACTTATATATGCTTGAGCCACCGGAAATATACAAATCATGCTCAAATTCTTTTAATTGCTTGACATCTGTGACCACAAAATGATTTTCAGGATCTGAAACCTCATAATCCGCCTCAAACGTCAACACAATAATCTTACGGTTAGGTAACGTCCGATTAGGAAAAGTCTCATACGTTGTCTGCCCTGCAAGCATATATTGCTCTTCGGTTAAACGCCGAAAACGTTTAAAATCAGAGGAAATCCGCCACGGAATATGTGGTCCTATGCCTATGACATTATCATCTTTATGGCGACACCAAACAGCTATTTTCATCATTTTTCTCCTTATAAGAGAAACTTTAGCAAACCCTTTCGGTAAACACAAAAAAAAGCTGCAATTTCCCCACAGCTTTTAAAACACAAATCCATCTTGCAAAAAACAAATTAATCTGTATAATAGCAAATGCTGTTTACAGCTATGGTACTAGAGACGGTACGAAATAGATGTTTCAGACCCGGGGGCAGTACCCGGCATCTCCACCACTTTACGGGTGTTGAAAAAACTGGAGTTTAAGATGAGTGCCAGGAGTTTGCTGTTTTTGCGCTGGGAGTGTATTTGCGGTACATGACCAAGTAAAAACAAAAATGACGACACAATCACTTAAAATACAGGCTTCTGACCTATGGGGATGAAATAGGATTGATGGGACATAGTAAAGGTATTTTGTTGTACTCGGTGAGATACCACCGTTATCGGTTCAACTTAAAATGAATGCTAACGATAATAACGTAGCACCAGTTGCTTTGGCTGCTTAAGCTTAAAGTGACGAACTTAAATTCTTGAAACTTTGGTTAGTTTCAAGTGGGGGAGGAGCCACCTAGCAACAGAACGGCTTACTTATTTTTTTATTGGGGAACAAAATGGCAGAATACGTTGATGAAATTAATTATGATAAATTAATCGAAAAATCTCTTAAATACGTGGTTGTAGAGGCACTCAAGATTGTTGAGCGTCAGGGTCTGCCCGGAGAAAACCATTTTTATATTACGTTCAAAACCGACCACCCCAAAACGATTCTCTCGGAAAGTTTACGTAACCAATACCCCCACGACATGACAATTGTTATTCAGCACCAATATGCCAACCTGATTGTCGGGAAAGATTCTTTTTCCATTGATTTGAGTTTTAACGGCATCGAACAGACTTTAACCATTCCGTTTGAAGCCATCACCTATTTTGGCGATCCTTATGCCAAGTTCGGCCTCAGCTTTGCAGCCAAAGAAGAAGCTGAAGAACCCATATTTGAAGAGGAAAAACCGCGCAAAGCCGCCGGAGAAATTGCCAGCGTTGTTTCTATCGACGCCTTCCGGAAAAAATAAATGCGCAAGCGCTCAGTCATTATCGCCAACCGTCATAATACCAGCATATCTCTGGAAGAGGAGTTTATGCAGGAGCTGGAAAATATCGCCTTAGCGCAACACAAAACCATCAACCAGCTTGTTACCGAAATCGATTCGGCTCGCACCTCTCCTAATCTCTCCAGCGCCATCCGTATTTATATTTTAGAATACATTAAGCAAAAAAATACCGAACATTGAGTTCGGTATTTTTTTACTATTCTTCTTCATCATCGAAAGGCTCATCAACAAAATCGTCTTCAGCCTCCATTGAATTATCTTCCAACAAGAGATTATCTTGCTCCATTTCAATCTTCTTGCGACGACCGCGACGTTTTTTCAACGGCGTGCGACGTTGCACGGCGCCGATGATATAATTACCGGCAACCTTGTATAAATCGACCAAATGACCATTATACATATGATCTCCCTCTTCTAACAAGGCAAAATCAACATCGACGTTGCGTTGCGTATTCAAACGACGTGCTAAGGTAGAAACGCTTGCCGGATTAACGATTTCATCGACCCCGCCCTGAATAATCAAGCCAGATGTCGGACACGGCGCCAAAAAAGAAAAATCTTTCTCATTAGCTGGTGGTGATACGGCAATAAAATTATTAATATCAGGACGCCGCATAAGTAACTGTAAGCCGATCCATGCCCCGAAAGAATAGCCGGCAATCCAACACTGTCTGGCATCAGGATTAACCGACTGCAACCAATCTAAGGCAACGGTTGCATCAGATAATTCCCCCGGACCATCCTCAAAATTTCCCTGTGAACGACCGACACTCCTAAAATTGAAGCGCAGCACGGAAAAACCGAGATTCTGAAAACAACTGAACAATGTATAAACAACCTTATTGTTCATTGTCCCGCCATATTGCGGATGAGGGTGCAAAATTAATGCAATTGGAGCATTAGGTTTCGGACTTTGATAATAGCGACCTTCCAAACGTCCGGCATGCCCGTTAAATAAAACTTCCGTCATTACTAAACTCTTTATTCAAAAATTAACCAATCCGTATTATATAAAATAAAGTATTATCTAATTATTAACACTAATTCAGGAATGTAGCACAAAATGAATCCAAAATACAAGATAATTTTAAACGACCTTGACGCGATTCTCGACCGTGACCCTGCTACCAATAGCCGTTTTGAGGCTGTTTTATGCAGTCCGGGCTTTCACAGCATCTGCATTTACCGCTTATCACACTGGATTTGGCAAAAAAACTTTCACCTGACCGCACGTGTTATTTCCCAAATAGCCAGATTCCTGACTGGAATAGAAATTCATCCGGCAGCACGAATCGGGAAAGGTTTTATGATTGACCATGGAATGGGGATCGTTATCGGGGAAACTGCCGAAATTGGCAATAATGTGACTCTATACCACGATGTAACCTTAGGCGGAACAACTGTATTCGATAAACATGGCAAGATTCAAACCAAACGCCACCCGACAATCGGAAATAATGTTATTATCGGCTCAGGTGCACAAATTTTAGGTCCTATAAAAATAGGAAACAACTGCAAAGTCGGCTCAAATGCCATTGTTGTCAAAGATGTAGCACCCAACACAACCGTCGTCGGATTTCCGGCCCATAAAACGAACTCTTCCGCCACCAATAAATTTTGCAGTTACGGTGTCGATTCTCAAAACACCGATGAATTATATAATACGATTCTTCACCTATCCGAAGATATTCATAATTTGAGGCAAGAAATCAGCGAATTAAAAAAAATTAAATAAAAACTAACTTTTCTGTATTAGCATAAAATGTAATGGAAATGTAACTATTATTTTCATCAAAACTGGTGTATGATAGAAAATAGGAAAAATGACGACATGGAGGCCACCATGAACAAATATTTAACAACCGCCCTATTTTTGGGATGCTTAAGCTACTCAACTATTTCCCTGGCACAACTATCAGCCAACCCTTGGGTTCACCCGAATGATGGCTATTTTGAAAACATCGCCCAACAAGAAACACCGAACAATACGGTTGCCCCAACTTATGAAGGTAATTCGTCCAACGGAGAAATTCTTCCCGTTGACCCGTGGGCTAAGACCAGAGACTATAGCGGCGTCAAAACATGGCGAGGTTCAGGACAACATGGTAAGTTAAATTATATTGGAGAAGCGACCTCTTGGGACGGAACACCGTCCGGCGGTCAGGAGCTGATGCCTGAAGTAAATCGTCATAATATGCTGGTTTTTACGGAACATTTACGTAAAATGGGGTACAAAATCCCCGATAGCTATGATCAAAACATCAAAAATATGCCACAAAATTATAAAAGAAAATTAGAAGAAAGTTTCTCTGAATTAAGGTCATCTCATGACCCTCTGAGCGAAAGTTTTAAAATGCTGATGAACAGCTTTGAAGACGGAACAGGATTAGATCTTGATAATGTCCTCTTCAACACCATGAATATACTTGGAACAGATTAGGATAAATAAATGAAGCAGTTAGCATTATTTTCAGCCCTATTATGTTTGTCGACCTCTTTAGCCTTTGCTGAAGAGCAGAATGCCTTGGAGGAACTTGCTTCTCGAACCAATATGATTAAGCCCGAAGAATACCTGGAAATGACACAACCGGTCAAAGAAGCGGCGCGCCAGACGGCAAAAAAACTAACCCCTCAGGAAATTGAAATCATGTCAAGCGCTCAAAATCGCATTAACAGCAACATTGCCAGAAAAAACAAAAAACCGACTCCTCCCTTAATCAAACTATCCCCGCAAAATAGACAAGAGATAGAAAATTTTTTAACCCCGCACATGGAAACTTATGACGACTTCTAGCACAATGCCGGACAAAGGTCCGATTATCATTTTAGTCAATCCTCAATTAGCGGAAAATATCGGTATGACCGCTCGAGCTATGCTTAATTGCGGATTGTATCAAATGCGCCTCGTTGCACCGAAAGAATCTCCCCTGTCCGAAAAAGCTTTAGCCGCCTCTTCAGGTGCAGATATAATTTTGCAAAATGCGCAAATTTACCCATCGACAGAAGAAGCCATTGCCGATTGCGACTGTATTTACGCAACGACAGCACGTCGGCGCGGCATGATAAAGCCGATTTATACAGCCAATTTTGCCACCCAAGAAATCATAAATCAGCCCCAACATCGTTACGGCATTTTATTCGGACCGGAACGTACCGGCCTGCATAACGATGATGTTTGTTTAGCAAATGCAATTATTGAGATTCCGCTAAATCCGGAACATTGCTCTCTAAACTTATCTCAGGCTGTCCTTTTAGTTGCGTATGAATGGTATCAAAAATTCATTTCTGCCCCCCAACAACAGTTTGTTAAAGGAAAGACAGAATTTGCCGATAAAGAAAAAATTACTTTATTCTTAAAAACAATAGAAGACAAATTAGAAAACAGCGGCATATTCACGCAACCCGAAAAACGTCAACACATGGTAATTAATCTCCGTAATATTTTTACGCGTTGTCACATAACGGAGCAAGAATTAAATACCCTGTATGGTGTCATTAATCACCTCAACATCCCCAACCATTCACAAAAAAGCTAAAAAAAAGCAATTATCTCTTTATTAATGGAAATAAACGGCATATATTCTACGCTAAAGGAGAAACACTATGCCTGCTCAGGAAATGCTGTCGCCGATTATTTTCGGTTGGGATGCCAAAATTGTCGCATCAAGTATTTTAATAATCATTTATCTCATTTTATTCAGTGAGAAGATGAATCGCGCCGTTATCGCTCTCATCGGTGCAAGTTTTATGATTTTCACCGGTGTTCTATCTCAAGCCCAGGCTTTCCAAGGAATTGATTTTAATACGTTAACCCTTCTTATCGGAATGATGATCATTGTCGGTATTTCGGAGAAATCAGGAATATTCAAATTTTTAGCAATCTGGGCAGTCCAAAAGACAAGGGCAAACCCTAAGGGATTGCTGGTTGTTTTAGCCGTGTTGACAGCAATGTTTTCGGCCGTATTAGATAACGTTACAACCGTTTTGTTAATTGTTCCGGTTACTTTTCAAATAACCCGCAAACTAAACTTACCTCCCTACCCGTACCTAATTCTTGAAATTTTCGCCTCCAATATTGGTGGTACCGCCACACTAATCGGTGATCCCCCTAACATTTTGATTGGCTCCGCCATCAACTTGTCATTTATGGACTTTGTAAACGAGTTAACCCCGGTCGTTGCCGCGACGATGGCTGTTCTTATCTTGGTTTTTGTTCTTATTTATGGAAAACAACTAAAAACAACAAACAGACAAAGAGCCGAAGTTCTGCGTATCAATGCCAAAGAAGCGATTACGGATAAAATCTTACTTATTAAATCAGTGTTTATTCTAACATCTGTCATCAGCGGATTTATTCTGGCAGAACATTTACACATCACAAACGGGACAATTGCCATTTTAGGGGCTGCTTTATTAATGTTGCTTTATACCTTTGGCAAATCCCATTCTGAGAGAGACCATCTGGTTGAAGATGCCTTTTCTCTTGTAGACTGGACAACTATATTTTTCTTCGCCGGGCTGTTCGCACTGGTTTATGGTCTGGAAATATCAGGGGTACTACAAATTCTCGGTCATCACTTCAGCGCTATGACCGAAGGGAGCATTGAAAAGGCAACCATGCTCATTGTTTGGGTATCAGCCTTTGTATCAAGTGCAATTGACAATATTCCGTTTGTCGCCACCATGATTCCGCTTGTTAAAACGATGGAGATTGATATGGGCGGACGCGAAGCCATGATGCCTGTCTGGTGGGCTTTATCCCTCGGCTCATGCTTTGGCGGCAATGGATCTCTGATAGCAGCTTCAGCAAACGTTATTGTTGCCGGTATGGCACAAAAAGAAGGTCACCCCATCCATTTCATGAAATTTTTACTCTGGTCTATTCCTGTCATGCTGGGAAGTGTCGGTATTGCCGCTCTGTATTTACATATCAGACATTTTATGTAATAAAAAAACAATTTTTTAATAATTTAGAAAGCCTTTTCTGATAATAATAACTAAAATTGTTTTTTTATGTAGAGGCACGATAATGAAAAATCGATACTATATTGTTCTGTCAATCATATGCCATTTAATATATTCATCCACAGCGCATGCAAAAGCCTGGTGGATATTCGGTGATAATATAGGCACGGAAACGGAAACAGATGCAGATGTATATACAGGAAAATCCGCGGCCGTAGTAATCGGTGAGACAGAAAAAAAGTGTAAAAATCTTGGCTTTACCAACAAAGTAGAAGAGTGTCGCACAAAAAATAAAAACACGGGATTATTATGTCCTTTTAACCAAAATTACACAGATCAATGTTGCGATAAAGAGTATGCGTATATTCTGACAAGCACATGCACAAACAATACAACTCCCAGTCACGATACTTGCGGAGGACGATATAAATGCATTTGTGACCCCTATAAATACCCCAAAGGCATCGGCAGGGAATCTTGTAATGGTCAATTTGCTTATGATGAAATTAATTACTGTATAGAAACCACTATAAATAATGATGGAGGAACAACAACAACTCGTTATTACACGGGGTGCACATGTGCCAATAATTACGCGCGTTGCAATCCGGCATATCACTTACACGGTGTAGGAGAGCCTTGTAGGGATGGGAATAATTCGTATTACACCAGATGCGTCTGTGATGCAGGGTTCAACAAACTTTGTATGGCTTCCGGCGCTAAATATCCTAACGACTACTGTCTGTTTAACGGCAAAAGATATTACAGAGAATGTAATCAAGCCGAAGCCGATGATAAAACCAATGATTCGGAAATGTCCAGTACTGAACAGTAATAAAAAAGCTCCCCAAAGGGAGCTTTTTTATTAATTTGCCATCACAGAAGAAACCCCTGTTTCAGAAGACAATCGTTCAAGCGGCGGCAACGGTTTTAATTCACCATTCAACGCAATCTTCAGAACTTCCGAAACTTCCGAAACCGGAATAATATTCAGCCCTTCTTTGACATTCTCCGGAATTTCTGCCAAATCCTTTACATTATCTTGAGGAATCATCACCGTTTTAATTCCCCCACGCAAAGCAGATAAAAGCTTCTCCTTCAATCCGCCGATAGGAAGAACACGTCCTTGCAACGTAATTTCCCCGGTCATGGCCACATCTTTACGTACCGGAATCTTTGTTAAAACCGAGACCAAAGTTGTATACATGGCAATACCGGCAGATGGCCCGTCTTTAGGGGTTGCCCCCTCAGGAACATGAACATGAATATCTGTTTTTTCGAAAACTTCCGGATTAATACCTAAATCACGTGAATGAGAACGAACAACGGAATAAGCCGTTTCGATAGATTCCTTCATCACATCACCCAACTTACCGGTTTGTTTGATACTTCCTTTACCGGGCATATCGACAGCCTCAATAAACAAAATATCGCCCCCAACCTCAGTCCAAGCCAAACCGGTTGTAACACCGACATGGTCTTTTTCTTCAGCCACACCGTAACGATACTTCTTAACGCCCAAGTATTTTTCAATATTCGAGTCGTCAACCGTAACCTTTATCCCGCTTTCACCTGCCAATAAGACATCTTTGACTGCCTTACGCGCAATCGTTGAAAGTTCACGCTCCAGATTACGCACACCGGCCTCTCGCGTATAATAACGAATAATATCTCGAATTGCCTCATCCGTAATGTAAAGCTCCGACGGTTTAACGGCATTTTCCTCAAAAATCTTGGGAATTAAATGGCGTTTAGCAATTTCGATTTTTTCATCTTCGGTATACCCGGACAGACGAATAATCTCCATTCTATCGAGCAACGGACGCGGCATATCCAAAGAGTTTGCGGTTGTCACAAACATCACATCCGACAAATCATAATCAACCTCAAGATAATGATCATTAAATGTGGCGTTTTGCTCCGGATCCAAAACCTCCAACAAGGCCGAGCTTGGATCCCCTCGCCAGTCATTACCCAGTTTATCAATCTCATCAAGCAGGAACAACGGGTTAGACGTTCCGGCTTTTTTCAGGCTTTTAATGATTTTACCGGGCATAGAACCGATATAGGTCCGACGATGTCCTCGGATTTCAGCTTCATCGCGCATACCGCCCAAAGAAGCCCTGACAAAATTTCTTCCCGTCGCTTTGGCAATAGAGCGCCCCAGAGACGTTTTACCGACACCCGGAGGTCCGACCAGGCACAAAATAGGTCCTTTAATTTTATTGGCACGCGCCTGCACTGCCAAATATTCGACAATACGTTCTTTAACTTTATCCAAACCATAGTGATCGGCTTCAAGAATTTCCATAGCTTTAGAAATATCTTTATTGACCTTAGAATACTTTTTCCAAGGAATATCGAGCATCCAATCCAAATAATTACGGACAACGGTTGCCTCTGAAGACATAGTACTCATTGATTTAAGCTTTTTAACTTCAGCTAAAGCTTTTTCTCGAGCCTCTTTAGAGAGTTTTGTCTTTTCAATCTTAGCCATATATTCGCTGATTTCATCGCCCTCTTCTCCATCGCTCAATTCTTTTTGAATAGCTTTCATCTGCTCGTTCAAATAATATTCTTTTTGGCTTTTTTCCATCTGCTTTTTGACACGGTTTTTAATCTTATTTTCAACCTCAAGCAGCGTAATTTCCGCATCCATAAAACTCAGGATTTTCTCAAAACGGTCATGGAGAGTTTTTCCTTCTAAAAGAGCCTGTTTATCAGCTATTTTGAGAGCCAGATGCGAGGCAATCGTATCTGCCAATTTTCCATAATCTTCAATCTGACTGACGGATGCCAAAACCTCAGGCGGTATTTTACGAGATAATTTAACATATTCCTCAAACTGAGATACAACCGCACGAGCCATAGCTTCCAATTCGCCGGTATCGCCGTCTTGCTGTGGGATAACGGCAATTTGCGCAGCCATATAGCCTTTGCGCTCTGCAAACTTTTTAACTTCCACACGCTCCACACCCTCAATCAAGACCTTAACGGTCCCGTCCGGTAATTTTAAAAGCTGCAATATGGTTCCCATAGTGCCGACGGCATAAACATCATCTTGGGAAGGATCTTCAACCGTTGCATCTTTTTGCGTTAACAACACAATACTTTGCTCATTTTCATCAACACTTTGCAAAGCAGCAATTGATTTTTCCCGTCCCACAAACAAAGGAACAATCATTTTAGGATAAACGACAATATCACGTAACGGCAATATCGGATAAATTTTTGTTTTTGCAACCATCTTTTCACCTTAAATACTAAATATGACTATACCTATATAAGAAACCATTTACCTTCCTGCAATAGACAATGAGTAAAAATATGCTTTTTTTTATTCATCGACAACAATCAAAAAGATTAATCCACAAGAAGCACATAAAAACTGTGGAATATGGTTATAATATTTGAACTATAAAAAAATTAGATTATGATAGGAAAGATATGAGAGGAGAACATAAATGGCAGAGACAACCACAGGACAAGATCACCAGTACGATAATGAATTTGATATTGATATATCCGTCACCCTCGGCACGGCAGATTTGCGAATTCAGCAACTGCTCAAGTTAGGACGCGGAGCCGTTGTCGAACTGGATCGCAATGTTAACGACTGTGTAGATATTTATGCAAATGACAGCCTGATTGGTCATGGGGAAGTTGTCATTACCGAAAACGAAACGATTGGTATTGCCGTCACCGATATGGTCCACAGAAAGTAAAGTAATGTCAGCAAACATTCCCCTAAAGAAAAGAATAAAGCGTTTTCTCAAAAAATTTGAAACCACCTCCCTGGTCACAACCGTCTTGGGAGGAGTAATTTACTGTTATGCCCTGTTAGTTGGCATAACAACACGTTGGAAAAAAATAAATATCGAACAAACCTATAAATTATGGGCAAAAGAAAAAGCCGTTATTTTGATTATTTGGCACGGAAGAACTCTCCTGCCCTGCTATTTCTGGAAAAACAAAAAACAATTCCCGATGAGTGCTCTGGTGTCACCACACCGAGACGGGAGAGTGATTGCTGCCGTACTCAAATGTTTCGGTATTAAAGTTATTGACGGCTCAACCAACGAGAATGCCAAGGAGGCCGCCTTAAGCCTCATGAGAGAAATCCAGCATGGCAACAGTATCACCATTATCCCTGACGGCCCCAAAGGTCCGAACATGAAATTAACCCCCAGCGCCCTCTATTATGCTCAAAAAAGCGGTCTGCCGATTATTGGTATGACTTATAGTATCAAAGGCGCCAAACTGGTCACCAAAAGTTGGGACCAAATGTTGCTCCCGCCTCTGTTTTCTAGAGGAACAGTCGCTGTCACCAAGCCATTTTACATCAATAAGGACATAACTGCTGAAGAATTTGAAAAGACACGTCTGCAAATAGAAACAGCACTCACCGAACTCACATGGAAAATAGACCGGGATTTAGGTCTTCCTAAAGTAGAACAAGGAACCAAATCTCGCCCCAAGAAATATCAAACACAAGGAAAACAATAATGTTCATTGGTATATACAACACCCTCATCAGAATCATGTATCCGCTCGTCATTCGATCCTACATTCAAAAAAGAATCGAAATCGGTAAAGAAGACGTTAAACGTTTTAACGAACGCATCGGTAAGCCGGTCAAAGAACGTCCGGAGGGGAAATTAATTTGGTTTCACGGAGCATCTGTCGGCGAGTCTGTCTCCATGTTACCGCTGATTAATAAACTGCTCGAAACCAGTGAAGATACACATGTCATGGTCACAACCGGAACCACCACTTCGGCTGACATTATGGGAAAACGTTTACCTCCACGTGCTTTTCACCAATATATCACCATTGACAACCCGACCTTTACCAAAAGGTTCATCAAATATTGGCAACCGGATTTAGTTTTATGGTTTGAATCTGATTTCTGGCCGGCAATGTTATCAACCATCAAAAAGAAAAATATCCCCTTGGTTTTGGTCAACGGGCGTATTTCCAATAAATCTTTCAAGCGTTGGCAACAATTTGACTTTATCTGTAAAGAATTGCTCTCATGTTTTACATTCTGCCTCGGCCAATCGGAAGAAGACGCCTATCGTTTGCGCGTATTGGGTGCCAAAGATTCGACTTGCTTAGGCAATTTGAAATTCGCCGGTTTACCGATTCCCGTAGATGAAGAAAAGAAACAGGAGATTACGGCACAGATTGGTGAGCGTCCGGTCTTTTGTATCAGCTCAACGCACGAAAATGAAGAATATCTGCTCGGCAGACATCTTAAAAAGATTTTTGAAAAGCATCCTGATACCTTAGTATTGATTGCCCCCCGCCATCCGCAACGCGGCGGAGATGTCAAACAACAATTGCAAGAACTGGGCTACAATGTTGCTCTTCGCTCTGCAAACGAAAACATCACCGACAAGACACAAATATATGTTGCTGACACCATTGGCGAACTGGGAATTTGGTACGGCATTTCTCCGATTGTCTTTATCGGTGGATCTCTTGTCCCGCATGGTGGGCAAAACTTTATGGAGCCGTCACGTATGCATGACGCCGTTATTGTCGGGCCATACATGCACAATTTCACCGAAGCCATGCAACGTGCCCAAAAAGCCAATGGTATCATTCAAGCCGTTGACGCCGAAGAAGTCATTTCAACAGTTATTCAACTGCTTGACAACAAAGATCTGCTTGAGGCAAAGCAAAGTTTAGCTTATAACTGGGCAACCGGAGAGGCAAAAGTCTTAGATGGCATTGTCGAAAAAGTAAAAGGATATCTCAACCAATGAAAACGCCGCAATTTTGGGAACATGACGACCTTTTAAGTAAAGTTCTGACCCCTTTGGGAGAACTGTATGCGCTGGCTACCAAGCTGCGGCTGAAAATAAAGAAACCCCAAAAAGTGAACATTCCTGTTATTTGCATCGGCAATTTAACCGCCGGTGGTACCGGAAAAACCCCGACAGCCATTTCTTTAGCATTAATGTTGCAAAATGCCGGTATTTATCCGAATTTTGTTTCCCGAGGTTACCATGGAACATTGCAGAATACGCAGGTCAACCCTCTTACGCACACTCCGCATCAGGTCGGCGATGAACCATTGCTGTTAGCACACATTGCACCGACATTTATCAATGCTGACCGCTACCAAGGGGCTTTAATGGCGCAAAATAATCAAGCCGAATGTATTATCATGGATGACGGATTTCAAAATCCGACACTTTATAAAGACCTGTCATTTATTGTGATTGACGGCACTTATGGGTTCGGTAACCACAAATGTATTCCTGCCGGACCGCTGAGAGAGCATGTCGCCGATGGCCTGAAGCGCGCCCAAGCGGCCTTAATTATTAATGATGATCTCAACATTGCGGCAACACTGCCTATTCCTTGTTTTAGAGGAAAGATTGTTTCACAAAAACCTGACCTCCAAAATAATCGCGTTGTGGCATTTGCCGGCATTGGACGCCCGCAAAAATTTTACACCTCTTTGCAGGAACTGGGAATTGAAATCATCAAGACTTATGACTTTCAGGATCATCATGAATACGTAGAAAACGAGTTACAAGAGATTATGGCGTTTGCCACAACAAATAAGGTAGAAGTCATTACGACCAGCAAAGATTTTGTAAAAATCCCAGTTCATCTGAGACCTCAAATAAAGGTTTTAGAGATAAATATAGAATGGGAAAATAAAAATGGATTACAAGACTTTATCCTAACAAACTTAAGTAAAAGATTAACAAAATGACGATATACGAACAAAAACTCAGAGAATGTCACAAAGCGATGGAGTGCGCTATTGATGAGCCCTTGTCTGCTGAGACACTGCAGCTTCGCTACAAACTTCTTGATGAAGAATTGAATGAACTGAAAATCGAAATTAAGACACTGTGCCAAGAATTACAAACAACCGGCACCACCACGGTTGAAACCCGCGCCCGTATGCTCAAAGAACTCTCTGATTTGCAGTATGTCTTGAGTGGCATGGCTGTCAGTTTTAACCTGCCTTTAGAAGAAGCTTTTCTGCGTGTTCACCAAAGCAATATGTCTAAATTAGTGGATGGCAAACCTCTCAAACGTGCTGACGGCAAGTTTTTAAAAGGACCGAATTATCAGCCCCCTCACCTCGAAGACTTAGCTGAGAGAGTTAAGTAAAAGATAATAAAAAAAAACCTCCAATGTCATGCCTCGTTTTCGCTAAGAAAACGTCAAGGCATCTTCGTTGAGGCGCGTAGGGAGCAACTAGCGTGAGCTAGTTGGGGATTGCGCCTGCGCAATCTTTGTGTTATACATAAGGCATGAAGTTCAAAAAGCAGACA
>CACYYO010000015.1 GCA_902778645.1 uncultured Rhodospirillales bacterium | reverse complement strand
TTTGTATGTTTGTGTGTACCAGGTAAGACTGTGGTGTAATGTTGTATGTAAAACTGGCATTGCTGGCGTTAAAAGGCCCGAGAACAGCCGTTGCATAATGGGTTGTCTGATAAGCTTGAACAGTGTTTATCAGACAAACAGAAAAAATAAAACATAGCCCTAATTTTTTCATTCTTTTTCACTCTTTATTTAAACTTTGAGCCTAAAATAGCATAAAAATTTAAATATAAAAGGAAAATTTTGATGTCTAAAAAAATATTGGTAGTTATGGGCGGATTTTCTGCCGAAAGAGAGGTTAGTCTGGTTACCGGAAAAGGTGTCGCAGAAGCTTTAATAAAATCAGGCTATAATGTTGTCGCTTATGATTTGAAAAATGGTTTTGACTTTGTAGAGACCTTAAAAAAAGAAAAACCGGATGTGGTTTTTAATGCTTTACACGGTAATTTCGGCGAAGATGGTGAAATTCAGGGAATGCTCGATATTTTGCAAATTCCTTATACGCATTCAGGTTTAAAAATGTCAGCATTAGGAATGGATAAAAATTTAACAAAAATGGTTGCCGAGCAAAACCATATAAAAGTTGCAGAATCACAAAAAATGACTTTTGCCGTATTCAAAAAAACAGGGACAGAAATAGAAATGCCCTATGTTGTCAAACCGGTCAGTGATGGGTCGTCTGTTGGTGTTTTTATTGTTAAAAATAAAGAAGATAAGTCAAAAGTTATTTATGATGATGATGCAAAAGAAATTATGGTTGAAAAGTTTATTGAGGGGCAAGAATTGACGGTTGCCGTTTTGGAAGGAAAGGCTCTCGGGGTAACGGAAATGCGCCCGAAAGTAGATTTTTATGATTATAAGGCTAAATATACCGATGGCATGACAAAGCATCTGTTGCCGGCAGAAATTCCAAACGAAGCAGCCGAGCAGGCTAAAAAATATGCAGAGATTTTACATCAGGCTTTGGCTTGTAATACTATTTCTCGTTCTGATTTCAGATATAATAAAAAAGACGGAGTTGTGCTGTTGGAAATTAATACGAATCCGGGAATGACGCCTTTGTCTCTTGTTCCGGAACAAGCAAAGTTTGCCGGGATCAGTTATGAAAAAGTTTGTGCAATTCTTGTTGAAAACGCAAAGTGTCGGAGTTTGGATAACTGAAGATGAAAAAAAACACCGTGATTGTTATTGCCGGTCCGACGGCATCAGGAAAATCTCAGTTGGCAATAGATATAGCTTTGGGTGTGAACGGTGTTGTTTTAAATGCAGATTCAATGCAGATTTATCAGGGAATACCCATTTTATCAGCCGCACCAAATAACAAGGATAAACAATTGGTTGAACATCGTTTATATGAGTTATTTCCTAATAATTTCAGAGGCTCGGTTGTTGATTGGTTGGATAAAATCGTTCCGGAAATTCATAAACTTTGGGAGGAGGGTAAGGTTCCGGTTGTGGTTGGCGGAACGGGTTTATATATAGACAATTTGGTTAATGGGACAACACCAATTCCGGAGACATCACAGGCTGCACATAAACAAACAATGTCATTGCTTACAAAAATAGGTGTGCAAAAGCTGCATAAAAAATTGTCGGAAGTAGATAAGATAACAGCGGCAAAATTGAGTGAGAATGATACAACACGCGTCAGACGCGCTTATGAAGTTTGGTTGGATACACAAATTCCTTTGTCTGCGTGGTACAAAAAAGAGATGGTAAAAAAACTGCCGGAGGCTGAATTTTTTGTGATTAAGATTATGCCCGGACAAAAGGAATTAGATGAACGTTGTTATCTGCGCTTTGATAAAATGATGCAGGAAGGAGCCTTACAGGAGGCAGAAAAAATATATAAGACGAATCCTGATAAAACATTGCCGGCGATGAAGGCACTAGGACTTCCGGAATTATTGGATTTTTTTGAACAAAAAACTTCTTTGGAAGAGGCTGTTAATCTGGCAAAACTTCATACCAGACAATATGCCAAAAGGCAATTAACATGGTTTAAAAAACAGTTAAAGGCAGATTTTGAAATAGACCATTGTTATTGTTCAAATAAAGAAATTTTAAAAAATATTATTTTTAATGTTAAAAATCGATGTTAGGGGTTGCACAAATTTTGAAAGGGTTATAAAACTCTTAGCATAAATATTTTAATCCGGAGAAAAAAGAACATGATTTCAAATCTATTAGGCTGGTTTTCAGATGACATTGCAATCGATTTGGGTACAGCCAACACTCTTATTTATGTTAAAGGAAAAGGTATTGTTTTAAACGAGCCTTCTGTTGTTGCTATAGAAGAATACCGCGGTAAAAAACAAGTTTTGGCTGTCGGTAACGAAGCAAAGCTTATGTTGGGTAGAACTCCGGGGAATATTCATGCAATTCGTCCGTTGCGTGACGGGGTTATTGCTGACTTTGAAATAGCCGAAGAAATGATTAAATATTTTATTCGCAAGGTTAATAACAAGCGTACTTTTGCGTCGCCAATGGCTATTGTTTGTGTTCCTTCCGGTTCAACAGCCGTCGAAAGAAGAGCTATTCAAGAATCGGCAGATGCAGCCGGTGCACATAAGGTTTGGTTGATTGAGGAGCCTATGGCGGCGGCAATCGGTGCCAGTCTCCCGGTTACAGAACCGACAGGTTCTATGGTCGTTGATATCGGCGGTGGTACGACCGAAGTTGCGGTTATGTCTTTGAGCGGTATTGTTTATTCTCGTTCGGCTCGTGTCGGCGGGGATAAGATGGATAGTGCCATTATTTCTTATATTCGTCGCAATCATAACTTGTTAGTCGGTGAAGGCAGTGCCGAAAAAATTAAGAAAGAAATAGGTTCTGCTTGTCCGCCGGAAAAAGGTGAAGGTCGTACGGTGGAGATTAAAGGTCGTGATTTGATGAATGGTGTTCCGAAGGAAATAGTTATTACCGAGCGTCAGGTCGCAGAAAGCTTGGCCGAGCCTGTTTCTCAGATTGTGGAGGCCGTTAAGGTTGCTTTGGAAAATACAGCTCCTGAATTGGCTGCCGATATTGTTGATAAGGGCATTGTTTTGACCGGTGGTGGTGCATTGTTGACTAATTTGGATCAGGTTTTACGCAATGCAACGGGATTACCGGTTTCTATTGCGGAAGATCCTTTGGCTTGTGTTGTTAAAGGAACCGGCCGTGCTCTTGATGATTTTAAGAAATTCAAAAGCATTTTATCGACAATGTACTAATTGACAGATAATTTTACAGAAAGCCGGAAACAGACGCTTAAGAACGTTTGGGTTTCGGCTTTCTTTGATTGTTAGACAAGAGGATAAATGAAAAGGCGCAGAGTTTTATTTGTGCATTTGAGCCGCATCAGATTAATGGTAAAGAAGTTTGCCATTGCTTTGCTTTTCTTTGTTGCTTTTGTTATGATGCTTTTTAATAAAACAGATTCTGTTTTGATTGATAAAACATCCTCATTGGCAACAAATGTCTTTTCTCCGGTTGTTGAAGTTTTGGTTATCCCGGCAAAGGTTGTTTCCGGCGCTTTGAATTATTTTTATGATTTTAAGAATATTAGAGAAGAAAATAGAAAATTAAAAGATGAAAATAGAGAATTAATCATTAAGAACAGCCGTGCGGCAGCCCTGGAAATAGAAAACCGATTATTAGCGAATTTGCTTAACTATATTCCTCCTGAAGGTGTCAGTTATTCGACAGCACGTGTTGTTGCAGAGGAGGGGGATGCTTTTTCTCATGCTTTGATTATTTATTCTGCCGGCAATGATACGATAAAAAAAGGTCAAGTTGTTTTAAGCGATAACGGTGTTGTCGGTCGTGTTGAAAGAGTTGGGCAGGTTTACTCTAAGGTTATTTTGGTTACGGATATTAACTCTAAAATACCGGTTATGGTCGAAAAGAGCAGGATCAGAGGGATTTTATCCGGTGATAATACAGGTATGCCCAAGCTTATTTTTACGCCATTAGAAGCAGATTTGAATGTTGGTGATAAGATTGTTACTTCGGGTGTGGCGGGTGTTTTTCCGGCCGGACTGCCGATAGGAAAAATTGTGGCAATTGATAAAAACAATATCAAAATAAAGACTTTTAGTGACCTTGACAGGCTGGAGTATGTTCGTTTGGTCGATTATCATTTGGCAGATGTGTCTTATGAAGAAGACATCGCGCAAAGTGTAGAGAACGAGGAATAATATGCGCGAAGACTTGAAAGAAAATATAAAAATATCTCTGCAAAAAAGTTTACCTTTTTTGTTGTCGTTGTTGTTTGTTTTTTGTATTTATGTCCCTTCAAGTGTCGGAATTGCAAATATCGTACGTCCGGCGATGGGTGCTGTTTGTGTTTTTTATTGGGTGTTGAACAGACCTGATTTATTTAACATGTTTACGGTGTTTTTTTTGGGATTTGTCAGCGATATAATGTCTTCAGTGCCTTTGGGGGCTGATATAATAACTTATTTGACCATTTATGTGATGGTCAGTAATTTGACATCTTTCTTTATAAATAAGCCGTTTTTAGTCATATGGTATGGATTTGCTTTTGTTTTTGTGCCGGCGCAGTTGTTAAAATGGTTAGTTGTTTCTGTTTATTATGCACATTTTCTGCCTGTGAGCGGGTTGTTTTTTACGATTTTGTTTACAATCGCATGCTATCCTGTTGTCAGTTATGTTAATGATGCAGCACGGAAATATTTGATGAATGATGAGGGTTGACGATGAACAGAGATAAAGATAAAGGCAAAGTTTTAATCAACCGCTCGTTTATTATGATAGTAGCGAAGTTAGTGCTATTATCCGTTATTATTCTGCGTCTGTATTATCTGCAAGTTTATCAGGCAGATAAATATAAAATGTTGGCTGATGAAAACAGAATTTCGACGCGCTTGCTTATTCCGCCGCGTGGTGTTATCTATGATCGTAACGGAGTGATGATTGCCAGTAACAGGCAAAATTTCCAGGCGATGATTGTGGCAGAGCAAACACCGAATGTCCAAAAAACACTCGATGAATTTAAGAAAATTATGCCTTTGAGTGATGATGAGGAATCCCGCATAAAACGCGATTTGAAGCGAAACAGAAGTTTTGTACCTATTAAAATTAAAGATAATCTGACATGGGATGAAGTTGCAAAAATTCAACTCAATGCACCGGATTTGCAAGGTGTTTATATTGATGAAGGATTGAGCAGAGATTATCCCTTTGGGGCCAGTATGGCGCATATTTTAGGGTATGTCTCTTCTGTTTCGGAAAAAGAGGCAAAGGCAGACAATGACCCGTTGTTACAAGTTCCTGAATTTAAAATTGGTAAGGCCGGTATCGAGAAGCTGTTTGAAAAAGATTTGAGAGGTAAGGGCGGAAGTCTTAAGTTAGAGGTTAATGCATATGGGCGTGTTATGAAAGAGATTGAAAGAATCGAAGGTGTTCCCGGAAAGGCTCTTTCTTTAACGATTGATTCTCGGTTACAGGAAAAAGCTTATCAGTTATTTGTTGAGCAGGAACAGAGTGGTGCAGCAATAGTTTTAGATGTTCATACCGGTGAGATATTGGCTTTTGTTTCAGCCCCCTCATATGATCCGAATGCAATGGCAAAAGGGCTGAGCGGTAAAGAATGGAAAGAGTTGGTCAGCAATGAGCGAAATCCATTGTCTAATAAAGCAATTTCAGGTCAATATTCTCCGGGGTCGACTTTTAAGACGGTTGTCGCGTTGGCGGCACTGGAATCGGGTATTGTCAAACCGCAAACACGCTTTTTCTGTTCAGGGAAAATGCAGCTAGGCAGCCACGCTTTCCACTGTTGGCGAAGAACAGGTCATGGTCCGCTAAATGTGGTTGAAGCGTTGATGCATTCTTGTGATATTTTCTTTTACGAAACTGCGCAAAGGATAGGGATAGAAAGAATTGCGGAGATGGCACGTCGGTTTGGTTTAGGTAAAGAAATTAATGTCGGTTTGGATAATGAAAAGCCGGGGCTTATTCCTGATAAAAAATGGAAATTGAAAAGATTTGGAGAGCCTTGGCAGCAGGGTGAAACGGTCATTTCTGGTATCGGGCAGGGATATATTTTAACAACACCTTTGCAGTTGGCAACGTTGGTTGCACGGATTGCAAACGGTGGCTATGCCGTTAAACCGACCTTTACAAAACTGACGGATAAAGCTCAAATCAAAAAAATGGATATTTCCAGTGAGTTTTTGGATATTGTTAAACAAGGTATGTATAATGTGGTTAATGTTCCGGGCGGAACGGCATATCGTTCGCACTTTAATATAAATGGGCAAGAAATGGCCGGAAAAACAGGGTCAACACAAGTTCGTCGTATTACAATGAAAGAACGTCAAACCAGAATTCTGAGACAAGATGAGTTACCTTGGAAATATAGAGACCATGCTTTGTTTATTGCTTTTGCACCATATGACAACCCGCGTTACGGCGTAGCTGTTTTGGTTGAGCACGGCGGTGGCGGTTCTTCGGTTGCAGCTCCGATTGCCAGTGCTATTTTGCAAGAAGCCATTAATCTTGATATTATCAAATAGAGGTTGAAAAAGATGTATAAACCTTATGAAACAACAATAAAAAATCAGGCGCAAACATTAGGTGAAAAGTTTGCTAATATCAGTTTTAGTTATGTTTTATACATTACTATTTTGGCGGTGATAGGGTTTGTTGTTTTGTATTCGGCGGCAAACGGCAACTGGAATCCGTGGGCGGTTAAACAATTTGTTCGGTTTGCAATGGGTTTTGTGTTGATGATTGTTTTGGCGCTGACGGATATAAGGTTTTTTATGCGTTATGCGTATGTGCTGTATTTTATTACTTTGTTGTTACTCATTGCGGTTGAGGTCGGCGGGCATATCGGTATGGGAGCACAGCGCTGGATTAATTTAGGTATTATTAAGTTGCAGCCGTCAGAATTGATGAAAATTTCTCTGGTTTTGGCTTTGGCTCGCTATTTTCATTCGACATCTCTACAAACAATCAGAACGCTTCCGGGGATTATTCCACCGGCGCTGATGGCCCTGTTTCCGGCAGCCTTAATCGTTATGCAACCGGATTTGGGAACGTCTTTGATGCTTATTTTTACGACGGTTGCTATCTTTTTTGCAGTGGGTGTTCAGCTATGGAAGTTTGCTCTTGTCGGGGTGGGGGCATTGAGTGTGATGCCGATTGCTTGGCATTTTTTACATGACTATCAGAAAAACCGCGTTTTGACTTTTTTGGATCCGGAAAGAGATCCGTTGGGAGCGGGATATCATATTATTCAGTCAAAAATTGCGCTCGGTTCGGGTGGTATTTTCGGTAAAGGATTTATGAACGGGACACAAAGTCACTTAAACTTTTTACCCGAGAAACATACGGATTTTATTTTTACGATGTTGTCTGAAGAATTCGGGATGATTGGCGGGGTGACAATTATTGTTCTTAATATGCTTATTTTAATTTACAGCTATGCTTTTGCAATACGTTGCTCAAGTTATTTCGGTAAATTGGTGGCTATAGGGTTAGCAACGAACTATTTTCTATATGTTTTTATTAATACAGCGATGGTGTTGGGTTTGATTCCGGTGGTCGGTGTGCCGTTACCTCTTATCTCTTACGGTGGAACGGTTATGCTCTCAATAATGGCATCGTTTGGGATTATTTTGTGTGTACATATTAACCGCAATATTCAAATCGGCAAGGATTAAAGGTTTCTATTGGTCGATTAGTGCGTTGTCTGCAAGTAGAAAAAATGCTCACGTACTATTTTGTACGCTGCGCTTTTTTCTCTTTTGACGCCTACTACTCGGCTCAATAGAAACCTTTAATAGCTGAATGTTTTTATGTATGCTAAAATTTTCAAAAGCCTAGCCTCTAAATTAAAAATTTTTGACATAGACATAATTTTATGCTATCTTTGTTATATATTTAATCATTAAGGAGGAAAGGTATGTTGCAAGATTCTGAAGATAGATATTTAGAGAAGGGTGAGTGGATAGAAAGAAGAACAAATAATCCGGATAGATTAGGAAGAGATGTTTGGGAGGACTATTACGGAAAAATAAAAGAGCACGAACTTAGGGGTGTTCAGGTAGTTGTTTCGGAAGATTTAGAAAAAGAAATGGTAAAAGACTATCTTCAAAAAATGAATATTTCAGGCGAATGTTTAAATGAAGCAGCCGGATATAACTTAGTAAGGGAGTTATTTAAAAATTTAGGTGAAAAAACAGATAAAGAAATTACGACAGAGTCTATAGAACAAACATTGAATATATTGCATATAGGCAGTAAAACAAATTATCAGAGAAATAGCTTAAAACAATCACAAAATATTGAAGTTAGATAAGTATAAAAATTTTTAATAATTTATTGTTAGTATGTGTGCGAAAGGTAAGATCTTTCTCTTGTTAAAGAGTAAGAGAGTTTTTGTGTTTTAAATTGTTTTCTCTGTTAAGTGAGAATAATAAGGAAAAAAGGTAGACATGCAGCCGTTCCCGAAATCAGCCTTAAAATTTGTTTATCAAGAATGTATTGCGCCGTTTAAATGGGCATTTATCGGGTGTATGCTGTTGGTTTTGGCGAATTCTGCGGTGATGAATGCGCTGAACTGGTTTATGGCACGTTTGATTGATGCGGTTAAGGGTGGTGTATCGGAAGAGGCTTTGCACCAAGCGATGTTAATGATTGGGGCAATCATAGTCTGTGATATTTTTAATGTTTATCTGCCCAAACAAGTTTTGATGTATCGGCAAAAAGCACTTTATTTTCCGGTACGGGAGCGAATTTTAACTAAATCTTTGCGCTATATTTTCGGGCATTCGACCAATTATATTGTGAATAAACAGACAGGGTCGCTCCTTGCTAAGTCCGAACAGATTTCAGCCACAGACCAAATTCTCTCGGTTTTAATTGTTATTTTTTGGTTTCACCTATGCGAGATGGTGATTAAAACCGTTTTGTTGCTCTCTATTAATGTTTATCTCGGATTATTGTTTGTTTTGTGTGTTGTGTTGACGGCAGTGGTCAATTTTTATGCCAACAAGACGAGTGAACGACTTTCTAAAATGGAAAATAAAGCCTCATCTATTTATACGGGGTGGTTGGTTGATGCGATTTCGAATATTCGTTTGGTGAAGCAATTTAATCGTGCGGATTATGAAAAGAAAAGATTATCGGTTTTGTTGAGACAATATATCAACATCAAAGCACGATCCATGATTGCCTGGTTTGCCTCATATACAGGCGTGGGGTGTTTTGTGCATCTTTGTTCAACAGCAATGCTTGTTTATGCTGTTTATTTGTGGAGTGTTGCTCGAATAAATATCGGGGATATTGTTTTTGTATTAATGATTGTTAACGGCGGTTTTATGTATTTAATGGAATTATGCGTTCATTTCAGGCGATTTCAGGTTAATTTGGCCGGTATTCAAGCCGGTTTAGAGCCGTTTAATGATAAGCATGAAATTGAAGATGTGCCGAATGCAAAATCCTTGAAAGTTAAAAAGGCGGAGATTGAATTTAAGAATGTTACTTTTGCTTATCCAAACAGAGAAAAACTTTTTGACGGCTTCAATCTGAAAATAAAAAGCGGAGAAAGGGTCGGAATTGTCGGTTTATCCGGTAATGGTAAGACGACGTTGGTTAATTTGTTGCAACGAGCCTATGATATTCAGGACGGAGAAATTCTCATTGATGGGCAAGATATAAAATCCGTTACACAACAGAGTTTGCACCAAAATTTGGCGTTTATTCCTCAGGAATCGGTTTTGTTTCATCGGACGTTGAAAGAGAATATTGCCTATGGAACAGAAAATGTCAGTGACCGAAAAATTATTCAAGCAGCGAAAACGGCTTGTGCAGATGGATTTATAAGGGAATTGCCTGAGGGGTATAATTCTATGGTCGGAGACAGAGGGTGCAAACTTTCGGGCGGAGAACGGCAGAGAATAGCGATAGCACGAGCGGTTTTGCGCAACAGTCCGATTTTGATTTTAGATGAGGCAACATCTTCTTTGGATAGCGAATCCGAGCGTATTGTGGCACAGGCAATCAGTAATTTGCTCGGCAAGCGCACAGTGATTGCGATTGCGCACCGTTTGTCGACGCTCAAAGAAATGGATAGAATCGTTTATTTGGAAAAAGGAAAGATTGTTGAAGAGGGGACATTTAAAGAGCTGGCGAGGAAGAAGGGCGGAAGGTTTGCGAAGCTTTGGAAAATGCAACAGGTGGAGAAGTAAGGTGTTGCCGAAGGCAACCGGTTTGTGGATCCTGAATGTGGCAAGTCCGGTTGGGCTTGCCCTTCAGGATGACGAGAAGAGATATAGATGCAACAGGTGGAGAAATAATTTATGAAGGTTTTTAAGACCATACAGCCAATGCGAAAATTTTACAACAATCCTATGCGTTTTTTGTGGGAATGTTTATACGGGGTCAGAAAATGGGCTTTTACAGGGATGGCTTTGGCGTTTTGTTTGCAGTTGATGAAAGTTTGTGTGCCTGTTTTCTTCTCGGATATGATTGACTATTTCTCAAAGATTACGCCGCAAGAGTTTTCTTGGGCGAAAATGGGATATTTGTTACTAGGCATTTTCGGGGCATTTATTATGCAATCCGTTTTTCGTATGGTTCGGGAAGTTTTGGAAGAAAATCGGGTGCGTAATTATATCAATGCTAAAATCAAACTCTTCGGGGTTGATTATCTTTCCAAACATTCTGAAGGCTATTTTGCAGGGCAAAAAACAGGTGAGCTGTCGCAAAAAGTTATTCGTTGTGCCAGTGAGACAGGGTGGTTGCATTCTATGATTTCTCGTATTTACAGCAATATCTTTTTGGCTTTGATAGATTTTTATCTGATTGGGCGTGTCAGCTTGTGGTTTTTGTTATTGGTTATGACATTTGGTTGTTTGTCTTTTTATTTTTCTTATCGCTCGAGTTTTCGAATCCGCGAATTGAATAATGAAGTTGAAAGTATGTGGGATGCGTTTACCGGTACAAAAGCAGACAGTATCGGGAATGCATTAACAGTCAAAACTTTCGGTAGTGAAGATTATGAGATTTCTTTTGTGCAAAAAGCTTATCGAAAGGCGCGGAATGCACGCTTTGCTTCTTTGGATAAGGCACAGGATTTGTTGAGAATCCAAAATACGGCAGTTGTCTGTTTTGAAATTTGCGCATTGTCCTTGCTTCTTTATTTATGGTATCAGCAAAAAGTATCGGTTGGGGATGTCACGTTGGTTATACTTTTGTTGAACACTGTTATTATGTGTGTTGTGCGAACGATGGGAGATATTTTTGATTTGAATGCGACATTCGGGAGTTTGAAGGCGGCTATGCTTCCGTTTGAAGTACCTCATGACGTTGTTGATACGCCTCAAGCAAAAAACATCAGGATTAAAAGCGGAGAAATTGAATTCAAGAATGTTAAGTTTTCTTATGACAATAAAACAGTGTTTCGAAAGTTAAACCTGAAGATTTCAGCAAAAGAGAAAGTCGGGATTGTCGGTGCTTCGGGAAGCGGGAAGACAACATTGGTTAATTTGTTGCAGCGCGCTTATGATATTCAGGGCGGAGAAATTTTGATTGACGGGCAAAATATCGCCATGGTTAAGCAAAGCAGTTTACATGATAAAATTGCTTTGATACCGCAAGATACGAGTTTGTTTCATCGGACAATCAGTCAAAATATTGCTTATGGTAACCTAAAAGCCAGGCAGGAGGAAATAGAAAAAGCAGCTCGACAGGCTTATGCGGATGAATTTATCAAAAAACTTCCTAAAGGCTATCAAACTAAAGTCGGGGAAAAAGGAGTTAAACTCTCCGGCGGGCAAAGGCAACGTATTGCAATTGCAAGGGCAATTTTGAAAAACAGTCCGATACTGATTTTAGATGAAGCGACATCGGCACTTGACAGTGAGGCGGAAAACTATATTCAAAAAGCGATGAAAAATTTGATGAAAAAGAAGACAGTGATTGCGATTGCACATCGTTTATCGACACTCAAAGAAATGGACAGGATTATTGTTTTGGATAAGGGCAGAATTGTTGAGGAAGGGAAAATAGAGGATTTAATGACTGCCGGCGGAGCGTTTCAGCGCCTTTGGGAAGCTCAGGAAAGAGAGTAAAAAACAGTGCTCTTTGGGCTACTAAAATAAATTTCTTGTGTTTTTGACAAAAATATGGTATAAAATTATTGTTGCAGAAAGTTAAGGGGATTGCCATGGAAGAAAATAAATATATTGGTAATGTTAGAGCCAAAGTAGCTGCAAATAAAACTCAGGATTTGCCTGAATATAAGTCGCGCGATGAGTTTTATGCCTATGCGGCAAAAAATATGATTACACTTAATGTGGATGAAGCATATAAAGACTGTTCCGATAGTCTATTGCCGATTTTCAAAGCAGCTAAAGAACTATGTGAAGATTTACATGAAGGTGAAAACAAAAATGAAGATAAAAAAGATAGTAGTTATTTCAAAAGAGGTAGACCACTTAAAGAACTATACCATATGGCAATTGTTTCTAAAGTTATACAAGAAATAAATGAAAACTGCATTACTGAAGATGATAAAAAGCATAGTATTAAACGAGCAAGATTTGATGATGATCGCAATTATTTTTTCAGAAACGGTGAACGTATTAATGCCGGTTGGTTATTACATCGCGAAAAGATTGAAAATTTTATGGAAGTTATGGATGCTCCTGGTATGAGTTATGACGACGAATACACAAAAGCATACATAGCTGCCCTAAAAGATGATGTCAGTCCGGTTTATGGCACTATCAAGAGACCTAAGTGTTCGGTAACCGGAAATATTTTGAATTGGGAAGATATGAAGGATTCGTCTGTTTTGCGCGTTGTCGCCGCATTCGACCAACGAAGCATTTCTCTTAACGAAGATACTATTGCTAAAATCAATGCATTTTGCGATAAGAAAAATAAGGAAAATCAACAGCAAATTCAAAAAAGTATGAAAGAAAAGGCGTCGTTGTCGAAGTAATGTATAGTTTATTTTTTTAGCTGGCTGAGCGGGTGAAGTTTTTGGACAGTTTCAATCAGTTCTTCAGAAATAATATGCGTATAAATTTGGGTTGTTCCAATACTTTCATGACCAAGCATTTTTTGAACAGAGCGTAGATCAGCGTGGTGTCTTAACAGTTGGGTTGCAAAAGAGTGGCGCAAAACGTGGGGTGTGATACGAGACGGTGAGATACCGGCGCGAACAGCCAGCTCTTTAAGATATTTGTAAAAGGCATCGCGCGTCAGATGACCTTCTTTGGCACTTAGCGAGGGAAAGAGGTATTTACTTTCTTTGCCTTTGATAAAGCAGTGGCGATAACTTAAATAATCTTCGATTTCTTCCAGAGCAGCGTCAGAAACGGGAATCAGCCTTTCTTTTGCGCCTTTACCGAAAACGAGAATCTGTTTTTTTGCCTGGTTAATGGCATTAATCGGCAGAGAGACCAATTCTGAAACACGCAAGCCGCAATGATACATCAAAATCAGCATAGCGGTAATGCGGCGGTGGCGGATGTCTTGAGCCGTTTTGGCGGCATCGATAAGGGCATCCATTTCTGTCTCATTCAAAAATTTTGGTAAAGGTTTTTCAAGTTTGGGGCTGTCTATGTCAGCCGCAGGATTTTGCTCAATAAGATTTTCAGAAAACAGAAATTTGCAAAACTCACGAATGGCAGATAGCTTTCGTGCTTGTGTTTTGGTTGCAAATCCCTGATTTCCCAGATAAGCCATAAAATCTGCAATGTTTTGTGTGCTTATCTGCTTAAACTCATTGATAGCGGAGATTTGTAAAAATTGCTCAATATCATGACGATAAGCCTCTGCAGTTTTGAGCGAAGCGCCTTTTTCTGCAATAATGGAATCAAAAAAGTCTGAGAGAGCTGTCTCCATAGCTATTTGGTCAGAAAGTCGTTGGGAATGACTTCTTCAACATGCTCGGTTTTGACAGGGAGCTCAAGCATAGCTACAAACAAAAAACCGGCCAAAACTGCGGCGGCAGCAATAATGTAATAGATAGATTTTGATTTTTTTTGTCTCATGATGCATAACCTAAAAAAATATTTACTAAATATAAAACTATTTATATATTTAACATAATAAAGGTAAAAAGAAATATAAATTTTATAAGATGATGATAAAAAATAAAATAATTCTTTTAGTCGGACTGATGGGCAGCGGCAAAACAAGTGTCGGTCGGCGCTTGGCAAAAAAACTGAATCTTCCTTTTGTAGATGGTGATCAGGAAATGGAGAAAGCCGCCGGGTTGTCCCTGATTGATGTTTTGAAATGCTTTGGCGAGAAAGAATATCGTGCCGGTGAAGCTCGTGTGATGAAGCGTCTTTTACAAGGAGAGCCTTGTGTTCTTGCCTCCGGTGGAGGCTCTTTTGTTGCAGAGCAAACGCGCAAGTTAGCAAAAGAACACGCTATTACCGTATGGCTTAAGGCCGACATTGATATTTTATACCATCGTACTGCCGGTCGTAAACACCGCCCCTTTCTAGAAGGTGCAGAAGATCACCTGAAAAACAAACTCGAATCCTATATTCAAGAAGAATATCCCTATTATTCCGAGGCGGATATTGTGGTTGAAACAAAAGAAGAACAGGTGGAGAATACGGTGAACCGCGTCATCGAATCGTTAAAAACTCATCTAATGGTCGATTAGGGTGTTGCCAGCAAGACAAAAGTGTCCTCACGTACCACTTTGTACGCTGCGGTACTTTTGCTTTTGGCGCCTACTACTCGACGCATTATCTGAGTTTTTATGGGGAAATGGTCGATTAGTGCGTCGTTTACAAGCTGAAAAAATGCTCATGTACCTCTATGTACACTCCGTTCGCAAAATTCCTTATTTCTTACTATAAACAACATCTATCGCTTTTTCTTTTTTATAAAATCAACTACTCGGCACATTATCTGAGTTTTTATGGGGAAATGGTCGATGAAGGCGTTGCCGGTGAAAGTTAGATTTTTTTATCTTTACTATGGCAATAATCGCTTATCGGGCAATTGAGGCAATCCGGTTTTTGGGCTTTGCATATATAGCGACCGAATAAAACCAGCCAGTGATTCGTATTTTTGATGTCATCTTTTGGTAATAACTTTATCAGGTCTTTTTCTACTTCCAGAGGGGTTTTGCCATGGCTGAAATCAAGACGGTGGGAAATGCGGAGAACGTGGGTATCGACAGCTAATGTCGGTTGATTAAACCAAACGTTTAGAACAACGTTTGCCGTTTTGCGCCCGACGCCGGCAAGGCTTTCCAATTGCTCGCGATTATCCGGAACAATACCATTATACTTTGCGACCAGCTCTTTGCTTAGAGCAATAATATTTTTAGCTTTATTGTTATATAAGCCAATGGTTTTGATATGCTCTTTCAGTTTTTCCAGGCCCAAATCAATCATTTTTTGCGGTGTATCGGCAATTTTGAACAGTGTTTCAGTTGCTTTGTTTACCCCTTTGTCGGTGCTTTGTGCCGAAAGAACAACAGCCACAAGCAGGGTGTAGGCATTAACATAATTCAGTTCACAACGAGGGTTAGGGTCTCGTTGTCGGAAAATTTTCATAATTTCGAGGGCTTCTTTTTTGCTTCTCATTTTATTCTGTTTCATAATAAATATTTAATCAGACATTGCTTTGCAATGTGTTTTGTGGATACCGGATATGTCAAGTCCAGTAGGGCTTGACTTCCGGTATGACGTAAAAAAGGTGTTTTGCTTCTCATTTTAGGCTTTAACCCCTCCGGCACCGGCGGCTTTGGGGGCGTTTTCATCCAACGGCCAACGCGGGCGCGGTTTGAAATCCAGCTCATTGGTATAGCCTTTGGCAAAACGTTCTAAGCCCGCCCAAGCAATCATAACACCGTTATCTGTACAATATTGAATAGGTGGGGCGGAAAAGATTAACCCATTTTGCTCTGCTAATTTTTTAAGGTGAGAACGCAGATATGTGTTGGCGGCAACACCACCGGAGACAACCAAATCTTTGCCTTGAGGATATTTTTGCTTGAAAATTTTAATGGCTAATTCCAATTTTTCGCATAAGCTGCGCGTGGCGGCATACTGAAACGAAGCGCAAATATCAGCCGTATCCTGTTTGTTGATAATGGTGTGGGCGATATTGCCGTCTTGGGCATAAGATTCAATAATTTTGCGAACAGCGGTTTTTAACCCGGAGAAAGATAAATTACAATCTCCGGAATTATGTAACGGGCGCGGTAAGACAAAACGATTTTCATCACCGACGGAGGCCATTTTTTCAATCATCGGGCCTCCGGGGTAGCCGAGATTGAGCATTTTGGCAACTTTATCAAAGGCTTCACCGGCGGCGTCGTCAATGGTTGTACCGAGGCGCTCAAAGTCACCGACACCCTTGACAATCAAAATTTGGCAGTGTCCGCCGGAAACCAATAAGAGCAAATAAGGATATTCAACATTGCTTGTCAGGCGTGCACAAAGAGCGTGCCCTTCCAAATGATTGACGGCGACAAACGGTTTGTTCAAGGCGAGTGCCAGGGCTTTAGCCGCCATAACGCCAATAACGACGCCGCCAATTAACCCCGGACCGGAAGAGGCGGCAATGGCGTCAATGTCATTAAGAGAGATATTGGCTTTTTTGACGCAGCTTTCAATTATTTCATCGATGTGCTCCAGATGAGAGCGGGCGGCAATTTCCGGCACAACACCGCCAAAGACCTTATGTTCTTCTTGGGAAAGGAGACTTTGCCCTAAAATCTCTTTTTTATCATTAACAATTGCGGCGGCGGTTTCATCGCAGCTGCTTTCGATGCCTAAAACTATCATTTGTTTCTTTCAATTTTGTTTTTCTTATGTATAGTAACTATATATATCGTCGTCTTTCTATTGTAAAGGAATTTTCGCCATGGTCAAAAAAGCAAAGCAGGAACAGGAAAAAGCAGAAGAAAATACTCAGGATAGCCAACAAGAAAAACAGTCTGCCGATGTGAAAGGCGGTTTCGGGCGTTTGATGTTTTGTCTGATTGTGTTGGGAGCAATAGCCGGTGGCGGTTATTGGCTTTATGCGAATCCGTCTGTATGGCAAAAGGCGGCTGAACGACAGCCGGCGCAAGATGTTGTTGCGGCGCAGATTGCTCAATTGCAAGACCAAGTTGCGACTTTGCAGGCACAACTTTTGAATTTGCCGAAACCGGATGTTTCCGGTTTTGAAAACAAGGTGGAAAACCTTGAAAAGCAGGTATTGAATGTTATTGATTCGAAGGCCGATGCGGGAATCGTTTTAGGAATACTCACAAGAGTTGATAAACAAGAAAATCGTTTGGATAAACTTGCTAAAATCAGTGATGACGGGGCGTTGATTTTGAGTGCGGCGATGTTGGTTAAGCAAGCGGCAGCAGAAGGCGGAGATTTTCTGTATGAGGCGGAGATTCTTAATCAACTGACACCGGAGAATGCCAAAATCAAAAAAGAAGTGTCGGTGATTGATGAGTTCTCTCGTAACGGGATTGTCTCTGAAAGAGTGTTGATACAGCGTTTCGGGGAAATTTATGCAGAGGTGATTGCAAAGCAACATGACGAAGATGCTCAAGATTGGAAAGAGCGGATAAATCAAAAAATCGGCGAGTATGTTAAAATTCGTAAAGCCGGAGAAGGCGCGCCGATTGCCGCAGAGCAAAAGGCATGGAAAGTTTTGCAGGAATCTGTTTCTGCCGGTGACTTAAAACAGGCGATAAAGTTAATAGAATCTTCAGAGAGTGATGATATAAAGCAGAATCAACTTTTGCAAGAATGGCTGGCAGATGCCAAAAACTATCTTTCTTTTAACCAAGCTATCAGGAATATTGCCGCTTACAGTCTTGCCGAAATGAAAGTTAATAATTTGAAAAATAAGGAATAAAAATGTCAGAAGAAATAAAAAATAAATGGTTAGACTTATATGCAACAGCACCGCAAACTTTGGAAAAAGTAAAAGAGGTAAATACTGCGGTGACAGCTTTTAATGCTAATGTTGATGCCGTCATCAAATTGAGCGGGCAAAGGCTGGCAGAATTGGTGAAAGAATCAGGTCTGTCGTTGAGCGCTTTGGAGGATATTAAACAAACCAAACTGATAGAGCCTCAAGATGTCTTAAAAGGTATTTTCAAAAGTTTTAAGAACGGCATTGCCGAGGAATGGTTGTCGGAAGAAAAAGTCGTTTATGATTGGATGCTTAATCATCTCGGCTATGACAGGTTGCAAATGGGCGGACAAGGCGGTATTGTTGCCAATGTGCTGGGTATTTTGGGTGTACAAAAAGTTATTGTCCATACGAATTCTTTGCCCAAAGAGCAAGCCGAGCAATTCTTAAAGCTTGATAACATTGTTTCTTTTGATGAAAAAGGGCAAGAAAAGCCGGCTTATCAGATTTGCCGAAATAATGATGTACCGATGATTCACTGGATTATTGAATTTGATAAGGGCGATACGGTGGAGATAGAGGGTAAAAAGTTTGTTTGCCCGAAGTCCAATCGTTTTATTGCAACGTATGATCCTTTGAATTTGCGGTTGGTTACAGATAGCCACTTTATTAAAGAAACAACGGAGAATCCGGCGGAATTTGTTATATTGTCAGGTATGCATGCTTTAACAGCCAATAATGACGGGGTTTCATTGGTGGAAAAAGTATTGCCGATTATGAATGCTTGGCACAGACACGGGACAATTGTTCATTTGGAGATAGCCTCGACACAAGATATGGAGGTGCGTCGGGCCATTATTCAAAAATTAGCAACAAATGCTGATTCTATAGGCATTAATGAGCGAGAATTGATAGATATTTTAGAAGTTGTCGGGGAAGATAAGTTAGCACAAATGTGCAGAGAAGATTGTCATGCTGAGAATTTGTTCCGTGCCCTGCTTCGGGTTAAAGAGATATTAAAAACGCCGCGGATTCAGCTGCATTTCTTCGGGTTGTACCTGACAGTACAAAATAAGAGTTTCAGAATTACACCAAAGCAAAATCGCCATGGAATGATTTTGGCGGCAACAGTGGCTGCCGGAAAGGCCGGAACAGGTGATGTTAATCATGCTGAGAATTTGTTATGGGCGGTTGGGCAAAAGGTTTCTGATGTCGGCTTGAAGGAATTGCAGACTATCAGTGACATTTTGGAAGATAAGGACTTTTTAGAGACCGGTTTAACGCAGTGCGCCGGGTTTGATGTGATTGCCGTTCCGACAATTTTGGTTGAAAAACCAAAGACATTGGTGGGTATGGGAGATACAATATCATCAGTTTCTCTCGTCGGGGCAAGATAGAAGTAACTTTTTTACTGTGGATGCCAGGTCAAGTCAGGCATGACAAGAAAAAACAGGCTGAGGATGACTATAATAAAAAAACGCAACGAGAGCTTCGTTGCGTTTTCATCATTTACGAAAATTTCCCTTGGGTTTGGAACATACTTTTCCCTTTTTAGGCGGTGGAAAGGTTTGTTTGCCTGCTTGCCGCTTGAACAGTTCATCCGGGATTGGGAAATTAGGTTTGTTTTCAAGAACTTTGCAAGTTATTGGAGCTTTTGGGATGTTAATTTTATCAAATAATCTTTGAATCTCATCGCGTTCATCTTCTAGAAAAGTAATTCCATACTCATTTTCAAGAAGAGTGGCTACTTCTTTCAGTTTTTGAAGTTCTAAATCACTTAGTTTTCCCACATAGGTTTTCTGTTTTCCTATTCCTGCAATAATGATGCAGATAATTTTTTTATTCATATAATAATGTTTTAATGATTTGTCTCTAAGGCATTATTTAGCAAAAAGAGATTTTATTGTCAACTTTCTTGTTTTTGTTTCTTTTTAGCCTGTTTTTCTGCGCGAAGTTTGTCAAAATACTCAATTCTTTTTTTGATTTCTCGCTCGAAACCGCGGTCGACAGGATAGTAAAGTTTAACTCTTTTCATACCCTCAGGGAAGTAGTTAGCGCCGGAAAAACCATCTTCACAATCCGGATCATATTCGTATCCGTCACTGTAGCCAAGCTGTTTCATCAATTTTGTGGGGGCGTTCAAAATGTTTTTGGGTGGCATTAATGAGCCGGTCTTTTTGGCTAAATCTATGGCTGAATGCATGGCTCTGTAAACGCCAATCGATTTAGGTGCCGTTGCCAGATAAGCTGTTAATTGCATAACCGCTAAGTCGCCTTCCGGAGAGCCTAAGCGCTCATAGGTTTCCCAACAGCTGATGGCTTGGGAGACAGCATTCGGATCGGCCAGAGAGACGTCTTCTACCGCAAAACGGGTTAGGCGGCGGAGAATATATTTGGGATCTTCACCGGCAACAATCATTCGTGCAACCCAATAGAGGGCGGCATCAACATCTGAACCGCGAAGCGATTTATGTACGGCAGAAATCAGATTGTAGTGACCATCTCGCCCTTTGTCATAGACCGGTGCTCGGGAGCGAATAATGTTCATGATGTTGTCTTTATTAAATATTTCACCCTCTTGCGCGTATGACCAGACACTTTCTGCCAGATTTAAGATGTAACGACCGTCGCCGTCGGCAACGGATTTCATAAACTCACGTGCTTCATCATCAACCGGGAGCTTTTGTCCGGTCTCTTTTTCGGCGCGTTGCAGGAGTTCCTCAAAATTCTCCGTATTAAGTCGGTTTAAGACAAAGACCTGACAGCGAGACAATAAAGCGGCATTGAGCTCAAAAGAAGGGTTTTCCGTAGTGGCGCCGACAAGAATAATCGTGCCGTCTTCAACATAAGGCAAAAAGCCGTCTTGTTGCGATTTGTTAAAACGATGAATTTCATCAACAAATAAGAGTGTTCCCTTGCCTTGTGTGGCACGCCTTTCCTGTGCATATTGAAAAACGCGCTTTAAGTCAGCGACACCTGAAAAGACAGCTGAAATTTGTTCAAAGAAAAGATTTGTGTGTTCAGCAATCAGACGGGCAATGGTGGTTTTTCCGCATCCCGGCGGCCCCCAGAGAATAAAAGAGGTGACTTTGCCGCTTTTGAGCATACGCCCTATGGGGGCATCTGCACCGACAAGATGGTCTTGACCGACAACTTCTTCTAAATTTTTGGGACGAAGTCGATCAGCTAAAGGACGTTTAACATTGGCTGAAAATAAAGTTTCTTCCATTAAAATCCTCGGGAATTATCACCACGTCGGAGCATCAAGTTGTCTATATGCTGAGATGTTTTAGGTTTGTTTTGTTCTTGTTGTTTATGTGTATTTTCGCGCATTTTTTCTTCTAATGTATTCTTTTTGTTTTCTTCTATAATTCTGCGTAAGTCCTCATTAGCAGACTTTTCTTGCTCAGCCTCTTGTTTGGCAATTTTCTTTTCTTGTTTGATGTCTTCCAGCAAATCGTTTTCGGGAGCATCTTTACGGAAGGCATTTGTAAAACGCTTAACGGCACTGAATATTTGGTCAAAAGTAACGGATTTGCCTCGGCGTGTGAACCAGACGCCGGCGGGTAAGCCGTTGTCAAAAAAGAAATCTGTTAAATCAATGCCATAAGATTTATGTTTTTTCTTTGGTTTCGGGGCAAGAATTTTGCGAAGTTCTTCAGGTGAGGGGGGGTGTCCGAGGGCTTGGGCAATTTGTTCCGGTGTGATGATACATTCGCTTAAATCCAACTCTAAAATATTAACACCGGTAAAGTCGGCTCCGGTGAAGTCAACGCCTCGTAAATTCACACGTGATAAATCAATCTGCGCCAGATTAAGCAATGTTAAATCAAATTTGGCAAGATTTAGTTTGTGAGGGTAATACATTGCCAGATATTCGACAATATCTTGAATGTTTTCCAGTGTGGGGTTATCTACATCAATTTCGAGAAAAACAGCATCTGTTAAATCAGCCCCATCAAAAATAACATCATGTAATTTGGTTTTTTTGAGGTTTGCTTTGACTAATTTAGCGCCGGATAAGTTGGCTCCGGTTAAGTCAGCGCCTTCAAGATTGGCGCCGGTTAAGTCTGCACCGCTCAAGTCAATACCTCGCAAATTAGCTCCGGCTAAATTGGCATTGCGCAAGTCTGCTCCGGATAAATTAGCATCTTCGAGGTTTTCATCTGAAAAATCGCCATTTTGGAGATTTTTGCCGTGAAAATCGATATTAGGAACAATTTTTGGCATCCAGGCAGGTGGTGTTGAAAAAGAAGAATCAGAACTTGTCGCCGGTTTTGGTCTGGCAACCGCTTTCCAGCTGATTTCTGCTTTTTCTTTAGCAAGTTTTTGTTTTTGCTCCATAAGTTTGGATTTTTTTAAATCCAATTTATTGGCTAAATCTTGTTCATCAGACATTTTTTTAACCTATTTTGGTCGTTACGATGATTATATTCTAAGAAAACAATTTTAGCAAGACTTAATCGCTTAAGAAGCATTCTTTTCCCTTTTGGTGAAGGTGTGTGCACAGTTCTTTGGATGAATCAGGAGAAACTTTTATTGACAGGCGATGCAGAGAAATACCTGCGACAGATATGGTATCATACTCAGGGGTGTATTGAGAGAGCTCGGGAAAGTCTTTGGTGAGGTGTTCCCATTCTTTTTGGGCGGTTTCTCTATCCAAAAACGAGCCAAGCTGCAGGTTTTTGAGGGAACTTGTTTTTGCTATGGAAGTAAGCGGTTTACTCATGATTTTTTCGGGTTGAGGGGTTTGTTTTTCCGCCATTAAATCTTCGAGCCAGTTTTCTTTATGCGCCCAATTCTCTCGTTGGGTCACGAGAGTGTATTCATCACCGGAAGATATTTTGCTAATGCTTCGAGAGGTTGCAGAGGTGTTTTTTTTGTGCAGGGATGTGTTTACAAAAGAGGCAATGTCTGTAATGTTTTTATCCAAGATTTCCGGTGTCAGCTCTATTAAACCGCTGTAAAATTGCAAGGCACAAACAGCGACGGTTCTTTCTGCCAGAATTTGGTCTGCCAGATTTTCGTTGTCCCATAGTTCCTGCTTTGCTTTTAGCAAATCGATTTTTTGGTTAATGTTCGGACGACCGAGTTTTTCGATCTTTTGAATGTTTTGCTTGAGTTGTCTCAGATTGTTTTGTTGAATATCATAATCAGCAGCGGTGCGGGCGGCTAAGCGATGGGCTAATTCCAGTTGCAGGTAGATTGCTTTGTGTAAATCTTTACTCAAACGAGATTTGAGGGTATTTTTATTGTTTCCTGCTTTTTGATAGGTGTTGGTTGTTTGCAGCAGGTGGACGGCAACTTCATCACCGAGACGAGACAAGTTTTCATCTTGTGTAGAATCTTGCAAATAAAAACCACTGACGGAGGCACTGCTTTCCGGATATTGGTCGGCTAAATCCAGTGCAATTGTATCCAGAGAATAAGAGGGAATATTTTTGAGTTCCAAACGATTGGTAAAGGCACTTTTTTGGTAGGAATCGGCTTTACATTGCGGAGGTAAAACGGTTTTTTCGTAGAATGTTTTCCCTTCTAAATCAGGGTAAGGAGAATCGAGTTTTGTCAGTTGATAAAAGTCAGCGGCGTTTTGCTCGGTATTTCGGAGGTACAGTTTGAGGTGGTCAATCGTGTTCTCAAGCTCTCTTTGGTATGCAAAGTCTTCTTCTGACAGGTCATTCTGTGTTTTTTTCAGCAGCGAGGCGATTTGGCTTTGGTATTGGCGGATAAGGCGGTTCCATTCGAAAGATTTTTTGTGACCATACATGGCGGTTTTGTGTGCTTTGATAGCGCCTAAAGTAAGGTTATGCGCTGTTGCCTGCGAGAGTAATCTCTCAGCTATTTGCGGATTTTCTGTTGTGTTGACAGAGGCAGATAAAATGGCAAAATCAAGTTCCTTCAATGAGGTAGCAAGGTTCAGGTTTTGCCCTTCTCTTATTTTTTGTAAAGTGTGAAAAGCATTTGTTTGTGCAACAGAGCCGGTAATTTTAGAAGAGAGTTGTTTTTTTATGGTCTCGAGATTATATTTCAGGGTGCGGGCGATAGCGGTTTCGGTGTTGATGCGTCCTTTTTGCGGTTCTATTTGAATAGTGTGTGAGGTTGTTTTTTGTTCTGAATTATCAACAGGTTGGTTGTTGGTTGCGCAATTGCAAAGTGTGGTGCAAAGTATTAGAAAACAAGATATTTTTTGAAGAATTTTCAATTTATTACTCCTCTTTGTAACAATTTGTAACATCTTTTTATGTGACATTTCAAGAGAAATTAACTAGTAATTAGGCTGAATTTGATTAACTTGGTTTAATCGTTAATAACTGTTGAGGTCTAGAAATGAGTAATGTTAGAGTTGCGGTTATCGGTGCCGGCATGATGGGTAAAAACCATTTGAAGACGTATAAAGCACTTCAAGGTGTTGAGTTGGTCGGTGTCTATGATGTTTTTTCCGATTCAGCAAAAGCTGCTGCCGATATGTTTGGAATTAAAGCTTTTTCTTCTATGGAAGAAGCTGCTGCAAATGTTGACGCCGTTAGTGTTGTGACAACATCTGTTGCTCATGCGGAGGTTGGTGAATTTTTCTTAAACAAAGGGATTCATTGCCTGATTGAGAAACCTCTTGCCACGACGGAAGAAGAATGTCAAAGATTAATCAGTGCCGCTAAGAAAAATAATGTTATTTTACTGGTTGGCCATGTTGAACGTTATAATCCTGCCGTAGAACAGATGGCAAAGATTTTGTCTGATACCTCAAAAATTCGCTCTTTAACGGCACAAAGAATGTCTGCGGCTTCGGGTCGTATTACGGACGTTGATGTCGCTATGGATTTGATGATTCATGATGTTGAGGTTATCCAATCTTTGGTTAAGTCTCCGGTTGTTAATGTTCATGCTGCTTCCGTTAATGGCGGAAAAGATTATATTTCTGCTTTGTTGGAATTTGCAAACGGGGCAACAGCTAATTTGACAGCCAGCCGTATAACTCAAGCTCGTGTTCGTACCTTAACGGTTACGACGGACACAAACTATATTGATATGGATTTTATTAACCAAAGTATTAATGTCCATTCTCAAGGGCGTATGCCGTATGTTAACCAAGATGAGATTCCGGAATGGATGAATTATGGGTTGAAAGGGAGTGTCGAGCAATTGTTTATTCCGACGAATCAGCCTTTGCAAGCAGAATTGGCTCATTTTGTGGCTTGTGTTAACGGCAAGGCTCAGCCTCGTGTTACCGGTGAAGATGCCTTGAGTGCTCTGAGGGTTGTTTGGCAAATTCAGAGGAAGCTCGGTTTTGCCGCAACAATGCAATCAGATGATAAGTTGGCTTTGGCTGCGGAATAATAAAGTTGCTAAATTTTTTGTTTTCGTTAAAATGGGGCGTGAGAATCGCTCCATTTTGTTTGTGAGAAAAAAATGCGATATAAAATAACAGTTGAGTATGACGGAACAAATTTGCTCGGGTGGCAGTGGCAACCTGATGGTTCAAGTGCACAAGGTTTTCTGGAAACAGCTGTCAAGCAAGCTTTTGGACGTTTTGTGGCTGAGAATATTGATAACGGCGCATTGGTTTGGGGAGCTGGGCGGACAGATGCGGGCGTTCATGCTTTGGCTCAAGTGGCGCATTTTGATTTAAATTTAGATATTGAAGAATGGAAGATGCGTGAAGCTCTGAATGCGAATTTGCGTGATTTGGAAGCGCCGGTCAGTGTTATTACCGTTGAAAAAGTGAGCGATGATTTCCATGCACGGTTTTCGGCGCAGGGGAGAGGGTATATTTATCGGATTTTAAATCGTCGTGCTCCGAGTGTTTTGCTCAAAAACAGAGTTTGGTGGGTGCCTGTGCCTTTAGATGTTGAAAAAATGAGACAGGCCTCAAGATGCCTGCTCGGGAAACATGATTTTACCTCTTTTCGAGCGGCAGCTTGTCAGGCAAAATCGCCGGTTAAAACACTTGATAGGTTAGATATTATTCAAGATGGAGAGGAAATTCGGTTTGAAGTTGAGGCAAGGTCTTTTTTGCATCATCAAGTTCGCAATTTTGTCGGGACACTTAAGATGGTTGGTGACGGGCATTTGCAAGTCGGTGATGTGGAGAAAATCTTAGAAGCGAAAGACAGAAAAAAAGCCGGTGTGACGGCACCGGCTGAAGGATTGTATTTGAGTTTTGTGAAATACTAATCAGTTATATCTCTTTGTTTGCTGAGCGTATTCGGTATTTTAGTAATTGAATAGGCCTTTTTGAACTCTTCCGTTTGGATGAGTCTCATTCCTGCACTATCATTGATTAAATAAGCTCCATTTTCACCGGCAGTTTGAGGTTGTCCGATAGCCCCTTCAAAAACTGCTCCTTTTGGCAATTTGACAGCTTGGACTGCTTCTTTCTTTTTAGCTCCTGTAAAAGTTTTTCCGGGTTTTATGTCTTCTTTTGTTGGAGCACCTACTAATCCTGCAGCAAAATTAATGTCAGAATCCCATAAGTCTGCTTTTCCACCTTCATTAACAACATGCTTTGATAAATAATCAATAAATTGCTTTAATTGGTCTGCTGTTTTGACGGCTAAAGGGTGTTCTTTCAGATAGGTGTCAATTTTTTCTTTACGTCCAGGGGCATCGTAGCAAATTAAAACACCATCTTTAGCTTTTAGAACTTGATTTCCATTATCTTTTGGATTATAAAATTCCAAACCTTTAACATCTTCCATAAAGGGACCATCGGCTCCCCATTCTTGACGTTTGGTGTCTTTACCTCCGGCAAAACCGTATGCAGGGATAATAATGCGTTTCATATCGGTTGGAATAGCCTCAATCGTTTCTCCTTCAAACATTTTGGCTGCTTGTTCATTTGTAATCATAGTTGTCTCCTTTGTTAGATATTTTGTCTAATAAAAGAGTATCAGAAGTTTCGTTTATTGTCAATATATTTTGAGAGAGAGGTTTATTTTTGTATAAAGAAATTGAAATGATTTAAGAAATAAAAAATCCCCGTCGATGCTCACGCACCAAGGGGGATAAAAGAAATTGTGTCTCGATACTTTTACATCGGTATTCACATACGGATGCAAAAGAGGAAAAATGTGACATATAGCGGCCGGTATTCACATATCAGCGGCTGTGAGATTTTATGGAAAAAATAATATGTTTTCGCCTATGGGTCTACTATACAAATTTTAATTTGTCAAGTCTATCCTATTATTTGCCTTTTTCCGGCGTGATCAGGGGCGGAAACTATTCCTTCTTCTTCCATGCGCTCAATGAGAGTCGCGGCCTTGTTATAGCCAACGCTCAGCCGACGCTGAATATAACTGATAGTGGCTTTTTTATCGTTGCGGACAATCTCGACAGCTTGGTTATATAAGTCATCATTATTGCCTTTTCCGCTAAAAGAACCTTTGTCAAATACAGCTCCCGAATCTTTCTCATCAAGGTCTCCTTGGGTAACGGCTTCGACATATTCAGGTTCTTTCTGTGATTTGATAAATTCAACAATGTTTTCAACTTCCTCATCTTTAACAAAAGCACCATGGATACGGATTGGTCGCTGTCCGGCAGGCATATAAAGCATATCACCTTTGCCTAATAATTGTTCTGCGCCTTGCTCGCCGAGAATCGTTCGGCTATCTATTTTAGATGTTACTTGGAAGCTGATACGAGTTGGGAAGTTGGCTTTGATAGTACCGGTGATGACATCAACGGAAGGACGTTGCGTTGACATAATCAGGTGCAAACCGGCGGCACGTGCCATTTGGGCTAAGCGTTGAATGGCGGCTTCAACTTCTTTGCCGGCAACAAGCATCAAATCGGCCATTTCATCAACAACAATAACAATGTAAGGTAATGGATTCAGATCCATTTCCTGTTCTTCATAGACAGGCTTTCCGTCATCATCGAATCCGGTTTGGACTGTGCGGATGTAGGGTTTGCCGGTTTTTTTGATTTCTGTAACTTTCTGATTGTAACCGGAAATGTTGCGCACATTCATTTGTGCCATAGCACGGTAGCGGTCTTCCATTTCTCTGACTGCCCATTTGAGCCCGACAACGGCTTTTGCCGGGTCGGTGATAACCGGTGTTAACAAGTGCGGAATGCCGTTATACATTGAAAATTCAAGCATCTTCGGGTCAATCATAATCAATTTGCATTCGTCAGGACTCATACGAAACAGAAGAGATAAAATCATTGAGTTGACACCCACAGATTTACCGGAACCGGTTGTTCCGGCAACCAGAAGGTGAGGCATTTTTGCTAAATCAGCATATGTGTTTTTGCCGCCAATATCTTTACCCAAAACAACATTTAAGGCATTTTTGGAGTTTGTAAATTCCGAATCTTCAAATAAGTCACGCAACCAAACCGTGTCCCTTTTGGTGTTTGGTAATTCAATACCTATGGTGTTCGAGCCGGGGACAACAGCAATACGAACGGCGGCTGCGGACATTGAGCGGGCAATGTCATCTGCCAAACCAATGACACGGGCGCTTTTTGTGCCGGGAGCGGGCTCTAACTCATATAATGTGACAACAGGTCCGGGACGGACTTTGACAATTTTACCGTGAATACCGAACTCTTCTAAGGTTGTTTCTAATTCTTTGGCGATGCGTTCTAACTCCTCTTTATTAACATGATTGTTTTGCGAATCCTGCGGGCGAGATAATAAATTGATGTCGGGGCAGGTGTAGCCGTCGGCGTTTTGAGGTAATTTTTGAGGCGCTGTCTTTGGGGTTCGAGAATCTGTTTGGGTGGTGATTTTGGGTGGTATCGGTTTAGAATTAAGAGGTTCTTTTGTTTGTTCTTCAACCAACGGTGCCGGTGATGGTGAATCGGCACTGAAACTCGGCTCAATTCTTTCTGTCTCTTGCCGGCGAGAACGACGCTTCTTTTCTTGTTTTTGCTTAATTTCTTGGCGTTCTTCACGGCTGAAATGGTGGTTGCTGAACAGGGCGAAAAAGTGGCTGATGCCTTTGTAAAGCATTGCAAAAAAGGCTATGATACTCAGACATATATATTTAGCTAAGCGATACCAATGTTTGATTGTTATACCGAAGGCATAGTCAAAAGCAAGCCATGTCAACAATACACAAAGTGCAAATAATAGGTATTTGCCATAGCCGTAGGTATTGGTGTGGTTAATGATGGTCATTAAATTATCGGCAGAAAATCGTCCGAAAAATCCTCCTAAAAGAAAAGGACTCCATCTGGTCGGCAGAAGCGCTAAGGCAGTTGACCCGAAAGCAATGCCGCTTAAAAAAGCAAAGAAACGAGAATAGGGGAAGATGAATCCCAGTCCTCGAGCTAAATCAAACCCCCAGCGAAAAACGGCAATTAAAAATATCGGGACGATGAGGCCAAAGACAGAAAGAGCGTAACCGGCTGTTTGAGCGCCATAAATTCCGAGCAAATTTTTTACGGGTGCATCGGAAATAATATTTATGCTGTTGTCTTGTGGGTGATAAAATGCACAACTTGCCCATACAAATAAGCAGGCAGCCATTAAAATTATACCCCATGCCCGTAAGGTCAGTTTATGTATAAAAGATTGTTTTTTCTGTTTTTTTGCCATGATAAAAGCCCCTTCTCGTTGGGGGTAGTATAAAGGTAAAGTGTCAAAAGAGAGTTAATTTTTATCCATATATGGGAGTCAATCAGGAATATTTGTTGACTTTTATTCTAAAATGACACACGCTAACAGGCACGGATAAATAAGAAAAGGATTTTGTTGAATATGAAATATGCGTTTGTTTTTCCCGGGCAAGGATCTCAGTTTGTCGGTATGGGAAAAGATTTGGCAGATAATTTTAAGTCTGCAAAACAAGTTTTTGAAGAAGTTAATGACGCAATTTCTTGTAATTTATTTAAGATAATGGTCGAAGGTCCGGAAAGCGACCTGATGATGACGGTAAATACCCAGCCGGCACTCATGGCGCATTCGATGGCGGTGGTTCGAATCTTGGAAAAAGATTTCGGCATTGCGCTTAAGAATAAAGCGGCTTTTGTTGCCGGACATTCTTTGGGTGAATATTCTGCGGCTTGTGCGGCAGGTGTTTTCTCTTTGTCAGATACGGCAAAGCTCTTGAGAACAAGAGGACAGGCAATGCAACAAGCTGTGCCTTTAGGTGTTGGCGGGATGGCCGCCGTTATCGGGATGTCTTTTAAGGATGTTGATGCGCTTATTGAGGCTTGTCGTGAGACAGGAGGGGAATGTGTTGCCGCAAATGATAATGCTGATGGACAAGTTGTCCTCTCCGGTCACATGAACGCAATCGAAAAGGCTGTCGAGATTGCCTCAGAATTTGGGGCAAAACGGTGTATTAAATTGCCGGTCAGCGCACCGTTTCATAGTCCGTTGATGGCTCCGGCGGCAAAAGTTATGAAAGAGGCTTTGTCTGCCGTTAAGGCTTGTGATGCCCAAGTGCCGCTGATTGCTAATGTCTTGGCTCAACCTATTACAAAAGGGGAGGAGATTGTCAAGCATCTGGTCGAACAGGTGACAGGCTCTGTTCGTTGGCGAGAAAGTGTTACCTATATGGTTGATCAGGGTATCACGGATGTGGTTGAACTCGGTGCCGGTAAAGTATTGTCCGGTATCGTTAAAAGAAGTTATAAAGAAATTAACGCGTTGTCGGTCGGGTCTCCTGCCGATATCGAGGCTTTAGCTCAAGATTTATAATATGAAAGGAAAATAATATGTTTAGATTGGATGGAAAAGTTGCTCTAATTACCGGTGCTGCCGGCGGAATAGGGGATAAAATTGCTCGTACATTGCATGCGCAAGGGGCTATCCTTGCTTTGACGGATATGCGCGCCGAGCCAATGGAAAAATTAAAGGCTGAGTTAGGTAGCAATGTTGAGACTTTTGTTGCTAACCTGACAAATCCTGACGATGTTAAAAATCTTGTCTCTTCGGTTGAGGAAAAGTTGGGTCGAATCGATATTTTGGTTAATAATGCCGGCTTAACACGCGATAATCTGTTTATTCGTATGAGTGATGAAGATTGGCAATTGGTTTTAGATGTTAACTTGTCTGCGGGCTTCAAATTAGCAAAAGCCGCTGTTCGCGGGATGATGAAGCGTCGTTTTGGTCGTATTATCGGTATTGCCTCTGTGGTCGGTGTAACCGGAAATGCCGGACAAGCTAACTATTCAGCCTCTAAAGCCGGTATGATTGCTATGAACAAATGTTTGGCTCAAGAAGTCGGTTCTCGCAATATCACGGTTAACTCGGTTGCACCGGGCTTTATTCGTACGCCGATGACAGATGTTTTGCCTGATGATGTTAAAGCCGCTTTGCTTGCCAAAGTTCCGGCCGGAAAGCTCGGTGAAGCTCAAGATATTGCCAATGTTGTTGCCTTTTTGGCATCTGATGAGGCGCAATATATTACGGGACAGACGATCAACATTAACGGCGGTATGGCCATGATTTAATTAAAAACACGCAAAATTGAAAACTAGTGCAGGAATAAAATCAATTACTCAGTTACGTACGTTTATGTACGCGCCTTTCGTAATTGCTTTTATTCCTTACTATTTTTCGAATTTATCGTGTTTTTAGGGGCTGCGGTAACTAGTGCGGATTTTTTGCAAATTGCTAAGTTACGTGCCAATTTTTGATTTTGTCCGAGAATTTATAGAAAAGTCTTGCATTTTTATTTATCTCTTTTATCATTTGACTTGTAAGCAGGTGTTCTGCTTATGGGATTTCAACATCTCCTAGAAAAAATAACTCCTTCTGTAGAAGAGGGAGCCTATGAATATATTGAATAAGTAGGACTGTTTTCTAGCAGTGTTGAACTCCCTCGCTTCGTTTTTTCGGAGCGAGTTTTTTGTTTTAATATAGCAAAAAAAGGAGTTCAAAGAATGAATACTTATAGCAATAAAACATTTAAGCAAGAGATGGGGTTGCAGCTTGGTCTTATCAGGCGGCAGCTTAAAAAGCCGATTGAGTTGGTAGCTGAAGAAACACATCTTCACCCGATGACGATAGATTATATCGAAATGGGCGAGAGTGTCAGTTGGAAGAAGTATTTTCTGCTTGTCGGTTATTATGGTTGCAAGATTAAATTTATTTTGTCTGACAAAGCGTAAAAAAAAGCCCCTCCGGTGAGGGGCTTAAGTTTGTCAGAAATTAGCAATTCGGGCGAGGGCTTCCTCTACTTTTGCCTTGTTTGAGGCGCAAAATGC
>CACYYO010000014.1 GCA_902778645.1 uncultured Rhodospirillales bacterium | reverse complement strand
TTGTCTGCTTTTTGAACTTCATGCCTTATGTATAACACAAAGATTGCGCAGGCGCAATCCCCAACTAGCTCACGCTAGTTGCTCCCTACGCGCCTCAACATGGATACCCGAATCAAGTTCGGGTATGACGTGAGAGAAAGAAAGTCATTCCGGCCTCCGAGCCGGAATCTCACGAGATCCTTCACGATGTTCAGAATGACGATGCCCTTTACCAGTCTCTCTCCGAGACCGAACATTAATCTAAATAATAAACGATGGTCGAGACCACACGAATGGTTTTATCAATCTGCTCCGATTCGTTAGCCCCGGGGATTTGCTCACGAGGTAAAATGGAGAACACCCCCTGATTAGCCGTTTTAATCTGTCCGACCATACTGCCGGAACTCTTGGCAAATTCTTCTGCCGCCTGCTTGGCATTTTGCGTCGCCTGCTCAAGCATTTGCGGTTTAACCTGATTAATGTCGGTAAACAGATAAGAAACCGGCGAACCGTAATCTTGATTATCAAAAATAATGCCATCAGAAACCAATGCCCCAATTTCTCGTAAAGCCGATTCGGTCAAGTCAACTTTTTCACTGCGAACAGTGACGGTTTGATCAAGAATATAACGAGATTCCTCAGCTTTAGCGTCACGATATGGATTCGTCATTAAATCATTGGTGTTCATACGACCGATGATAATTTCCTCTTCCGTAAAACCCTGTTTTTTCAAATAAGCCTGAATAGTCTGCAAATCTTTGCTCATTTTTTGCTGTAAGGTATCTAAGTTATTGCCGGTCGTCTTAAATTTAATCTTCCACAAGGCAAGATTAGCCTTAACATTCATTTCAGATAAACCTTTAACAGTCACGGTGCGGTTGTCTCGTTGCGCATGATAATAGTAATACCCCGGGAAAAAACCGCCCAAAGCAACACCTAATGCCAAGACAGCACAGGAAATCGTATTTTTTTCTAACATCACTTTCTCCTAAAATATTATAACTTTCTCTCTCTAGCACGCCATAAGTAAATAATCAATAAATACCTTTACCAAATAGTGTAAATATAAAATTACAACAAAAAATTGTCTAAACTTTAAGGTGTATATTGACAATATATTAAATTTTTAATATGTAATAGGAAAACAGATAAAGAAGGCAAACAGATGATTAGCAAAAAGGATCTGACGACCATCGAGGGAATTATGATGCTGCATGCTGTCAAAGAATGCTCTAGCAAAAGAAATGCCGCGCAGCAACTTAATGTCTCTTTAGACACTTTGGATAAATATATTCACCTGTTGGAGGACGAAACCGGTGCCAAAATGGTAACAGCGACAGGAAGAGGGTGCGCGATAACCAAATCAGGTGAAAAAATTTTACAAAACATCGATTTTATCGAAAAATGTGTTCATAACATCGATAAATTCAGGCAATCAGAAACCGAAATCAGAGGGGAAGTCCATGTCGTCTACGACTTGAGCATTCGCAGCGGTCTACACAGTCGTATTATTAAATATTTATTCAAAAGTTATCCTGAAATAACCTTGTGCGTGGACAATATCGTCGGCGTGCCGGATATGCGCCATATAGAGTATGATATCAGCTTGAGTTATGGTATGCCTGAAGGACAAGATTTGGTGATTATTACCTCACGGAAAATTCCTTGCAAATTTTTCGCCTCTATAGAGTACTTGCAAAATCATCCCTCCCCGCAAAGTCTGCAAGATATTATTGCTCACCACAGCCTGATTTTGAGCCGGGAAAATTGGGATAGCATCAATGCAGACGGTATTTATCAAGATTACGATTATAAAGGCATCTTCTTTAGTAACAGTGACCAGGTAGCCGGAGAAGTCGCCGTCAATGGCGGTGGTATCGCCGTAATGCCCTATTATATCGGAAAATTGGAAAATCATCTGGTTTGTCTTGATAAATTAGAGTGCCCGGCGACTAATATCCTATATCTGGTTAGCCATAAAGAACGTAAAGATATTCCCAAAGTCCGAATTGTGCTCGATTATTACAAAGAAATGATCAATCAACTCTGATATCTTCGTTTGACAATTGTTGTAGAAGAGGCTATACTCCGCCGTTATGAAAGAGCAAACAAAACAAAATTCTATTTTACTGTTGTCCTGTTGTGCCCCGTGTTCTTGTGCCGTGATAGAAAAATTGGCGCAAGAGGGCACCGATTTTGACGTGGCCTTTTATAATCCGAATATCCGCCCCCTCGCCGAATATCGCAAACGTTGTGACGAAAACAAAAGAGTTTGCGAGTTATATCATATTCCATTTATCGAACTTGAATATGATAATGAACGATGGTGCCGCTTAACACAAGGCTTGGAAAATGAGCCGGAACGAGGAGCTCGTTGCAGTATTTGCTTTTATATGCGGCTCAAGAGAGTAATGCAATATGCTCTAAAAAAAGGCTATCGGAGCGTTGCTTCCGTCTTGGGCGTGTCGCGCTATAAAAATTTAGCGCAAGTTAACCGAGCCGCTTATCAGGCAGCGCAAGAAACCGGAATGTCCTACACGGAGATAGAAGGGCGTAAAGGAGGTATGCAAGAGCGCCGACAACAACTTATTAAAAATCTGAATTTATATGCACAAAATTATTGCGGATGCAAACCAAGGGAGTAATCGAATGAAAAGAGTGCGCAAAATAAAAAAAAGCCTGAGACCGGCTGGTCAAAGGCTTTGGGTTCGATAGTTATTTTTTTTGCTCAAGCTCCGTCACTCGGCGCACCAAAAAATGGTACAAGTGAGTCGCAACCATACCGACAACGACCCAAATGAAACAGATAGCCACTGTTGCCCAAAAAGGCGAGAAGTAGTTGAGCAAAACCTCGTCAATACCATACACGGTGAAGCGGAAGCCCAAAAATAACAACAAAATCGGCAGCGGTGCAGCGACGGCAATGGCTGCCCAAGATGGGATATTCTTTTCCATAATAAATATAATTAATAAAGTTTAGAGTACTTCCTAGCACAATCCGAATTATAAATCAATAGACAAAATAAGATTTTTTTTCATAAAAAACATTTTTAATGTGAAATTATGGTTGACAAGAAGATTGAAATATGTATATTACGCATAAACAGTTTGAGATTAATTTACGAATAAGAGTATAAAACAATGGCAAAAGCAGTAAAAGTTAAAGTTAAATTAGAGAGCACCGCCGGTACCGGCACATTTTATCTGGCTGAGAAAAATCCGAGAACTCATCCTGAAAAATTGTCTCTCAAAAAATACGACAAGAAGTCAAAGAAGCATGAAGAATTTGTTGAGAAGAAATTGAAGTAATCTTTTCATATGAACCTTATAACACCTCGAAAGGCACTCGAAAGAGTGTCTTTTTTTATGCAAAAAATTTCCGAGTCGTTTGTTAATAATTTTATAACCAATCAAGGTCTATAGTTACATCATTGGATGTAAACCTTAGGACAATGGTTGAATAGAATGAGCAAAGTAAAAACCCTCAATATCCTTAATACAATTATTAATGATGATTGCATCAAAGTTATGAATCAAATGGAGGAAAATTCGGTTGATTTGATTTTTGCCGATCCGCCGTATAATCTTCAACTAGGCGATGCCTTAACCAGACCGGACAATTCTAATGTCAGCGGTGTCTACGAGGAATGGGATAATTTTGAAAGCATAGCGGCGTATGACGATTATACACGCCGGTGGATGACGGCAGCTCGCCGTGTGCTTAAGGATGACGGAGCAATTTGGGTGATCGGCTCATATCATAATATTTTTAGAGTAGGGTACATCTTTCAAGACCTGGGATTCTGTATCCTAAATGATATCATTTGGAACAAAACCAATCCGATGCCTAATTTTAAGGGGACGCGCTTTACAAATGCACACGAGACGCTGATTTGGGCTGTTAAAAATCCAAAATCAAAATACACTTTTAACTATGAGGCGATGAAAGCCTTGAATGATGATGTGCAAATGCGTAGCGATTGGCAATTGGCACTGTGTACAGGTAAAGAACGTCTTAAAGGTAAGGACGGTAACAAACTTCATCCGACCCAGAAGCCGGAAAGTTTGTTGTATCGTGTGATTATGTCATCTTCGAATGTTGGGGATGTCGTGCTCGATCCATTTTTTGGAACCGGAACGACCGGTGCGGTCGCTAAGAAATTAGGACGTCACTTTATCGGGATTGAGAAAGATGCAACCTATGTCGAAGGTGCCCAAAAACGCATTGACGCCGTGACTCCGGTCGAAAACGAATTGTGTCTGGAATATACGTGCAAAAAGCGCCAACCGCGTATTCCGTTCGGTGCAGTTATCGAAAGAGGTTTGTTGTCCCCGGGGGATATGCTTTATGATGCCGGTAAAAAACATTGCGCGGCTATTCGCTCCGATGGAACATTAAAAAGCGAAATCATGGAAGGCTCGATACATCAGGTCGGAGCAGCTGCTCAAAATGCCAGCGCTTGTAACGGATGGGTCTATTGGTATTATGAAGATAAAAAACGTGGTCTCGTTTCAATTGATGAACTCCGCCAGGCTGTTCGTGCGGAATTGTATCCTGATATGGCTTAGTCATAAGTCAAGAGTTTAAAATAATGGCAATATTAAAAACTTCAGTTTTAGGCATAGAATTTGAGAATCCGTTTTTGTTAGCTTCCGCGCCGCCGACAGCTAAGATAGAAGGTATCGATAAAGCGTTTTCGTTAGGCTGGGGCGGTGCTGTCCTCAAAACGATTACACCAGATAATTTAGAAATGATAGAGGCTTCAACAAGATATGCCTCTTGGCGTTTCGGAGCAAAAGTTTGTGGTTTCGAAAATATCGAATTGCTGAGCCATTTAACGATTCAGGAGTGGTTAGACGGCATTAAATATCTTAAACAAAAGCACCCGACCAAAGTGCAAATTGCCAGCATTATGGCCCCTGTTGTCAAAGAAGAATGGCAAAAAATGGTCAAAACCTTTAATCATTCTGGGGCAGATGCTTTTGAATTGAATTTTTCCTGCCCGCACGGAATGCCTGAAAAAGGAATAGGGATGGCGATCGGCACACATGCCGAAATTTCTGCCGAGATTACCAAATGGGTCAAAGAAGTTGCGGAACTCCCCGTGTTCGTAAAATTGTCGCCGAATGTAACCAACATTGTTGAAATTGCCAAAGCTGTAGAGGACGCCGGCGCAGATGGGTTGGCCGCAATTAATACTGTTCAATCGCTGATGGGCGTTGATTTAGATACGTTTGAACCCTTACCAAAGGTGAACGGACAATCAACTTTTGGGGGTTATTCAGGTATGGCGGTTAAGCCGATTGGGTTGCGCTGCGTGGCTCAACTTCGTCAACACTCCAAATTGCCGATTTTAGGTATGGGTGGAATTTCAACATGGTCGGATGCGGCGGAATATATGACAGTCGGTGCCGATGTCGTTCAAGTTTGTACCGAGGTTATGATTAACGGCTATGGCGTGATTAAAGGTATGACCAAAGGCTTAGAAGATTATTTAGAACGCAAAGGTTTTAACTCTCCTGCAGAATTAAGGGATAAAGCTATTACCAATCTGACCGCGCACGAAAAATTAAACAAGTCACAGCAGGTTTATCCGAGTATCAATGATGAAAAATGCGTCCGTTGCGAGAAATGTGTGACCATTTGTGACGAGAGTGAATATAGCGCCTTGTCCTTGGTAAACGGAAAGATTGAAGTGAATAGAGACAAATGCGTCGGTTGTTCACTATGCTCCCACGCTTGTCCGATGTCCGCCATTAAGATGGCTTGATGAAAATGCTGCTTTTTTATTTCCGGTGAAGTTATTCTACACAAAGAATAGCCTTACTATAGAACAGTGCAACTTATAAATTATCCAAACTTATCAAAAACAAAAATTCTCAAAAAATAAATAAAAATATTGTGCATTCTGCATTTATGGGTTATAAAGGATTCAACTTGAAAATTTTTTTGTAAGATACATAAATGCAAACCTGGAATCGCCATACAAATTTGCACCAAAAACTGGTGCCTGAGGCTGACTCTATCCCCGTTCCTGATGATTGTCAGGAGTGGAAGGAAGGTGTGCGCAAATTACACACGGAACCCAAGCCTCGTAAGCAACATATCAAAAAACAAGCTTATAATAAACCGCCTCACCCTCAGCCGCAGCCGGAGCCTGATATTTATAGCCGGAATTATGCCGCTATCGATTTAGGGACGAATTCTTGCCGGTTGGTGATTGCGTCGCCGACCCCGTCATCTTTTCGGATTGTTGAAACTTTTTCCAAGGTCACCCGTTTAGGGGAAGGGATTATCAACGACAATGAGTTATCTCGCCCGGCCATTCGCCGAACAGTCTCTGCCCTAAAGGTATGTGCCGGTGTTTTGGAAGAATATGCCCCGATTTATCGTTCTCGCTTTGTCGCAACAGCCGCCTGCAGACGGGCCAAAAACTGTCCGGATTTTATTGCCGCCGTCAAAAAAGAAACCGGCTTGAATATTGAAATTATTTCTTCTCAGGAAGAGGCTCGCTTGGCGGTTGTCGGTTGCATTCCGCTCCTCAACCGCAATATTAAACGAGCTCTGATTTTTGATATCGGCGGCGGCTCGACCGAAATTTCTTTGGCACGCGTTACCAACAGCGGTAAAACGTACATTGAAGGATATGTTTCCTTGCCTTATGGTGTCGTGACTGTTTCGGAGGCTTTCCCCGGGAGTGATATGACAGATTTGGCCTATGACACCATTATTGAAAGAACACAGGATATCCTAAAAGATTTTGAAGATCAGTTCCATGTGATGGAAGCAATACGTAATCAGGAAATTCAAATTATCGGTACCTCAGGAACGGTAACGGTTTTGGGAGCGGTACATCTGAACTTATCGCGTTACAACCGCTCCGCTGTTGACGGATTGTCAATTTCTAAGAACGATTTGCAAAAAACAATTTCTAAAATCAAACGTATGGGCGCTGAAGGACGGAGCAAGCATCCGTGCATCGGTTCGCAAAAATCTGATTTAACAATGGCCGGATGTGCGATTATCGAATCACTACTGCATTTTTGGCCGATTAGCGAAGTAACGGTCGCAGATCGGGGAATTCGAGAGGGAATTTTGCTCGATTTAATGCACAACGGCGGACCTCGTCACCACCCTCGGAAACGACGCAATCGCTTTTATGAGAGGAAAAAACGATGGTAGGCGAAAAATATTATGCGGCCATAGATTTGGGGACAAATTCCTGTCGTATGATTATTGCGGATAGCACAGGGAATTATGTTTATAACCAGTCTGCCGCCACGCGTTTGGGAGAAGGAATGAGCCTCAATAATTGCTTTACGCCGGAGGCAATTGAACGAGGGATCAATGCCCTCAAAGAGTTTGGAGAACTATTGCACAGAAGTAATTGTCAATATCGGGCCATTGCAACGGCAGCTTGCCGAGCGGCATCAAACGGTAAGGAATTTGTTGAGCGTGTCAAAAAAGAGTGCGGTGTTGAGTTAGAGGTCATTGACGGACACGAAGAAGCCCGCCTTAACCTTGTCGGAGCTTTGGCAAATGCCGATAAAAATAAGCCTTATGTGATAGTTTATGATATTGGCGGCGGGTCAACCGAAGTGACATTAGCACAAACCAGTGATGCGAAAATTATTCAGACCATTTCCATTCCTTGGGGGGCGCGTAATGCTTCGGAAAAGTACGGACTCAATGATTATGACGAAAAAAAAGCGTCGGCTTTCCGTTCCGAGATATTAAAATATCTGGAAGAGTTTAAGACAAAATGTGCATATGAGAGTTATCGGGGAAAAATCTCATTTGTGGCGACCTCGAGCACACCGTTGCGCTTATCTTCGTATATTCGCCGTACCAAAGAATATAACCGTGAAGCGGAAGACGGTAAAACGATGACCGCAGAGCAGATTAATAAGGCTCTAAAAGAGTGGTATGCAACAACAGAGGCGGAACGTGCCGCATCAGTCTACATCGGACCGAAACGAGCGCCTATTTTTGTAGCCGGTACGATTTTGCTGAAGACCATAAATGATGAATTAGGTGTCGAGATTTTAACGGCATCATACAAAAGTGCCAAAGACAGCATCATAATGGAGCTTATAAGAAAGGACAGCGATGGGACATCTGACTAAATCGGCTAAAGAAGTGCGCGGACGTCACCAATTGACGGTACGGGTCAAAACTTCTAAATATCGCGATAAGTCGTCCAACAAATGGTTAGCACGGCAATTAAATGACCCGTATGTTGCCGAATCCAAAAGGTTGGGGTATCGCTCTCGTGCCGCCTTTAAGCTGATTCAATTGGATGAAAAATATAAATTTTTAGGCAAAGGCAAGCGCATTGTCGATTTGGGATGTGCTCCCGGCGGTTGGACACAAGTGGCTGTTCAGCGCAATAAAGGGGCAGGTCTGGTTGTCGGAATCGATTTGCTCGAAACCGCTCCGATTGCCGGAGCAACTTTGATACAACAAGACTTTACGGAAGAAGGAGCAGCAGATAAACTAAAAGCTCTATTGAACGGACAGGCAGATATTGTCATGAGTGATATGGCGGCCAACACAACCGGTCATCAGCAAACAGATCACCTCCGCACGATAGGCTTAGTCGAGATCGCTTATGAATTTGCCAAAGAAGTCTTGGCCGAGAATGGTATTTTTATTGCCAAAGTCTTTAAGGGGGGAACGGAGGCGCAATTGTTAGCCGATATCAAAAAGCATTTTCGCAAGGTATCTCATTGTAAACCGGATGCCAGTCGCGCCGGTTCACCGGAAGAATATTTGGTTGCGGAAGGTTTCAGAGGAGAAGCAGATGAGTAAAAAGAGTGTAGCAATAGTACTGTTCAGCGTGCTGTTATCTGCATTTAGTGCCGGGGCCGTCTCACAAACGCCGCCGCCGGAATATACCAAATGGCTAAAGGAATTAAAGCAAGAAATGGCCGATAAAGGTATTTCAGAGAAGACACTGGAGACCGCATTTGCGAAAAATTACTACCATCCTCGTCATGATGTTGTCAAAAAAGACCGCCGCCAAACAGAGTTTGTGCTGACTTCTTCGGCTTATTTGCACCGTGTTGTCTCAGCCGTTCGTGTTCAAAAGGGGCGAGAACACTATCAGGAACTAAAAAAGAAATATCCGCAAGGGCTTTCGGGAGTTCCATTGCACTATCTGTTGGCATTTTGGGGAATCGAGACTAATTACGGAACGCACAAGGGCGGCTATCCGGCAATTGAAGCTTTAACAGTCCTCAGTTATGATAAAAGACGTTCTGCCTTTTTCCGCAATGAGCTGTACCATGCTTTGAAAATTCTCGATGAAGGGCACATTAGTTTTAATAAAATGGAGAGTTCATGGGCCGGAGCGATGGGGCACTTTCAGTTTATGCCTTCGACATTTGCCTCATATGCTATTGATGCCGATAATGATGGTCATATTAATATTTGGAGTGATTTTGATGATGCCATAGCTTCTGCAGCAAATTATCTGTCCGAAATAGGGTGGAAAACGGAGCAACCATGGGGAATGCCTGTCAAATTAGCATGGAATTTTAATTATGCGCTGGCTGACCGGCACAAAAACAAGACAGTTGCCGAGTGGAAAGAACGTGGCGTTGAGATCAAGGGGGCACAAGATGATTGGCAGGGAGCCGTGATTATCCCTGAAGGGCGTCGCGGGCAGGCTTATATGGTTTTTGATAATTTTCATACCATTATGGATTGGAATAAATCAGAGAACTATGCCTTAGCAGTCGGCTTGCTGGCCGATAAATTAAAAAATAAGAACTTATCAGCAAACATTAAAGTGTCAAAAGGCTACCCTCTGACAAGAGATGATATCAAAAAAGTACAGAAATTTATTCAGGAGCAAAAAATTGCCAATATTTCGATTGACGGAACACTGGGGACACAAACCAGACGGGCTATTAAAAAATTGCAGAAAAAATTCAAATTACCGGCAGACGGATATCCGGATTATCTGCTCTTGAAAAATATTCAAAATTTTGCGCAACGGGGCTATTATCCGCCGATTCCGAGCCGAAAATTACACAGAGCAAAATAAGTCCTTTACGAAGAGGAAAAAACAGTATAGATTGTCGGTACACTGATTGAAACAGAGAATAAGGAATGAAAAACAATAGACTGTATATAGGCCTGTTTTTATTGGCAATAGCGTTGACCGGTTGCGCCAGCCGAGAAGTCGATTTGAATGCTTCGCCTTATTCTCAAGCTGCCGCAATAAAGGGGCAAGGCGGTGTTTATAAGGTTGGAAAACCTTATCGGATAAAAGGGACAACCTATTACCCCAAGGAAGATTATCACTATTCTGAGGTCGGAATGGCCTCATGGTATGGGAGCGACTTTCATAACAAACGTACCGCCAATGGTGAAAAGTATGATATGAACACCTTAACGGCAGCGCACCGGACACTACCGTTGCCTTCGATTGTTCGGGTGACAAACTTGGAAAACGGGCGTTCTTTGGTTTTGAGAGTCAATGACCGTGGTCCATATGCCAAAAACCGCATTATCGATATTTCTAAACGAGGAGCACAGTTGTTGGGCTACCAAACCAAGGGTGTGGCAAAAGTTCGGGTCGAATTGCTTGAGAAAGAAAGTCGCGATTTAAAAACCGCGATGCAGGGAGGTAAAATTGAAAAATCCCAACCGCTGAAATCAAGTCTCAAAAACGCACCAACACCGGCAGCAGATAAAACATTAGTGATTTATAATGCTGCGGCATCTGATAGCGCCCAAAAGAACTTGGTTGCCGACAATAATTATTATGTACAGGCAGGTTCATTTTCGCAGAGAGCCTCGGCCGCAGGGCTGCAAAGCAAGCTTTCACAGTTTGGAACACCTAAAATTGCCCAGGCTGATGTTGGCGGAAAAACCTTCTATCGGGTAAGAATAGGTCCTTTCAATGCTAAGAACGAGGCTGAACGGACTCTTGCAAAGATTAAAGATTATGGCATAGAGAATGCCAGTGTAGTTAGATATTAGAACATAGGACACAAATCATGAAATTAAATCGCATTGTAACAGGAATAATTTTAGGGACATTGTTATCAGGAACAGCAATGGCATCGTCTTTTGAGACAAAGGCACGTAATGCTGTGTTGATGGATTTTGACACCGGCGCCTACTTATATAATAAAGAAGGTGATAAGATGGTTCCGCCGGCATCAATGAGTAAATTAATGACGGTTTATGTTCTGTTTTCTAAACTGAAAGATGGTTCTTTATCCTTAGAAGATACGTTCAAGGTAAGCGAAAACGCATGGCGCAAGGGTGGGGCCGCCAGCGGTGGCTCAACCATGTTCCTCAAAATTGGGGAAGAAGTTAAAATAGAGGACCTGATCAAAGGAATTTTGATTCAATCAGGGAACGATGCCTGCATCGTTGTTGCCGAGAATATTTCCGGAAGTGAAGATGATTTTGTCAGTGAGATGGAAAAATATGCAAACAAGCTGGGGTTAAAGCACAGTTCCTTTGCCAACGCAACCGGTTTGCCGCACCCGGATCATCGCATGTCGGCAGAAGACTTGGCGACCTTGGCACGTCATTTAATCAAAGATTTTCCTGAATACTATCCGATTTTTTCCATTAAAGAATTTACACATAACAATATAAAACAGGGCAACCGCAATCCGCTGTTATATACGATGTCCGATGCCGACGGGCTCAAAACCGGACACACGGAAGAGGCCGGTTACAGTTTAACGGCCTCAGCCAAGCGAGGAGATCGTCGCCTGATCGAAGTAATGACTGGGATGAGCTCAAACAAAGAACGCTCGGATGAGGCTGAACGCCTTATGTCTTGGGGCTTCAGAGAGTTTAAAAATTACGAAGTTTTGACCGCCGGTCAAAAGGTTGCTACAGCGCCGGTTTGGGCAGGACAGGAAGAAAGCGTTGATTTGGTCGTCGGAGAAACGGTTGTTCGTACATTGCGCAAAAACAAATTATCAAAAATTAAAATGACAGCTGTTTATGACAAGCCTATCAAAGCCCCGATTGCAAAAGGCGAGCCTGTCGGTGTCGTTAAAATAGATATCCCCGGACAACCGACATTTGAAGTCCCGTTATTGGCAGCAAACCAAGTCTTGAAACAGGGATTCTTCGGCAGAATAGGCAAAAATATCAAATATTTATTGACAGGAGCGCATTAATGCCCGGCAAATTTATTACTTTTGAAGGTGGAGAGGGGTGCGGTAAATCAACGCAGCTTGCTTTGCTGAAAGAGTATTTGCAAAAACGCGGACAAAATGTGGTTGCCACGAAAGAGCCGGGAGGAACCGAAATCGGCTTAGAGCTGCGTCACTTACTGGTGACCGGAGATAAAGATAAAATGGATGCCGTTGCCGAGGCTTTGCTGTATTACGCCGATCGCCGTATCCACATGAGCCAGAAAGTATGGCCGGCACTGGAAGCTGGGCAATGGGTTTTGTCAGATCGCTTTGCCGATTCAACGGTTGCCTACCAGTATTACGGATATGATAAAAAAGTCGATAAAAAGCTTTTAGATAGCTTGTATCAAATTGCTGTTGGAGATTTTAAGCCGGATTTGACACTGATTTTTGACTTGGATGTTGAGGTCGGTTTGGCACGTTCGTACGCTAAAGCAGCGGGAATGACGGAAAAGGAAACACGTCATGAAAGTCGTGGCACGGCGTTTCATCAGCGCTTAAGACAAGGGTTTCTTGAGATAGCAAAGCGAGACCCCGCACGCTGCATTGTATTAGATGCCGACAAAAGTATTGAAGATCTTCACCAAGATGTGATTCGTATTATCACGGAAAGGTTTGGGTTAGTGTAATGCCGGATGACTCGTCAGACATTTTCCCCCGAAATAACACCTTTCTGCTCGGACAGGAAAAAGCAGAACAAGCATTATTGGAAGCATGGAAAAATAATTCCATGCATAATTCTTGGCTGTTATGCGGTCAGGAAGGAATAGGCAAGGCGACATTAGCATATCGCTTTGCGCGTTTTTTACTGTCAGCCGACGAGAAGAATAAGGATAAGTATACCTCCTTGGAGGTTAGTGAGAATAATCCGGCTTATAAACTGATTGCTAAAAATGCTCATCCGAATTTGAAAGTCATTGAGCGTGATTTTATCGAAACCGACAAGAAAAAAGTCCTAAAAGCCATAAAAGAGGGCGAGGCCCTATCGGAAAATGAATTGAAAGGCCTCAAGAAATCGGCGGTTATCAGGATAGATGATGTCCGTACCATCAATGATTTCTTGTCAAAAAAATCAGCCGACAACAACTGGCGCATTGTGATAATAGACAGCATAGACGATATGAATGCGGCAAGCGCTAATGCGGTACTGAAAATTTTGGAAGAGCCGCCGGCTAAAAGCATATTGTTACTGATTAGTCATAATCCCGGGAGATTGTTGCCAACCATTAAGTCAAGATGTGCTAAGCTGTTGTTGGCGCCATTGGCCGGAAATGTTATCGCCAGTCTGCTCCGTCGTTATCGTCCGGAATTGAGCGAGAAAGAAATTTCCGGATTACAAGAAATATGTTCCGGCAGCATTGGTAAAGCCCTGATTTATTCTGACAACAAAGCACTGCAGTATTATGATAACTTATGTAAATTAGTATATGCTAAAGAGAAATTTAAACTTTCTGACTTATTAAGCTATTGTGAAACGGCTGCCAAAGATGAAGATATCTATGTTTTGGTACAAGAGCTGGTTTTCAAGTTCATCTCGGAGAATATAGCAAATTCGGAGCATATTGAAGAATTAGCTGATGTGTGGGAAAATACCGTTAAGATGTTTGATGAATCCGCTCGCCTTAATATAGATAAAAAACAGGTTTTAATGAATATTATATATAGTCTGATAAAAACAGTATAGGATAAAAAATGTTAGTAGATAGTCATTGTCATTTGGATTATAACGACTTTGAAGATGATTTCGAAGAAATATTGGCGCGCGCCAAAGAAAACGGGGTCACCGCCATGCTCAATGCCGGTAATAATATCGGAGAACTGGACAAACAACTGGCCTTGTCGGAAAAATATCCGTTTATCTACACCGCAGTCGGTGTTCACCCGCACAATGCTGCAGAATATGAAAATATTAAAGCGCAGGATTTTATTGCGCAGGCAGGGCACAAAAAGGTGGTCGGTATTGGCGAATGCGGTTTAGATTATTTTTATGACTATGCGCCGCGAGATACACAAATCCGTATTTTTCGGGAGCAGATTATAGCCGCACAGGAGACAGAACTCCCTCTGATTATCCATACACGCGATGCCGATGATGATACAATCGCCTTATTAAAAGAGATGTATCAGCAAAAGCCGTTTAGCGGGGAGATTCACTGCTTCTCGTCATCGAAAAAATTGGCGGATTTTGCCTTGAGTATCGGTTTTTATATTTCGGCATCAGGGATTTTGACCTTTAATAAATCGCAAGACATAAGAGAAATTTTCGCTGATATTCCGTTAGAAAGACTGTTGGTAGAGACTGATTCACCGTTTTTGGCACCAATTCCGCAAAGAGGGCGTCGTAACGAGCCGGCATTTGTGAAATACACAGCAGAGAGGCTGGCGCAAATAAAAGATATTCCGTTTGAGAAACTGGCACAAATCACCTCGGATAATTTCTATCGCTTATTCAGAAAAGCGAGTGATAAAGGCAGGTATGATTATGAGTAAGGTTATTATTCTCGGGGCAGGAGCAGCCCCCGGTGTCCCGTCGATTAACAGCGGTTGGGGAGCCTGTAATCCGAATAATCCTAAAAACTATCGCACGCGCACCTCAACATTTATTGAGATGAACGATACGACAATCCTGATCGATACAGATCCGGATATTAATCGCCAATTGATACACCACCACATAAATCGTTTTGATGCCTTGCTTTATACCCATGCCCATGCCGACCATATTCACGGCATAGATGATATGCGCGGCATTAACCGTGTCACCCAGAAAAATCTGGATTTTTATTGCGGGGTGAAAACGGCCAAGTATATCAAACATAATTTTTCATATTTACTGAGTAAGCCGGATGTTGTTCACGATGTCGTCAGAATGCCGAGTATGGTGCCGAACATTATCAAAGCCAATCATGCATTTAAGATAAAAAATCTGGACATTATGCCGATAAAAATTTTAGGGCATTGCCCGGAGAGTATGGGGTATATATTCGGCAACAGTGAGATTGTTTACATCTCTGATTTCAAAGAGATAGCCGAGAGCGGCTTTAAGCATATTACCACCCGTCCGAAACTGTTGGTTTTACCTTTGACGACACCGTTCGGGCAGGTGACGCATGCGGGACTGGATGATGTCTTAAAAGTGATAGAAAGAATTAACCCCGAACATGCGGTTATCAACCATATGGCCTCGGAGTGTGACTATGATTGGGTTAATCAGCATACACCGCCGCACGTCGAAGCTGCATTTGACGGCATGGAAATTATCATAAAGTAGAGGGAACAGAAAAATGTTATGTGTTTATCATATTGCAGATCATGATGGTAAGGGATCAGCCGCCATTGTTAGGAGTGTATACCCTGAGATAGAGTTTATCGGCATGAACCATGATATGGAAGTGCCGTATGAGCAAATTCGTGCGCACGATAAAATCATCGTTTGTGACTATTGTCTGCCGATGGATTTTATGGATGAATTAAATCAAACGAAAGACCTGACATGGATAGACCACCATTTATCATCAATTACGGAATATGAGCAACGCTGTGCCGAGGGAATGAAAGAAATCAAAGGCCTGCGCCGAGACGGCACGGCAGCAATCGTGCTGAGTTGGGAATATTTTTATCCGGACAAAGAGGTACCGTTAGGAATTAAACTTTTAGGAATGAGCGATATTTATGATTTAAGTGACGATAGGGTAAAACCGTTTGAATATGCGATGCAAGCCTCAGGCGTCAATCGTCCGACCGATGAAATTTGGGAAAGTCTGATTAATAATACCATGGATGTCCCGGCGATGGTCAAACAAGGGGAGGCGATTTTAGCCTACATAAAGGTCAGAAACTATCGTTTGGTGCGAGGCATCAGCTTTACCAGTGAATACAAGGGGCATAAATGTATATGTGCTAATATGCCGCAAGGAAAGTCCGAATTTTTTGATTCGTTGGATATTTTAGACAGGTTTGATTTTATGGTCAATTTCTTCATGAACAAGCATAATTGTTGGAATTTGTCATTTTACAGCTATAAAAATTTTGATGTCTCTAAAGTTGCTGCGGAATTTGGCGGTGGTGGACACTTTCACGCCGCCGGAGCCTCGGGGCTGAAAGAATTGCCTGATTTCCTCAAAAAACACTTGCAGAAGAATTAAAGAAAGCAACAAAAAAAACGCCACCATAAAAGCGACGTTTCTTTTGTTGGCTCCGACCTAAATTCCAAAAGTATTTTGCCATTATTATTAGCACTGCTAATAACATAAATCACCTTTAATCGGCTACAGGTAACGGTTTGAAGGTGATTTGAAAATAAAAGAAGATAACAAACTTGACTTTTGTATCTGCAGAATTATGCTATAAACAATGGGAGAAGAAGAATGAAAAAATCAGTATTACTTATTGCGTTACTATGGATTTATGCCTTTAATGCGCGCGCAGATGTTTGTTTTGATGTTTCTAAAGATATTGCTGATAAAGCTGTTGAAATCATAAAAACACAAAAAGTTTTATATGATTACTGTTCCATTTGTCCAGATGCTCAAGCCAAAGAAATAAAAGTTAAAGATATTGAAAATTCCAATCCTATTAAGGTTAATAGGAAGTCCCTTGATTTAGCTCATATTTACTATAAAGAGAATAACAAATATATCAATTTAGGTATCAAAGTTGGCTGTGTTAAAAATGAACAATATAATATTTCAGCAGAATTAAACGAGTTACCGGAAATTCATCATACAATAGAAGGCGATAAAACATTAGCAAAATCTTTAGTACAAAAAATTTATGAAAATTGTTTTGTTGCTGCTGAAAAATTACCAGACCAAACAACAAATGATATGATAGAAAAAAATGTTAAGATAAATGATTGTTTGAATACGGCGATTAATCAAGAAATACAAAAAGGATTTAATACAGAACAACAAGTAAAAATGAGACAATATGTAGAGCAATTAAGAAAAGCTAGTATAGGGTTTTATTATGGTATATATACCGAAAATAAGTATTGTGAAGGTTCTTGCGGAACAATAACCAATATTATACCATATTCAGATGAAGGAAAAATGCTATCAGAAATACTTGAGCGTTTACTATATCTCAATATTGCAAAAAATGGGTATTAGTATATCACTAATACCCATCTTGATATAATTACTTAATTCTAAAACGGTCAAACCTTATCAACATATTGCACTTGATAAATTGTGGATAACAAAGAGTTATAAATTGATTTTAACACGTTTCCATGCACGTACACGAACGAAAACGGTCAAAATGATAAATTGTGCATAAAAACGCAAAACCACATTCAATCGCAAAAAATGCGGATTATGAATGCTACTTCAATTTCATTTTACAAAAATCATATTTTATAGATTTTGTTAAATATATTTTACAAAATACTTGATTTTTTATTTTTTGTAAAATATAATTATTCTAAAGGAGAAAAACAATGGAACAACGAAGCACTGAACTTTTAATAGCCAGACCACGATATATTGAGCAACTTCAAAAATGGCGGTCACAACAAGATTTAATCAAAATTGTAACAGGTGTCAGACGATGCGGTAAGTCTAAACTGTTCTATTTATATCAAGTAGAGTTAATGAAAGAGGCGGCTAAAAACAAGCAAAAGCTCAACATTATTGATATTAACTTAGAAGACTTGATACAAACTAAAAAAATCGGTTTGGAGTATGATAAAGAAGGCTTTTTAACGAATTATAATAAACTGCTCGACTATATTGTCGCTTTGTTGCAACCAAAAGTTATGAACTATGTCTTTCTGGATGAGATACAATTATTGCGTGATTGGCAGAGAGTGGCTAACACGCTTCGGTTACACGAGAATGTTGATGTTTATTTGACAGGTTCTAATGCGTATATGTTCTCATCTGATTTGGCTAATACTTTAGGCGGACGGTATGTCGAAATTAAAATGCAACCCTTGTCTTTCAAAGAGTATTTTGACGGTTATCCCTATAAGGCACAGTTTTTTGCTAAAACCAAAAAGGAACACGAAGACTTAAATAATCCAGTTTCCATTTACTCTCATTACATTAAAGAAAGCGGTTTTCCTCAAACATTAGACTTTTTATATGACCGTCAGCTTATCAATGACTATTTGATGGATACTGTTTATCGCAACACCATTCAAAAAGATATCGTTAAACGCTTCAAAATCAGTGATAGCAATAAACTGGATGCGGTGGTGCGCTATTTATTTGATAATATCGGCAATGAAACATCTGTTCGAAATATCGAAAAAGGGTTGAAGGCAGGTGGTTTTAGTGTTTCAGTCCCGACTATTTCGACCTACATACAAGGCTTAATCGACAGCTATTTAATGTACAAATGCGACCGCTATGATATTAAAGGCAAACAGCTTTTAGAGAACAGTGCAAAATATTATGTGGCTGATATTGGCTTACGTACAGCTCTGCTTGGGCATGAAGATATAGATCAAGGGCATATTTTAGAAAATGTCGTGTATTTAGAGTTGTTGCGACGTGGCTATCAAGTGTCTGTCGGTAAAATCAATAAAGGCGGTAAAAATATAGAGGTCGACTTCGTGGCTCAAAAAAGTGGTGGTGAAGTCGAATATTACCAAGTAGCTTTGTATGCACTGGAGCCGGAAGTCTTAAAGCGTGAATTAGCTCCATTAGAGGAAATCGAAGACAATTACCCGAAGTTTTTACTCTCTATGGACTTTGGCTCAGGCAATACTAACGGCATTAAACGTATGAATGTGCTAGAATGGTTACTGGAGTTGGGGTAGATAAGTAGTGATATAACTAATGTTGCAGTAAATGACGTTTTGCCTTTATTTAAATGCCGACAGCATAATAGATTTTGAAAAAAAGTTGGCCGGGGTGAGCTTGCGGTTTTCGAGATAAATTTTGATTGTTTTTAACTTTTGGGACGAGGAATCTGAGATTGATGTAACTTTTATTATTGTCTACAATTAACGATATTTTATTTATTATAAATTAATCTACCTTAAAATGTGATAATATTAATATCGAGGCTAAGTTTCAAATGTCTAAAAGCAAATTTTATGATAAAATCAAATGCACGAAAGAAGAACGCGAGGTAGAAGACGTATATAACGAAGGCATAAATTTGTACTTTTTGAAGGAGGGAGGAACTATTACTCATCCTTATAAATGCGACGGATTAGTGGATAAAGATTTATTTTTGAGATTGATTATAGAATACAAATATAATGAAGATTTGCATAATAACGTATCAAGAGCAAAAGTTTTAGCTCAAGTTGTATTCTATCTCAAACAATTTGAATTGAATGGCGATAGATTACCTAATGTTGTAATGGTGGGTGATATTAACGAAGTTTTCGTAATGCATACTAATTCTCTTCTAAAGTTTTTGGATGAGAAAGTTGATTGGTCTGTGGCTCCAAGCGGAGCGCATGAGAAATTTCCGGAATTGGTTATGAAAATTGCCAATGACAGCGAAGTTAATCCTTATGTTTATGATATAAATGAAACATTTTCCTTTAAGGAAGTGTCAGATAAGATACTTGAAATTGCCACCAATACAATACGAAAAATTCGTATAACGGAACATAACATATCAAAAATATTTGATGATTTTTCAAGAAGAGTCTTAAAAAATTCCGAAAAAATAACTCCAAATGATTTAGTGGGAATTTTTATCAGTGCGGTTATTGATAAAGAAAATTGTTATCAACATCCCAATAATGAAAATAAATTAGTATGCCACAATAAACAATATGATATAAACGGCAAATATTATAAAACATTTTTTAGCCATTTTGAAAAAGAGTATTCACCAGAAGATAAAAATAAATTTACGGAAATTTCAGACCGTTTAATTGAAGATACTAAGCGCAGAAGAAGCGGAGAGTTTTATACACCTACACTGTTTACAGATTATGCCCATAAAATGCTTTCAGAGCAACTTGGTGAAGATTGGAAAGAGAAATATGTAGTTTGGGATTGTTGTTGGGGAACTGGTAATCTTACACGGGATTATCACTTTAAGGAACTATATGCAAGTACATTGGAGCAAGCCGAACTTGATTGTGGACAAAGATATAATCCGGAAGCTACAAAATTTATATTTGATTTTTTGAATGATGATATTTCAAACCTTTTCGGAAGTAAATTACCGCCAAAGTTGTACGAAGCATTAGAGCAAAATAAACCGTTAGTTTTTTTTATTAATCCGCCATATGCAACGGCTTCTTCAAATATGGGAAAAGGGGAAACACAAGGTAAAGGTAAAGATGCTTGTAAAACGAGAATATATGACAAAATGGTCAAATATAAAATGCAAGAAGCCAGTAAAAATCTTTTTGCTCAATTTATATATCGCATTTGTTTAATTAAACAGCATTTTAACCTAACGAATGTACACATTGGATTGTTTTGTAAACCTATATATCTTAGCGGTACAACATTTGAAGCATTTAGAAGAGAATTTTTGAGAAATTTTGAATATAAAAATGGTATTCTATTTAATGCTTCTTGCTTTGCTGATGTATCAGATAAATGGGGAATTGATTTTACAATTTGGAGTAATGGTGAGACCTCAAATAAGATGGATTTTATTCACAATTTAGTTTCGGAAAATGATGGAGAAATTAAAATTACCGGTAACAAAATTATTTATAATACTGATGGAGAGAAAACAGGAAAAGATTGGATAAAAGAACCCTTAAAAAATGTAGAATTGGAAAAAGTAAAAAAACCAACATTATCAACTGGAATAAATGTGAAAATTGGAAACAATACCAATACACAAATTGATAAAAATGCGTTAGGATGCTATCTGAATGTTGGTAATGATGTGTACAATAGTGCCTTGAAGGTAGCCATATTTACAAGCTGTGATAGCAGTAATGCAAATGGTTTATCCGTTTTGCCAGAAAATTTTGATGAAGTTGTAACAATGTTTTCTACAAGAAAACTGGTAATAGGCAATTGGATAAACGACAAAGATACATTTCTGATTCCAAATACCGAACACGAAAAATGGCAAGAATTTAAAAATGACAGCATTATATATTCTTTATTTCAATCAGCTTCACAACAAAGTTCGCTAAGAAATATTGAGTTTGAAAACAAAACTTGGGACATTAAAAATGAATTTTTCTTTATGTCAAAAGATGAAATTATGAAATTGGCAAATGAAAATAATTTTGATTTTACTTATAATGGTGCCAAAGTATCTGAAGAAAGATTTGTTTATAAAAAGTTACAAGAAATTGAACTTTCAAAAGAAGCTCAAGATGTTTTGAACAAAGCAATAGATTTGACCAAAAAATCTTTCAAATATAGAGAAATGTTTAATCAAGAGCATCCTGAATACCAAATAATGAACTGGGATTGCGGTTGGTATCAGATAAAAGCTGTGTTGAAAGAATATTTTCCTGACGACTTAAAAGAATTTCAAGAACTATACAAAATCCTTGCCGATAAAATGCGTCCTATGGTTTATGAACTTGGATTCTTGAAATAGTACGCTAAACTTACTAACTGCTTGATTTTGTTATCTTCTTACTCTAAAAAGTTCGAAGATTATCCGGGATAAGGCTTATTTCATATCAAACATTCAAACTCGCTGAAAGCCTTGGAAACAAAAGAAAAAAAGGACGATTTCTCGTCCTTTGTAATCTGTGGCTCCGGCTGCCACAGATTGGCTCATTACACTTCGCCGCTTTCAACGCCACCGACACGATGCGCCGCTGGCACTTCAAGTCAAACAGGCTCCCGTTGGTCGCCGCTCTCATCAGATACCCGAAAGCAACAAAAAAAACGCCGCTATAAAAGCGACGTTTATTTTGTTGGCTCCGGCTGCCTGATTCGAACAGGCGACCAATCGGTTAACAGCCGATTGCTCTACCGCTGAGCTAAGCCGGAATAATACGCGGTAAATGTCAAATTTTTGGAGGCCGGTACCGGAATTGAACCGATGTACAAGGATTTGCAGTCCTCTGCATGAGCCACTCTGCCAACCGGCCAACTGGGATACCTCATCCATTCGACAAAGACTATATATACAAACTTTTTTATTCACGTCAACATTTTTTTTGCACTTTATTCACTTTTTTTGAAAATATGCTAAAAAACTCTTTTTTTATGAGAATTGTTGAATATGATATGTGTAATTTAAGGAGAATAAAGATGAAAATAGCCATAGCATCAGATCACGGCGGGTTCGAGTTAAAAGCTGATTTAATTGCTTTTTACCAAAACAAAGGCATACATCTTGAGGATTTAGGAACATATTCTTCCGATTCTTGCGATTATCCCGATATGGCTGAGAAACTTTGCCAAGCGATTCTCTCAGGAGCATATGAAACGGGAATTCTTGTTTGCGGAACAGGTATAGGCATATCAATTGCCGCAAATCGTCATAAAGGGATTCGCGCCGCGATTCTTTACAGTGATGATATCGCACGTCTCGCCCGAGAGCATAATAATGCCAATGTTGCCGTTTTTGGAGGCCGCACGATGACAAAAGAAGAGGCTTGCCGCCGTATGGATATTTTTCTGCAAACGGAATTTGAGGGTGGTCGCCACCAAAGAAGAATAGATAAATTAGATAAATAAGCACAATATTCCTCCCCTTGTCGAAGGGGAGGTTAGGTAGGGTTAAAATAAGGAGCTCATAATGGATTTTACACAAGATTTACAAACCGAAGATAAAGATATTTTTAATGCTATTCAGCAAGAGGCAAAACGTCAGCAGGAACAAATCGAATTAATTGCCTCTGAGAATATTGTTTCTCGTGCCGTTCTCGAGGCACAAGGCTCAATCCTCACTAATAAATATGCCGAAGGGTATCCCGCACATCGCTATTATGGCGGATGTGAATATGTTGATGTGGTTGAAAATTTAGCCATTGAACGTGCTAAAAAACTCTTTAATGCCGAATTTGTGAATGTTCAACCGCATTCCGGCAGTCAGGCAAACACCGCAGTCTATGTCGCTCTGTTGCAACCTTGTGATTGCATTATGGGAATGTCTTTGGATGCCGGCGGACACCTAACCCACGGCTCAAAAGTTTCTATTTCCGGCAAATGGCTGAAGTCTGTTCAGTATGGGGTTTGCAAAGACACGGGCTTGATTGATTACGAACAGGTTGAACAATTAGCCCGAGAGAATAAACCCAAGCTAATTATTGCCGGCGGCTCAGCTTATCCGAGAGTGATTGACTTTGCCCGTTTTCGTAAAATTGCTGATGAAGTAGGGGCTTACCTGATGGTCGATATGGCACACTTTGCAGGATTAGTCGCTGCCGGAGAACACCCCAACCCTCTTGAGTATGCTGATGTTGTAACGACAACGACTCACAAAACCTTGCGTGGCCCGCGAGGAGGGATGATTTTAACCAACAATGCCGAGATTGCCAAAAGGATTAACTCGGCAATTTTCCCCGGCACACAGGGCGGACCGTTAATGCACGTTATTGCCGCCAAGGCGGTTTGTTTTGCTGAAGATTTAACCCCTCAGTTCAAAGAATATGCACGTCAAGTCAAGCAAAATGCTAAAGTTTTAGGTGAAGTTCTTAAGTCTAAAGGTTTGAGTTTGGTAACAGACGGAACGGATACGCATTTAATCTTGGTTGACCTGCGTCCGAAGAATTTAACCGGTAATGTTGTGGCGGAAATGTTGGAAAAAGCGCATATCACTTGCAATAAGAACGCGATTCCCTATGATCCGCAACCCCCAAAGGTAACATCAGGTATCCGCCTCGGCTCACCGGCAGGAACAACACGCGGTTTCAAAGAGGCTGAGTTCAAACAAATCGGCGAGTGGATTGTTGAAGTCTTAGATGCGATTAACACCCCGCAACAGGAACAGATAATCGAAAAAGTCAAGAATGAGGTCATTGCCTTATGTCACAAGTTTCCGATTGTCGGGTAGAGATGACTTGTTACTAAAAGTTCCCCAAGAATTGACTTTATAGATAGTTCTATTAAAATCCACTCCAGAGTTTAATTCAATTAAAAAGAGGTGGACTATGACTGTTTTAGGTGCAATTGCCGGTATTTTGGTTGTTTTGGGGTTATGGTTTTGGTGGGCTTACAATAGAGGCATTGCCCTAAGAAACTATAAAGAAGAAGCCTTTTCAACAATGGATGTATATCTGAAAAAACGTTGGGATTTAATCCCTAACCTGCTTGAAACCACCAAAGGTTACGCTCAGCATGAAAAAGGTGTTTTAGAGGATGTTACCAAATTAAGAAATCTGAATTACGGGAATATGTCAGATAATGAGAAAGTAGAGGTTAACAGCAAACTTTCTATGGGATTATCCAAATTGCTTGCTGTTGCCGAAAATTATCCGGATCTGAAAGCAAGTGATAATTTCCAACAATTATCTCAGGAGCTGGCAAGTATTGAAGGTGAAATTGCTACTTCAAGAAAATATTATAACGGGACAATCAGAGAACTGAACACGTATATCGAATCTTTTCCGACAAATATTGTTGCATCTATTTTTAAATTTGAAAAAGGTGTATTCTTTGAAATTGAAGAAGCTCAAAGAGAAAATATACAAATCAAATTTTAAAAAGTCATATACCATGAAAAAAGGAATATGCGTTCTTCTGGTAAGTGCTATCGTCTGTTTGACAGCACGTTCCGCCATGGCAGAGAATTTCTGGATAAAAGACTACAATGTGGACTTGTTTGTTAACAAAAATAAGCAAGTTACTGTGACTGAGACAATCAGCGTCTTTTTTAAATCTTCGTCCCATGGATTAATAAGAGATATTCCTTATAAAAATGCGTCCATTACAGGTGTTCGGGTTGAGGGTGATGAGTACCAAGTATCTAAAAATAAGAATGAGGTATCTGTTAAAATTGGTAATGCCGCTATACTTATTTCAGGGGATAAGACCTACAAAATAAAATATCACTATAATTATCACGATAACAAAAATGAGTTTTATCACAATATTATAGGAACAGAGTGGAAAGTCCCGATAGATCATGCTCAATTCAAGATAACATTGCCGGAAAACATAAACCCCAAAGAAGCCGGGCTCTCTATTGGCAGATATGGGGTGCGAGGTTTTAGCGAAGGGGCGGAATATACAATAAACGGCAATGTCATAACCGGAGAAACCACCAGAATACTTAGTCCGGGAGAAGGTATAACATTCAGGACACCGGTTCCCGATGGATATTTTAATAGATACCATAACTGGGTAAGTTACATTATTTTATTGGTTATCGTATTACTTACAACCAAAGCCTGTATCATATGGTATAAATATGGTAAAGACGAAATGGTCATTCCTATTGTTTCCTTTAAGCTCCCAGAAGATTGCCGTAATGTTTTAGATGCGGAAATGTATTATCGCAAGGAAATAACAAAGGCAGGACTTACTGCCTCACTTATTGATTTGGCGAATAAAGGATACATCAAAATAGAAAACAGTGAAAAAGATTTTGTTCTTCATAAATTAAAAGAGTATGAAGAACCAACCTGTACTGAGGAAGAGTTATTTAATTCAATATTTAACAGCAAAGATATCGTAACAAAGAAGGATTTGGAAACATCGTCATTATTTTATCTGACTTGTCGAAAAATTTTATCAAGCACCCCTCCGATGGGAGATATGTTTGAAAAAGATTCTGTAGATGTGCCCAGAACGCAGTTTATGTACCGTTCAGTTATTGCGATACTCTTCTGTCTTGTGATGTTTGCTTCCGGGTTTAGCATTTTACCCTTATTTAATTTCAAAAATATAACAGGATTCGCTATTGCTTTTCTTGGGCTATTTATGTTTGTTACGAATTGGAACGAGCAAAAGGCTTCGTGGTGTGTTTTATATATACTAACAGCACTTGTTTTGATAGGATTGGGAGCAGAAGGATATATAACCTCCGAATATATATATCAAATTGTTTTTTCTTTAGTTTGTGCTATTATAACAACGATTTGTGCCGCAAACCTACCAAAAGACAATAAATTAACTCGGCAAATAAAAGGGCAGCTGGAAGGCCTGAAAAGGTATATCAATATAGCGGAAAAACATAAAATAGAAGCAATTTCAACATATGATCCGAAACAAGTATTCAATGTTTTACCATATGCATATATTTTAGGTGTAACCGATATTTTACTTGATAAATTTCAGTGGATATCAACGGTAAGTCCGGATTTATGCCCTAATTATAATCTTATTTATTTACCTCAGTTTGATGGGTTGGTATCTGATACAATGCGTCCTTCAGTTGCCAATGGCGGTTCATCGACAGGTGGTTCTTCTTTCTCCTCAAGTTCAGGGGGCGGTGGTTTTTCCGGCGGAGGCGGCGGAGGCGGTGGCGGCAGCTCCTGGTAAAGTGTTGCCGGTAACGACGTAAAGAGGAGAAAACAATGATTTTAAAGGCCATTGATGAAAACGGAACAGAAATAGAATTTGCGGAAGAAAGCCTAGGAGGCAAGAAAACTGTTCTGTATTTTTACCCCAAAGACAATACTTCCGGCTGTACTAAAGAAGCCTGTGATTTTAGGGATAATCTCAATCGTTTGACACCGCACGCCCAAGTTATCGGAGTGAGTCCGGACAGTATCGCCAGCCATCAAAAATTCCAACAAAAACAAGGGCTGAATTTTACGCTTATTTCGGATCCCGAGCATAAGTTGGCTGAAAAGTACGGCGTATGGAAAGAAAAATCCATGTACGGGCGCAAATATATGGGCATTGAACGCTCAACTTTTATTTTGAGCGAGCAGGGCAAGGTTACCAAAGAGTGGCGTAAGGTAAAGGTCGCCGGTCATGTCGATGAGGTATTGAAAGTCTTGTTGAGCGAGAAATAAGCTTTCCTTCCGACTACGTGAATAACACAAGGTATTCCTGCTAAGAATAAAATATCCTTGCATTCTTGATAAAATTTATTTAAAAAAACAGTATAAATCAAATTACAATGTTTAATTATTAAAATCCTCGTGGAAAGGCACGAGTAATTATTGCTTATGAGTAACATAACAAGTGTCTATTTTTTAGGCATCCTGTTCATGGCACTGTCATGTGTGTTGTTTTTGACAGTGTTTTTGCCCAGTTGGTTTGCCGGACCCCCACGCCGGTTTTGGGTAACGCGTTTGACCTATCATAATCACAAAGATCAGCAGAGTTTTGTTCGTTTTATGTGGGTGTTGGCATGGTGTACGGCATTACTGGGTTCTTTGTTGGTCTCATGGAATGATGAGCGACTGCCTCAAACTTTTGGATGGATTCTTGCAGGAGCTATTTTTTCAACAGTTTCCGTGTGGGCAATTTCAAAGGTCATTGTCGCTTTCATCATCTTAGTTGCGTGGATTATAGAATGGGTAAAAGGAAAAAATCAACTCTTGCCGAAATGATTAAAACTCCCCCGCCGGCTCTAACAGGCCGCGAGGGATTTTTTTATTCATATCTCAAAGCTGTAATCGGGTTCAGAAGAGAGGCTTTATAAGCAGGGAAATACCCGAAGAACAGTCCGACAAAACCGGAAAACGAAAACGGCAATAAAATATAAAAAACGGACAGTTCGGTCGTCATCGCCCCGCTGGCAGAGACAATAAACGAACCGATAACGCCGATAATAACTCCGATAAGTCCACCAATGAATGACAACACCAAAGATTCCATCAAAAATTGTCGCCGGATATCCCATGAGCGCGCGCCGATAGCCATACGAATGCCGATTTCTCTGGTGCGCTCGGTCACCGACACCAACATAATGTTCATAATGCCGATACCACCGACCAAAAGCGAAATAGAGGCAATTGAGCCGAGTAAAATCGTCATAATTTTAGTGGAGTTTTCCATCATTTCCATCATTTGCGTCAGATTCATGATAATAAAATCATCATCTTTGTTAGCCCCAAGGTTGTGACGCTGGCGGAGCAGGGCCTTAATTTCATCTTGAGACGAGTAGGTTGCATCAGAATCGATAGCTTGCAACATAACCATATTGACCTGATCCGGAATTTTAATCCCCATTAATTTCTTCTGAGCCGTTGTAATCGGGATAAACACGGCATCATCTTGATCCTGTCCCATACCGTTTTCACCGCGTTTTTCCAAAACCCCGATAACCACAAACGGCACACCTTTAATCCGGATAGTTTTGTTTAACGGGTTAACATCGCCAAACAATTCGTTTACGACAGTCTGACCCAAAACCGCAACTTTAGAAGCATTTTTAATGTCGGTTTCCACAAAAGATCGCCCCTCGTCAAGCTTCCATTCCTTGATTTCAAAATAGCGATTATCAGTGCCCGTAATGCTTGTCGACCAGTTGGCGTTACTATAAATAATTTGAGATGCTTCATTAAGAACCGGCGCTGCAAGCTTGATTTTGCTTATTTTTTCTTGGATAGCATTCCCGTCACTTAACTTCATCGTCGGTTGTGAGCCAAAGCCGCCGCGTACCCCGCCGGAGGTCGCTACACCGGAACGAATCATCATAATATTCGCTCCCATCGACTTCATTTCATTTTGAATGGATTTTTGTGCGCCGTCACCAATGGCCAACATAACAATGACCGCCGCAACACCGATAATAATACCCAGACTGGTTAAAATCGAGCGCATTTTATTCGCCTTAATAGCCCGAATAGCAATACTAAAAATCATAGAAATATCAATAGAATGTCTTGACATATTAATGTATTACCTTTTCATCTACGCTGATTTCCCCATCAACAATATGGATAATTCTATCGGCAAACCGTGCAATATCTTCCTCGTGTGTTACAAGGATAATTGTCCGTTTTCGTTCGCGGTTGAGCTGCTGGAAGAGATGCATTATTTCCACACTCATTTTGGTGTCTAAATTACCAGTCGGCTCGTCGGCGAAGATAATCGGTGCCTCGTTAACGATTGCGCGAGCTATGGCGACACGTTGCTGCTGACCGCCGGACAGTTGATTTGGCTGATGATACATTCTTTCTTTTAAGCCGACATCTACAAGGGCTTTTTCTGCTTTTTGGCGGCGTTCCTCTTTCTCAACACCGCCATATACCATTGGTAATTCAACATTTTCAAGCGCCGATGTTCGTGACAATAAGTTAAATCCCTGAAAGACAAAGCCGATTGTCTGGTTGCGGATATCCGCCAGTTCATCTGAGGAAAGACTTTCAACATTTTGCCCGTTCAGGATATATTGTCCTGAGCTGGGCTTATCGAGGCAACCCAGAATATTCATCAAAGTCGATTTTCCGGAGCCGGAAGGTCCCATGATGGCAACAAACTCGCCGTTATCAATTTGTAAATTAATGTTTTTGAGAATAGGGAGTTCGCCGTCACCCAAAGGATAACTTTTGCAAATATTTTTAAGCTGAATCAAAGCCATTAGCGCGGCATCCTCATTCTCATGGCACGTTCTTTAGTGCTGACTTCCCCTCTTTCTAGAATGACTTTATCGCCGGCTTTGAGAGAACCGGCTAAAATCTCGGTATTTTCATCGTCAGAAATACCGACTTTAACGCTCAAACGTTCCGGTTGACCGTTTTTGATGACCCAGACCCCTTTATCTTTATAGCGTTGTGTTTTACCATTCTCATCAGTGACATAAAAGCGCAGTGCCTTATTGGGGACAGCCAGAACCCCTTTTTTGTCTGCCGTAATAATCTCAACATTGGCAGTCATTCCCGGTTTGAGCTTCAAGTCTTTGTTGTTGACTTCGATAATAACTTGATATGTGACGACATTTGAGGTTGTGATAGCTTTGTTGCGAACTTGAGTGACAACCCCTTCAAAAATTTCATCGGGAAAACTGTCAACACTGAACTCAACCTTTTGTCCTATGCCGACTTTAGCAATATCCGCCTCGACAACAGAAGTTTCAATCTGCATTTTCTCTAAGTCTTCCGCAACATAAAACAGAGTAGGCGTTTGGAAACTGGCGGCGACGGTCTGCCCGACTTCTACTTCCTTAGAAACAACAATCCCGTCAATCGGCGAGATAATGCGTGTATATTGCAACTCTGTTTCAGCCGATTCTAACTGAGCTTCGGCTTGTTGCACGGTTGCTTTTTGTAAATCAAGCTGAGCAAGGGCATTTTTATATTCTTTTTCGGCTAAATCCAAATCCTTAGCCGAGGTGTATTGAGAAGCATTGAGCTTTCTTTTGCGTTCCAAATCTTTTTTATAATAGGCAATATTATTTTCGCTGACCTTAACCTGTGCCTTGGCAACTTCTAAGTTAGCGCGGCTTTTATCAACGGTTGCCTGGAACATGGCAGGATCAATCTGCGCTAACAATTGGTCTTTTTTGACCACAGAGTTATAATCGACATAAATCTCAGAAATAGTGCCCGACACCTGCGAACCGATATTGACGGTTGAAATCGGGTTAATTTGCCCGGTAGCCGTGATTTTTTCGGTGATATCAGTATTTTGTGCGGCTTGTGTAATGTAAGAAGCGGAAGTTTTAACTTTTCCCTTAAACAACAGGGCGACTCCGGCAATAATCGCGAGAATAACAATTAATTTACCTAAAAATTTCATTTATGTGTCCTTATAAAAACAATAAAATTCAACTCATAATAAAGCACTTTTATAAAATTTAATCATTTTTTTTCATTTTATAACCAAAAAAATCTTGAATATTTTTGTCAAATAGGTTATATTGGTTAAGCTAAACAAATTACTATGACTACTATTTTGAGAGTTAAGTTTCTGCCGATGTGTTTTTTTCGGTAGTCATAGGTTAAGCACACATTGGTTTTTTACTAATCCCTAAAATTTTTTAATATGGGAAAAAAAGCTAAGAAAGAGGCGGTGAACATTGACGCCGCCATGGTTAAAAAACTATTCGTCCAGCTGGCCACTCCGGAGGGAGTGATTCTGACCAGCACGACACCCCAAATGAAGGACCTTGGTCCGGATGGGTACAGATACACCATGTGGGGCTTGGACAAAAACGGGAAGCGTTGCCTGGTCGTCATGGCTGCAGATCGGGATGGTATCAGTCCGAAAGAAAATTGGGCAGCCAAGTATCCGGCCATGAAAACTGTGACTGGTGCAGTCGTTGACCATGAGAACCAGAAATTTGCCGCAAAGAAGATTTTAACTTTGTGCGCAAATGAAGGTCTGGCGGTAACTAACAGAACAGCCCGACCGGTAGAGCTTCCGTTTGGTGCAGGTGTGCACTATGGCTATGCTATGTGTGCCAAGCAGAGAGAAAAAACGGGGTTCGTAACCATAGAGGTGGGCGCTGATGTGGTTAATTTCACAGAGGTAGTTCCTAAATTCCTCTAACCCATGGCAAAGAAAAAAATTGTCCGCACGGATGCTGAGATTGCCGAGCTCCGTGCCCAAAGGGCAGAAAAAAAGGCAAAACAGGCCTCAAAAGAGGAGTTTCTCCGCTATTTCCCCGACTACGAGGAAGCGAAGGAATACCTTCGCTATCTCGCAAGGGAAATAAGAATGTTCAGGAAAAACGCCGTTGAGAAAGGGGAAGTAAAGCTCGAACTGCCAGAGCGACTCAAGCGCCCCTATCACCTGGCATTTACTCGTTTGGCCCCCACATCTGAGGGCTACAACGAGTTCAGGAACGAACTCGGAGACCTTCTAATAGAAGGCCTAAAAATTCAGGACCGAGAGGTCAAAGTATTCAGCTACCATTACATTGACAAGCTCTTTGCAGAGGGCTTTTATGATTGGGGCTGGATTACCAGGATGCTTGCGAAAAAGTATGTCTCACGTTACGGGTGGGCACTTTTGCGAAAGTATTCAGACCGGCTTGGTCGGTTCGGAGGAGACATCCTCGGAGAACAACTCGATGAGTGGGCAAAAGATCCTAAGACACAGGAAAACTGGGCTCGCCTGTCGCGAGAAGACGGTAAACCGGCGGATATGAGGGAGATTCTTCCTCGTCACGTCGGATGCAGCTAAGTTGAGAGTACAACCGAATGGCGACTAGAGCATTCGTAGCCGCCCCGTCAAACTAAACTTAAACCCCTATGATGAACGTATGAGTCATCGTAGGGGTTTTTAGTTCCCCTCTCTAAATTTTTAGAGAGGGGATAAGGGGTGAGTTTAAAAACTAAAAAATTAACGAATATTCAATATGGAGAGAGTTAAACTCATCCTGAAATTCTATAATGATATGTTCAGTAATACACCTCCATATCATCAAGAATTTCTACCTTCCCTAAAAATTCAGGGAAGGTTATGTATTTCTCTAAAGTTTCAGGGCAAATTTAAAGAAAGAAAAACGATGCAAAGAAGGAAAGATTTGCAACAATTTGCAAAACAAATGCGAAAAACAACCTATACAGAGGCAGAGAAAAAATTATGGCAATATTTGAGAAATCGGCAGTTGGGTTATAAATTTACAAGGCAGTATGTCTTTGATAATCGTTACATTGTGGACTTTATGTGTGCGGAGAAAAAAATGATAATTGAAGTTGATGGTGGACAACACCATGAAAGTAAATCAGATGTTGACAGAGATAATTATCTGAAAACAAGAGGCTATGTGGTTTTAAGATTATGGAACAATGATGTTCTACAAAACATAGAAGGCTGTCTGATAACAATCAAAAAATGTCTGGATAGGAACCCAATTTAATCCTGATTATTTTTGTTTATAACCACAAAAAAGCTTGAGATATAAACAGAATAGGTTAAAATCACCCTGAATTAATAATTAATAAATATGGAGAATCTAAGAATATGTCCAGAATCCTAATAACGTCAGCATTACCCTATGTTAATGGTATCCCGCATTTGGGACACATGGTCGGTTGCCTTTTGCCGTCCGATGTCTATGCACGTTATCAACGAATGATGGGCAATGAGGTTTTGTATATTTGTGGTACGGATGAACACGGGACACCGTCTGAAGTTGGTGCTGCTAAAGAGAATATGCCGGTTGAAGAATATTGCACCAAATACCACAATCGCCACAAGGCAGTTTACGAGAAGTTTAATCTGTCATTTGACTTTTTCGGTCGCACCAGCACCCCGCAGAACGAAGAAATAGTTAATCATATTTTTAATCAGCTTGATAAAAACGGCTTTATTGAAGAAAAGACCATTAAACAGGTATTTTCGATAGACGATAACCGCTTTTTGCCGGATAGATATATCACCGGAACATGCCCGCATTGTGGTTACGATAAAGCTCGCGGCGACCAGTGTGAAAATTGCACAAGAGTTTTGGAGCCGACTGAACTGATTAATCCGCGCTCAACTATTTCCGGTTCGACCAATCTGGAGGTTCGGGAGACCAAACATTTGTTCTTAAAACTACCTGAGTTGGAAAAAGAGTTGGCGGAATGGGTCAAAACCAAAGAACCGTATTGGCCTGATGTCGCGTATTCTATCGCCCAGAAATGGCTCAAAGAAGGACTGCAGGAGCGTTGTATTACCCGAGACTTAAAATGGGGATTTTCTGTCCCTCGAGAGGGTTATGACGATAAAGTCTTTTATGTGTGGTTTGATGCCCCGATTGGCTACATTGGTATCAGTAAACAATGGGCAGATGAAAAACCTCAGGAAAGAGATTGGCGCTCTTGGTGGTTAGATGCTAAAGACGTGTACTATGTCGAGTTTATGGGCAAAGACAATGTTCCTTTCCACTCTATTTCTTTCCCGGCGACCTTGTTGGGAACCAGAGAAAACTGGACGAAGGTGGATTACCTCAAAGGGATGAGCTACCTGACATTTGAGGGAGGAAAGTTCTCCAAATCAGAGCATCGCGGGATTTTTGCTGAGGATGCAATTGAGGAATTTCCTGCCGACTATTGGCGTTATTGGCTGATGTCAAATGCCCCGGAAGCATCCGACTCATCATTTAGCTTTGATAGTTTCGCCGGCGTTGTTAACAAAGACTTGAACGGTGTTTTAG
>CACYYO010000013.1 GCA_902778645.1 uncultured Rhodospirillales bacterium | reverse complement strand
AAAAATGGCACTCATGTTTGACTTGAGTGCCATTTTTTATGGTTTCCTTTGTTGCGGATCGCCGGATTGAATTCAACCATGACATAAACAAAAGAGGGGTTCTACCCCTCTTTTTTATTATTTCCTATTATCCCTCCTCTTATTCCCTAAACTTTTCTCTCCTTTGTAAGGGGATAATACACAACTCTCCTCCCCTATTCGTGGGAAGGTGGAGGGGTAGATTCTTACCCCTCCTTGTACGATAAAAAATGAATGAAAAACGGAAAAATATGTTTTATCATTAACGTTCGTGCTATCCTTACAATTTATAAAGATGGATATCCGGAAATTCTTATGTTTTGTAAAATGCTAAGATAAGTAAGGAAAATAGTTAATTAAAAACAGGGAGCGGATTTACCTCCCTGTTTTTTTTGTGCATCCCAGAAATATCTTATTTTGCCACCATTTTGGCACGTTCGATATTCTTAAAATACTTAATTGTATCCGGGTGAAGTTTATCAGCCGCAAAATCATCACAAATAACAATGGCATGCTGATGCATTTGTAAAATGCTGGCCGGACACAGATGATTAACCCCGCATTCTATGGTTTGCCGAATAGCCTCTTGTTTATTTTTACCGGAGGCAATCAAAATAATCTCATCAGCGTCCATAATTGTTCCAATCCCGACAGTCAAAACTTTTTCCGGAACTAAGCCTTTATCCCCGCCGAAAAAGCGTGAGTTGGCTTTTATGGTTTCCGGTTTTAAAAGTTTAATTCTGGTACGGGAGGCAAAGGATGAGGCCGGCTCATTAAAGGCAATGTGCCCGTCCGTACCGATACCGCACAAAAACAAATTGACACCGCCGACCTCTTTGATTTCATCTTCATAGCGTTGGCACTCCGCGGCATAATCTTTTGTCATACCATCAAGCATATGTACATTCTTCTTTTGAATATTGATGTGATTAAAAAAGTTTTCCCACATAAAATGGCAATAACTTTGCGGATCATCAGGGGGTAAACCGATGTATTCATCCATATTAAAGGTAACGACATGCTCAAAAGAAACACGACCTTCTTTATTTTGTTTAATTAACTCTTGGTACACTCCCAAAGGGCTTGACCCTGTCGGCAACCCCAATACAAAAGGTTTGTCGGCAGTAGGTCTCGCCTGATGAATCTTATAAACAATATATTCAGCCACCCACTTAGCGCAGCTGTCATAGTCTGGTTTAATTAATACACGCATAGTTTTTCGTCCGTTCAATAAATTTTAACAACTTTATATATACCGTGTAGTATAGCAAAAGTAAAAAAAACTTAAAGGGAAACAAAATGTTTTTGAAAAATTTGTGGAAGATTTGGCAAGCACCCGAGCCTTTTCATCAAGGATACCTCCCCAAAGCCGACGGCCATGAGGTGTGGTATGCCGAATACGGAAATCCTCAAGGCATACCGATTCTAACAACACACGGCGGCCCCGGAGGGTATTGCCGCCCTGAACGAGCAAAGCTGTTTGATCTGAGCAAATATCGAATCATCATGTTCGACCAACGTGGCTGCGGGAATTCCAAACCATTCGGTGAGCTCAAACACAACACGACCAATGATTTGCTGTTCGATATGGAGCGACTGCTGGATTACCTTAAAATAGATGACAAAATCATTTTGCATGGTGGTTCTTGGGCGTCGACATTGATGCTGCTTTTTGCCGAGCATCATCCCTCAAAAGTCCGAAAATTGCTATTATCACAAATTTTTCTGGCAGATGAACAAAGCGAAAAATGGGAGCAAGAGCAATGTGCCTTATTTTATCCGGATATGTTGGCACAACTAAAAGCCCCGCTCAAGGACTGGCAGACAATTCCCGAATATTACTACAAGCAATTAACCTCTGACAATATTATGCAGCAAAAAAAAGCGTTAGAAACATACGGCTGTTTTGAGCGTGTCTTGGGAAACTTAAATCCGCATTGGCGACATATTGATGACGTGGATAATAAAGATTTAGGGTATACAAGGATATATGCGCAATATGCGCTCGCGCACTATTATATCAAAAATAATGAAATTATGAGGCAGCTCAAAAAAATAAAGCATATCCCGACGCTGATTGTTCACAATCGTTTAGATATGCTTTGTCCTCTTCTGGGGGCTTATGAACTCTCACAAAAATTGGAAAAATGTAAACTGGTTATTTCGCCGGAAAAAGGACATGTTGGCAAAGTTTTGCATAAAACGATTCGTCGTGAAATCTCTGGATTCTTGAAATATGATAACTAAGAGGCATCGCTTGACAATCAGGGGATTTCTGCTAAAACAAAAATCGGTCTGATTTATGGGATGATATCAATGAAACGTCGGATTGTTACCCTTATTTTAACACTGGTTTTTGCATGGGGAACAGCGGATTTTTACTATCAAAAAAGTTTGGATTTCCGTTTGTTTGTTGTTTTCTTGACACTTTCTTGGTTGGTGAGTTACAAGTTAGTGAATTATCTGGCGCACCTCAAAATAGCCGAACATAATTCACGTATCGATATCGTTTTTTTCTGCACTGTAATGGGGCTAATGTTTATGCCGATGCTAAACATCAATCAAAAGGATATCAGTCAGCAGGAAAATCGAGCCTTGGCAAAGTACAAGCCATTTATTAAGGATAACGGTGCTCTTAATTTTAACTATGGGCGGGATTTTGAAACTTGGTTTAATGACCGCTTTAATCACCGCGAATGGCTGATTAACCTCAATTCTAAGCTTAATCTGTTTCTTAATCGTAAACTACAGAGTGAGGCGGCTCTGCAGGGGAAAGAAAATTGGTTGTTTACCACAAGGTGGAATTCAACGGCAATGTTCCAAAATAAAAATTTGTTTACCGAGACAGAACTGGAGCAAATTAAAAAGAAAATGCAATCTTTGCAGAAATGGGCAAATCGTCATCATATGATATTTTATATTATGCTTATTCCGGACAAGGAAAGTTTGTACGGAGAATACTATCCGGATGGTTATGAGAAAGTGGGGGATGTCTCGCGCTTGCAACAAACGACAACTTACCTGAAAGAGCATACAAACATCAGAGTGATGAGCATGTATGAACCTTTAATGGCGGCGAAAGATAAATACACATTGTTCTATAAAACCGGAACACACTGGAATTTACGCGGTGCTTATGTCGGTTACCAGGCAATGATGAAGTTTTTACAAAAAGATTTTGCCGACTTGAAGATTTTAACCGAAACGGATTTTCATATTACCGAAAAAGAAGAGGCGGACATTGATATTGCTTCGGCCTTGGGTGTAAACGCGTATGATACATTTCCCAAAGAAGATTTAACCTATGAAGTTTTTGAGGTCAAAAATCCGCAGACCAGGCAACGTCATATTATGCTTAATAAAAAGAAACGGATTGAGGAATATACCTACCACTCGCAAAATAATTCTCTGAAACGCAAGGCCGTCTTTTTGGCAGATAGCCAGTTTTTGCGGATGAATTGGTATGTTGCGGAGAGTTTTGCCGATATGAAACATTTTTATGTCGGTTACGGACGGATGTATGATTTACCGTTTATCAGTCAGGAAATTGTCGATTTTCAGCCGGATATTTTTGTCTTAGAAACCGGGGAGCGTATGCTTGAACGATTACTGAAAATAGAAATACCCGAAAACTAAAGAGGATGATAAAATGCTATTCAGCTCAATGACGTTTTTATTTATATTTCTGCCGGTGCTAATGACTGTTTATTTCTTCGCCAAGAAAGAGGTTCGAAATGACGTCCTGCTGATTGCCAGTGTTATTTTTTATGGCTTTGCAGATGTGCGCTATCTGGCAATTATGATTGCAACGATAGCTATTAACTATTGGGGTGCGCTGCTGCTCGAAAAATGCCAAACCGAAAAAGGGCGTCGCTGGATTCTCGGGACGTCGATTGTGGCCGATTTAAGCTTTTTGTTCTACTTCAAATATTTCAATTTTGTTGTAAGGAATATTAATAATTTACTCGCTTCGGATTTTACTTTTATTGATGTTATTATGCCGATTGGCATTTCATTTTATACATTTCAGGCAATGTCTTATCTGATAGACGTCTACCGAAAAGAAGTAGACGCGCAAAAAGATGTTTATAAGTTAGCTTTATATATTGTCTTGTTTCCGCAATTGGTCGCCGGACCGATTGTTAAATATCATGATGTCTGCGACCAAATTGACCACCGAGAGGAGAAATTTGCTGAGGTTGTCTTGGGGCTGAAACGATTTATTATCGGTTTAGCAAAAAAGGTTTTGATCGCCAACACATTAGCTGTTGTTGCTGATAAAATTTTTGCGCAACCGATAGATCAAATTTCGTGGGGGGCATCATGGTTGGGTATTACCACATATGCTCTGCAACTATATTATGATTTCAGCGGCTATTCGGATATGGCAATCGGCTTGGGGATGATTTTCGGTTTCCGCTTTCTGGAAAACTTCAACTATCCGTTTTTGTGTAAATCATTAAATGACTTTTGGCGACGCTGGCATATTTCATTATCAACCTGGTTCAGGCAGTATTTATACTTTCCTCTCGGGGGCAGTCGCATTTCAACTTTTCGCACCTATTTTAATTTGTTTATTGTCTTTTTAGTGACCGGAATTTGGCATGGTGCAGAGTGGACATTTGTGGCATGGGGCGTTTGGAATGCGATTTTTGTGATGTTTGAGCACTACATCGGCTGGAACAAAGACAAGCAGGGTTCTGTTTTAGCTGAGATAGGTAAACATTTTTACGGATTATTGGTGTTTTTGGTTGGGTTAGTGATGTTCCGTTCGCCTGATGTTATGTATTCTTTTGAGTACATTGCACGTATGTTACGACTGAGTGTTGTTCATAATTTGCCGGATTATGACTATGGCCTGAACAACAAGTTTTTATTGATGTTTTTGACAGGTATTTTATTATCTATGCCGATATTCCGCAATATGCTGAATATTTCCTATGAGCGCAAAATTTTACGCACGATAGTAAACATATGGCTGGTTATTTTATTTATTCTGAGTGCCGCCTCATTAGCCGGTGCAACGTATAATCCGTTTATCTACTTCAGATTTTAGAAATAAAAAACCTCCCTGACCGGGAGGTTTTCTTGAAAAGCAAATTAATTATTTCTTTTTGCCTTTGCGACACTCGCAGCAACGGCTGCTTAACCCGGCTAAGATACCGGCGACGGCAGGTGTAACCAAGAACAACCAAAGTTGCTTCCAGGCCAATCCGCCGACAACCAATGCCGGACCAAAGCTACGAGCAGGATTAACAGAAACACCTGTAATCTGTAAACCTAAAATATGAATAACCAACAAGGTAAAACCGATAACCAAGCCGGCTTGTGCAGCATGAGAAACCGTCACATGCAAAATAACCTTAACAAAAATAAAGGTTGCAATAAACTCAAACAACAGAGCGGACAAGAGGCTGTACCCGCGACCATAGCTTTCTCCCCAGCCGTTTTGTCCTAATCCTTGTGCCGCGACATCAAATCCGCCCAGGTGACCTAATGCGATATAAAGCAAGACATAAGCGGCCAAGGTAGCACCGATAAACTGAAAGACAATATAACCTAACATATCTTTCAAAGACATTCTGCCGGCGCAGTAAACGCCAAGGCTGACCGCCGGATTAACATGACCGCCGGAGATATTGCCGACACTATAAGCAATGGCAACAATTGCTAAACCGAAAGCAAAAGCGATTCCCAAGTGACCGACTGTATCAGCAGAAAAAACAACGGTACCGCAGCCGATAAAAACCAGCATAAAAGTACCAAAAAGCTCAGCAAAATATTTTTTCATTTTCCTATCCTTTTGTTGTTAACATAACGCATTTACTATAAATCTTCGGAAAAAGAAGAAAATAGAAATACGCATTTCTACACAACAAAATTATGAAATTTTTTACATTTTTCTGCTTTTAAAAAGAGAGCAAAGGAAGAAAAATGATAGATGAAAGGACAATCAAAAATCTCATCAATCTGTTGGGGAGTGTGAAAGACCTGCGCCGCAGCGGTTGGCTCAAGCGCAATATTCCATCTCCGGAGAGCGATGGCGACCATATGTTTTCCACGGCTTTTTTAGCGCTTGTCTTAGCCCCAAAATATAAGGTAGACAAATGCCATTGTTTGGAGTTGGCGCTCACGCATGATTTACAGGAAACCATTGCCGGAGATCCTGTTCCCGGAGAGAAAACCGAGCAGGAAAAATACGAGACCGAGCTCAAAGCAATGACCCAAATTGCCGAGAGCTTGCAAATGCCGTGCTTAGTGGAATGGTTCAAGGAATTTGAGGCAAAAGAAACCGAAGAAGCAAAATTCGTAAAAAGTTTGGATAAACTTGACACGGTCTTGACAGCAGCGTATTATGACAGTCATCGACATTCTGAACCGAAGGTCTGGGATGAGTTTTCCAAGCATGGATTGGCATGCCTGCAAGAAATTCCGTCACAGATCTCAGCAGAGGCTTGCGAAATTATTCGCAAAATAAAACCGTAAAGAGGGAATATGGAATACACAATTGGTCAAGTTGCTCAAAAAACAGGGCTGACAACGCATACACTCCGTTATTATGATAAAGAAAATTTACTGCCCAAGATTCGCAAAAATTCTGCCGGTATTCGCCGTTATACGGATGAAGATTTAAATCATTTGGCAATTTTGGAATGCCTCAAGGCGACAGGATTGCAGCTGAAAGATATTAAGCACTATTTTGATTTATGTCGCCAGGGGGAGAAGAGCCTGCAGGAACGCCGTGAGCTGTTCTGCCGCCAAAAAGCGCGTTTGCAACAACAAATGCTGGAATTACAGCAAAATATGGAACGCATAAATTTTAAAATAAGATACTATGATGAAGCCTTCAAAGGCGGTGAAAAAGGTATCTATGAGCGCAACAAACAACTGGCTCAGGACAAAAAGCGACTGTTTAATATCAGCTGAAATTGCTGGACCTTCTCTTCATCATACTTGCGTCCATAAGCATCCAATGACCTCCAAGTAACAAGACAACTGGGGCTATATGGACGCATTCAATAAAACAATATCCACCTCATAAATATAGAGCAGGGACATTTTGTCATCTCGACCAAGCGATTGAAAATCGCGCGTGGAGAGATCTTTGTGTGAAAGCTGTTTGGAATTTCCGTTTTTGCGTCTGCCTTAGATCCCTCCGCTTCGGTCGGGATGACATACCCCTCCTAACCTCCCCTTTGAAATAAGGGGAGGTTAGGAGGAGTATCGTCACTCCGGTGCTTGACCACGGAAACGAAGTGAGCAAGCTGCTTTAGCTGTCGCGCTCCATCCACAGGAATAAGCCTTATAATAACAGAGCGACCATTCGAGCAATCTGCATGGTCTCATGCATACAAGAAAATGACACCATGACAATAACAGGGAAATGAAAGAAGATTTTTTATTTTTTTCTGACAACATAAGCGGCGTTAATGATTCTCTCGCGTCGTGATTCCGACAAGTCACCATTGGCCGGCAAATCAAGCTGCGGGGCAATAGCTGTAATAATCTTTCCGGCCGTCGGCACCGTATTCCAGCCGGAAGTCACAAACCCCCATGTTTCCTTAATCGGTTTGGGTTCGTCCAGCATCAAATAGAGAGCATATTTCGGGTCAGAAACCGGAAAAGTGGCTAAAAATGAGGTCATAACTTTTTTATCAATATAGCGCCCGTTAATCAGTTTCTGCGCTGTTCCGGTTTTGCCGGCGACCTCATAACCTGCAATATTAGCGCGTTTGCCTGAGCCCTTAACAACAACACCGCGCAACAATTTACGCATTTGCATGGAGGTATTATAAGACATGGTACGATGAGCGGCTGTTTCTTTGTTATTTTTAACCAAAGTCGGAGCATGGTATGTCCCGCCGTTAACCACAGAGGCAAAGGCCGAAATCAGGTGCAGGGGTGTAACCGAAATACCATAGCCGTAACCGACGGTCGCCGTTGTCGATTCATTCCAATTTTTGTAGCTAGGAACAAGCGGAATACCTTTCTCTGCCACTTCAATCGATTTAATCGGGGAGAAAAAGCCTAAACTTTCCAAAAAGCGCCGTTGCTCATCTTTACCGACCTTGAGAGCAATTCGTGCTGATCCGATGTTTGAAGAGTATATCAAAATCTCAGGCAGATCCAACCAACGATTCTCGCCGCGATAATCCTTAATAACATTATAACGCAATTTGAGCGGTTGTGTTGCATCGAATTTATCGGTTACTTTAACTTTTCCGCTCTCCAATCCGAGTGCGGCATTAAAAATTTTCAACACCGAACCGGGCTCATAAACCCCTTTGGTTGTGAAATTAAATTGTGCCCGCTCAGGAACATTATTGTTACTGTTAGGGTCATAGTCAGGTAAAGAAATCATAGAGAGAATCTCACCGGTTCTCACATCCATAAGAATAGCCGAAGCCCCGTCGGCATGGAACTTTTCAACAGCTGCCGATAATTCTTCACGAATAGTATCTTGTAATCCGGCATCAATCGTCAAAGACAACGGAATGTCAGAATGCGTCAGCCGCTCATCAAGTTGTTTTTCAATTCCGGAGATGCCCTCATTATCAATGTTGGTAGCTCCGATAATGTGCGCAAAAAGATTTTTGTGCGGATAGATTCGTTTCTCGCTTTTTTCAAATTCAAGCCACGGATTGCCGAGTGCATTAATTTGGTACTGCTGAGAAGGGGTTAAATTTCGTTTCAAATAAACGAAATGTCCCTTCATCTGCAACTTTTTGAGGAAGATTTCATAAGGGACATCGGGGATAATTTCAGATAACTTTTTTGCAAGCTCTGCTTTTTTGCGAATTTTTGACGGATTCGCATGCAGGTGGACAGTCGGTAGAGATGTAGCAATAATCGTGCCGTTACGATCCAAAATATCGGCACGTTGAATTGGGTTAGCTGTATATTTAAGAATGTGCTTAAACTCTTCATCCTGAGTGTAATCGTAGGCAGCCGTTGCCTCACGCGCATTCAAAATACATAAATCAAATAATCTGGCAACGAGAACAACATAGATAAAGCAAAAAGCTGCGGACGCCAAAACGATTCGCGATTTCACCGAATTAAGCGAATCCCTTTCTCTCCAAGCACTCCTTTGACCGACTCTGATTTCTTGCCCGGGACGGTAAAAATGAGCCTTTTCTTTATGGAAAAAATACTTTCCCAACATCTCGCTTCTTTGCCTATCAATAATATGTCTAGCGTTGTGCTTTAACCAATTGTTTTAATTGACGGTTGCGCTCAGCCTGACGATTAATATTCTTCTGAGCAAGTAACCTGCGATCAGATTCTTTTTGCTCATAGGAGAATGGTAACTCAGAATAGTTAATAATTTGTTCAGCTCGAACAGGATTTAATGAAATATGTTTAGAGGCCAGATTTCTGAGGCGCTGTGGCGAGTTAAGATGGCTCCACTCCGCCCGCAGAACGTGGATAGATTTGACATCTTCCTGAATAGAAAGATTGATTCTATCCAATTCACCCTCTAAAGACTGGACCTGATTCTTCAGAACAAACATTCCGACTCCGACAAAAGAAGTCAAAGCGACAAGAATGCTTAATTTGGCTGTATCAGTACTATTCATATAAGCGATCCTTTCTGGTTTGTTATCTTTTCTGGGCAAAACGCAGTTTGGCCGAACGGGAACGAGGGTTAAGCTCCAACTCCTCCTGAGAAGGTAAAATAACCTTTGAAACGTTTACCAAATCTGACGTTTGGGTTAAGGTGTTTTGCGGCATATAGCGAGAAACATGCGCATGATGCCCTGATTTATCTCTGAAAATAGTTTTAACGATTCTATCTTCAAGAGAGTGGAAAGAAACCACCACAATTCTTCCCTGAGGTTTTAAAAGCTCAATGGCGGCATTTAAGCCGTTCTCTAATTCATCCAACTCATGATTAACCGCAATTCGCAGAGCCTGAAAAGTGCGGGTTGCCGGATCAATGCCATGAGGCGTACGGTGAACAACCGAATAAATGATATCGGCTAATTCTGTTGTTGTTTCAATTTTTTTTGCAACGCGGTAGGCGGCGATTTTTGCGGCAATTTGTCGAGACTTCTTTTCTTCTCCGTATTGGTAAATTAAATCAGCTAACGCTTTTTCCGGCAGGGTATTGACAATATCTGCCGCCGTCTGCCCGCGACAAGACATACGCATATCCAAAGCCGCCGATTTTGAGAAAGAAAATCCGCGTTCAGCCTGATCCAGTTGCATCGATGAAACGCCGATATCAAACACAAATCCGTCAGCCGGACTCTGAATTAATTGGGAAATATTTCCGAAACAACCTTGGCAAAAATCGAACCTGTCACCATATAAGTCTTTAAGTTCTTGCACGCGCGGTAAAACAGTCGGATCACGATCAATGGCAATGACTTTGCAATCAGCCTTTTTCAAAATGGCCTCAGTGTAACCGCCGTTACCGAAAGTTGCATCGACATAAACACCGCCATCATGAGGAGTTAAATTTTCTAAAACTTCAGAAAGCATAACCGGAAAATGTTTTCTATAAGAATCCTGCACTAGTTGCCCTCCCGACTAAAAGTGAGAGAAGGACGCTTTTTGGCGATTTCAGCTCTGATCCGTTTTTCTTCTTTAGCCCAATTTTCCGGACTCCAAATTTGAAACTTACGACCTTTACCGACAAAAACGGCAGAATCGGTTATCTGTGCGTGAGCCAACAATTTTTCACTCAAAACGATACGTCCTGTGGAATCGAACGTGAATTTACGCGCATCACCAAAGATTAAATTAGTCAAATCATCTTGTGTTTGCGAGAAGAAATCCAAAGAAGATTCCATTTCTGAGGCAAGCTTGGCCAATAACTCTTCGGTACAGCCTTCAATACAAGGGGCACTCAAACTACGATAGCAAACAATATTCGTTGAGAGTTCTTTAACAATTTCACGATAATCTGCAGGCAGGGAAACACGGCCCTTGCTGTCGACCTTGTTTGTAATGGTATCTAAAAAGAGAAAAGTTTTTCCCATTGCCATGTCCCTGTTTTTAAAACCTATGCTATATGGTATAGCATGGGATTTTATGGTAATCAATGGATTTTTTTAGTAATTTGTTAAGAGTTCGTATTTTGTTCCTTAAGAGGATTCTGTAAGTATTGCCTGCACGTGCCTTGCAAAAAATGTAAAAATGGTAATTTTTTTTCAGAACATCTGAATAAATGTTGAAATTATTTGCAATTGTATTAATCTCATCTCCAAGGCAGTCGGATAGCTGCACTTTGGAAGGGAAAATCCAATAGTGAGGAAAGTCCGAGCATCAAAGGAACAAAACACCGGATAACGTCCGGCTGGAGAAATCCACGGGAAAGTGCCACAGAAAATTACCGCCTGATTTTTTCAGGTAAGGTTGAAAAGGTGGGGTAAGAGCTCACCGCAAGGGCTGCAAAGTTTCTTGGTCAAGGTAAACCCTGTTTGATGCAAGACCAAGTTAGGGGAGTGTTGCTAAGCAACGCTTTACGGAGTGTTCCTAATCCACCCCAGAGGTAGGTCGCGGTAAGCTGGATGGAGACATTCAGATCAGATGAATAGCTATCCCCTGTTTCGGCAGGGACAGAACTCGGCTTATAGACTGCCTTAGATTTTCTTCCTCGAGCATCATAGGAGGTCAAAGAGGCATATGCAACAGACTCTGAAAAATCAAATGACTATTTGCGGCACAGGTTTACATTCGGGGTGTCAGGTTAAACTGGTGCTCAAACCATTGCCCGTGGACAGCGGAATTGTATTCAAACGAGTAGATTTGCCCGGTGAACCGGAAATAAAGGCGTCATATACAAATGTTATTGATACCAGAAACTGCACTTGTTTGGGGGACAAGCAGGGTAATCGTGTCAGTACCATAGAACATTTAATGGCGGCATTGAGAATGTGCGGAATCGATAACTTGTTGATAGAAACCGATAATCAGGAAATTCCGATTATGGATGGCAGTGCAAAGCCTTTTTATGACGTTTTATCTGTAGCAGAAAAGATTGAACAGGACAAACCGCGCTGTGTCGTGCATATCAAACAAAAAGTTGAGTTTATTGATGATAAGGGAAATAAAGTTTGTTTGTTGCCGAACAATGATAATAAATTGCATATAACGTTTACTATTGATTTCCCATCACCGGTCGTCGGACATCAGGTTTTTGATGATGAGATAACGCCTGCCGTCTTTGCCTCAACAGTTGCTCCCAGCCGCACATTTTGTGAAAAATTTCAGGTTGATTATCTGCGTTCTATCGGGTTGGCAAAAGGTGGGAGCTTGGATAATGCCGTCGTTTTAGACGGAGATAAAATCCTCAATGAAGGCGGCTTTAGAGTTAAAAACGAATGCGTCAATCATAAAGTCCTGGACGCTATTGGGGATTTATATACGGCCGGATATATAATTTACGGTCAATATCAGGCCGACAAGACTGGACATTATCATAATAATGAGTTATTAAAAAAACTGTTTGCAGATTCTGCTAATTATCAAATCAGATAAGGAGACCTCATGAGATATTGCACAAAAATCATATGTTCTGTATGTTTAAGTTGCCTGCTGTGCGGATGCGCCGGAGACAAAAAAGATCCGGCCAGTGCTGAAGAACTGTACAATTTAGCGCACGAGCAGTTGGAGGATACATCTTACAACAAAGCGGCTAAAAATTTTGAGCAGGTAGAACTAGAATACCCTTATTCCAAATGGGCAGTTAAAGCAAAACTCATGAGCGCCTATGCATACTACAAGGACAAATCTTATGATGACGCCGTTATCAGTCTGGATCGGTTTATCAAGTTCCACCCCGGGAACAAAGATATTGCCTACGCTTATTACTTGAAAGCGTTATGCTATTATGATCAAATTACCGGGGTTGAAAAAGATCAAGGGGTAACGGCAAAGGCGATGGATGCGTTAAATAACGTCATTATGCGTTTCCCTGAGAGTGATTACGCTAAAGACGCAAGAGCCAAACTTGATTTAACGGTAGATCACTTAGCCGGCAAGGAAATGGATGTTGGCCGTTATTACCTCAGGCAAAAGAACTATCTTTCGGCACTGAATCGTTTTTCTGAGGTTGTTACCAAATATCAGACCACCTCGCATATTGAAGAGGCTTTGTATCGTCAAACTGAAATTTATACAATCATGGGGCTGAATGACGAGGCTGCCAAAGCCGCACAGGTTCTGGTTTACAACTATCCGGAAAGCAACTGGAGCAAAGAGGCCAAAAAGCTGGTAAGCAAAAACTAAGGCTGATATAGAATGATTTCATCGCTGTCAATTCGCAACGTGGTTCTGATTGATAAACTGGACTTGGATTTCAAGTCCGGTTTAAGCGTTTTAACAGGTGAAACCGGTGCCGGAAAATCTATTTTATTGGATTCGTTGGGATTGCTGATTGGCAATCGTGCCGAGACAAGTCTGATTCGCCAAGGGACGGATAAATTATCGGTCTGCGGAACATTTACCAAACCGCATAACAAGTCTTTCTCGACACTAATGGCAGAATATGATTTAGAAACGGAAGATGAAATTATTATCAAGCGGACATTGAGTGCAGACGGTAAAAGCAAGATATTTTTTAACGATCAGCAAATTTCGCTCAAAACCTTGAAGGAAATCGGGCGTTTTCTGGTTGAGATTCACGGTCAGTTTGATAATCAAGGGCTTTTGAATCCGGCAAACCACTTGGATATTCTTGATGATTACGGCGACTATAAGGAGAGCCTCAAGGCGGTGGATGAGGCCTATACAGCATATAAAAAAATCAAAAGCGAGCGCGTTGCCGCTGAGCAGAACATCATCAAAGCCAAAGAGGATGAAGAGAACATTCGTCATTGGGTCGATGAACTTCGCAAAATGAACATTCAAGACAATGAAGAAGAAACCTTAAGCCAAAGGCGGCAAGAGCTCATGAATGCCGAAAAGATTGTCGAAAGTATTAATTATGCCTACGGTGCTCTGACGCAGGGGGCTGATGTGCAAGGGGCACTGCGTCAGGCACAAAATGCACTCGATAAAGTCAATATACTGGTTAATGACAAGTATAAAACTTTGGCAGATATGTTGGAGCAGGCAGCCATTGATGTGAGTGAAAGCATTAATGAGCTGGAGGACTTAGCCTCCCACATTTCAATGAACCAAAATGAGTTAGAAAACATAGAGGAGCGCCTGTTTGCGCTTCGCGGACTGGCTCGCAAACACCAAACCACGATTAATGACTTGCCGCAAGTCTTAGCTGATTTCGAGCAAAAACTCTCAGCTATTGAGTACGGGGAAGATGACCTCCAAAAATTGCGAGCTGCCGAAGAACAGGCAAAATTAGCCTATATCAAAGCCGCCAATGAACTCAGTACCAAGCGTCAGGCAGCAGCGCAACGGCTGGATGAAAAGGTTATGGCAGAGCTCCGACCGCTTAAGATGGAAAAAGCCAAGTTCATCACGATTGTTGAAAAAAGTGATGAAAACGCGTGGAACGCTAAAGGGTTTAATACGGTCACGTTTACGGTATCAACCAACCCGAACTCGCCGCAAGGTCCGCTGAACAAAATTGCCTCCGGTGGTGAACTGGCACGTTTTATGTTGGCCCTAAAAGTTAATTTGGCGCAGAGCTCACAGATAGGCACCATGATTTTTGATGAAGTTGACGCCGGAGTAGGAGGCGCGACAGCACAAGCTGTTGGTGAACGATTAGCCTTATTGGCGCAAAATGTGCAGGTTTTGGTGGTAACACACTCGCCACAAGTTGCGGCGAAAGGGCATCACCATTTTAAGGTCGAAAAATGCACGAATGACAACATAACGACGACATATGTCAAAGAGCTTAATGATAAGGAAAGACACGAGGAAGTAGCCCGTATGCTGGCAGGTGAGACAATCACTGATGAGGCACGTGCTGCCGCCAAGGTTTTGATTGAAAAGTAAAGGAAAGAAAAATGAAAGTAAGAACCAGATTCGCACCCAGCCCGACCGGCTATATGCACATAGGAAACCTGAGAACAGCATTGTATGAATATTTAATAGCCAAGGCCGAAGGCGGGGATTTTATTCTGCGCATTGAAGATACCGACCAAAAACGTTACGTTGAGGGAGCAACCGATATCATTTATGCAACGCTGAAACGTGTTGGTATGTTGTGGGACGAAGGACCGGACATTGGCGGCCAATATGGACCTTATGTACAGTCGGAGCGTAAAGCCATATATGCAGAGTATGCCCATAAATTAGTTGATTTGGGCGGGGCACACTATTGTTTCTGCGCTGATACCGGTGATGAAGAAGAGACAGAAGAGGAAGATTTAGCCTCAAAGTTTGCCAAGTTTAAGGACCCTTGCAAATTTATCAGTAAAGAAGAAGCGCGCGCCCGTATTGCCAAAGGGGAGAAGTTCACCGTTCGTCAAACCATCAATAAAACCGGCAAATCGAAATTCCATGATGTTGTCTATGGTGATATTGAAATTGACTATGATGAACTGGATGAAGGTGTTTTGCTCAAATCTGACGGCATGCCAACCTATAATTTTGCCAATGTTGTTGATGACCATTTAATGGAAATCAGCCACGTTGTCCGCGGCAATGAATATATTTCTTCCACCCCGAAATATAACCTGATTTACGAGGCATTTGGCTGGACACCGCCGATTTACGTCCATGTTCCGCCGGTTATGAAAGATGCGCAACATAAATTAAGTAAGCGTAACGGAGATGCTTCTTTCCAAGATTTGGTTGCTAAAGGGTATTTGCCGGAGGCGATTCTGAACTATATTGCTTTACTGGGTTGGAATCCGGGAACCGAGCAGGAAATTTTCTCTTTAGAGGAGCTGAAGAAATGTTTTACAGCGGAAAGGTTGCACCAATCACCGGCGATTTTTGACGGTGTAAAACTCAAATGGATGAACGGACAGTATATCCGCAATCTACCTCCGCAAGACTTTCACAAGTTGGCATTGCCTTATTATGAAAAAGCCTTGACCCGCAAAGTCAATCTTGAGGCACTGAGCCAAGTTTTGCAGCCGCGTATTGAAACCCTGCAAGATATTATTGACAACGTTGATTTTATAGAATCGTTACCGACCTATGGGAATGAGTTGTTCGTCAATAAAAAAATGAAAACAGATGAAACAATAGCCAAACAAGGACTGCAATATGCCTATGAAGCCCTAAAAAATCAGAACGAATGGACAAATGAGGCTTTGTTTGAATGCTTAAAGGCTGTTGCCGCCGCCAAAGAAATGAAAAACGGGCAAATTTTGTATCCGGTTCGTATTGCCTTAAGCGGGAAGGAAACCACCCCCGGCGGGGCGACTGAGTTAGCGGTTGTTCTGGGTAAGGAAGAAACCTTGCGCCGGATTGAACTGGCTCTCGGACAGCTTTAAGTAAAAATTTTCTTGCCAAATAATAAGGTATATGATATCTCAGCAAGACGAGAGATATTATATACCTTATTATTAACCAAATTCTTAAATGTATGGAACAATTATTAGGTCAAGACTTTGATGGCATTCTGGAGTACATCGCTCAAGATGCTGAAGGTAACATTGGTATTCGTATGCAGTGCACCCAAAAAACGCTGCTGTACTTTGATGAAAATGATGACAAATATGAGCGCAAGGAAAACGAGCCGATGAACAAGAAAGTGTTTGTCATTATTTACCAGGGACAGTTGGAATGGGGAGATCCGCTTCTGTGCAAGCCCGGAGACAAGATTTCCATCCGCCGCTGGCAAACAAAGAAAGAGCTGGGCAAGAAGAACGAGCTCCCCAACTGGTTGTACGGCATCACCAATGAAACACTCGATTCCAGTGATAGTGAATACGAATGGCTGGGAAGCCTTTAACGAATCAAAAACTCCCGACTGCAACAGTCGGGAGTTTTTTTGAACTTAAGCATTTTTACCGATTTTGGCTTTTCCACCGATATAAGGACGTAATTTAACCGGGATATTAACGGTCCCGTCAGCGTTTTGGTGACACTCGATAAACGGCACTAAAGCACGCGGTGTTGCAATACCGGTATTGTTTAAGGTATGCACGAACTTAACCTTGCCGTCGGCATTGTCACGATAGCGCAGGTTAGTGCGACGCGCCTGCCAATCGGTAATATTGGAGCAAGAGTGTGTTTCACGATAACAATTTTGCGACGGTACCCACGCCTCTAAGTCGTATTGACGATATTTTGGTGCGCCCATATCGCCGGTACAAATATCCAAGACCTGATAAGGCAATTCGAGGTCTTGCAAAACTTCTTCAGAGAGGCTCAACAATTTTTGGTGCCATTTTTCACTTTCATGAATATCATTTTTGCAAATCACGAATTGTTCTGTTTTCATAAACTGGTGAACACGTACCAAACCGCGCGTATCTTTTCCGGCAGCGCCGGCCTCACGACGGAAACAGGGTGAAAATCCGGCATACAAAACCGGCAAATCATTTTCGTTTAAGATTTCATCAGCGTGCAAAGAGTTCAGCACCAACTCAGCCGTGCCGGATAAATACAGATCATCGGCTGGCATATAATAAATTTCATCACCCGAGAAGGGGAGGTATCCCATACCATAAAGGGGCTTTTGTTTCGCCAACGACGGAACGGTAATGGTGGTGAACCCGTGAGCTGCTAATTTATCGAGCACCAGCATATGAATAGCCAGTTCTAAGCGGGACAATTCATTCTTAATCGCATAGGTGCGTGCGCCGGAAACTTTGGTAATACGCTCCATCTCGCCCCAGTCGTTGAGTTCCATCAATTCAATATGATCGCGTGGGGTAAAGTCAAATTTCGGCAAATCACCGACTTTGCGGATAACGACATTTTCGCTTTCATCTTTCCCTTGCGGGGCTTGCGGGCTGGGCAAATTCGGCATACGGAGCATCATATCATCGAATTCAGCCTGCAATTCATCTAATTCAGCTAACTCTTTTTTGAGTTCTTCGCCGACTTCTTTACTTTTGGCAATGATTGCCGGACGCTCATCTGCTGAGGCTGATTTGATAGAGTTGCTGAGTTTATTTTTTTCTTCCGCCAAGGCCTGAGAAGAGGTCTTGAGCTTGGTCAATTGGGAGTGTACTGATATTAAATTATCCAAATCAATATTTGTGTAGCCTTTCTTGTCCAATCCTTCACGAACAAGTTGTTTATTTTCAAGAATAAATTTAATATCAAGCATTTTTATTTGTCCTATTTTTATTGTTTTAATTAAGTTGGTTACATTAAAAGCAACCTTGAGCAACATAGCAGATTATCAGAAAAAGACAATCATAAAATGAGATTAAGCGACAATTTTCCTTTTATGTCTCATGACGAGGAAGTTATCAGTCATCTTGGCCAATCGCCCAGGTTACTCCGGCACTTTATGCCGAAAACAAAGTGAGTAAACAGCTTTGACTGCCGCACGCCATCTCTCTGTTTCATGATGTTTTTCTGTTACCTTAAAGGTGTTAAATCATTTAACTCTGAAGGGATAATCTTCTTTATCGTAATATACATAACGAGTCGGAAATAAAAATTTTTTTCTAATATTAACCTTAAGTTAAGTTTCATAGGATAACCTATGCATACGTACGAAAATATTTTTTATTCCGGAAGAATCCCATGAAGAAAACATTGTTTTATACCACAGCTTTAATCTCCCTAATCAGCACAGCGAGCGCTTTTGCTGCAGATATAGATGTGACAGACAGTTACACAATTACAGATAATAAAATAGAAAATAATGATGGCAACATCAATTTCCAGAGTGGCACGCACAATTTTTCTAACAACGGTAAAATCCTCACAAGCGGCAATATTTCAGTCAGCGGAGGAAGTGTTGATGTTCCCTCCAGTACAAACATAGAGGCATCTGATACCCCGAATGAAAACACGATTAGCCGCGTAACGGCCACAGGTGATTTTAATATGACCGGTGGAACATTTACCACCACCGACACCTTGATGACTGTTAATGATTTAAATGTTGAGGGGGGTACTCTCAATATAGACATAGACAGTAATAGCACGATTGATGTTGACGCTATAGATGCGCACAATCATACTGCCACCAATAAAATTAAAATCCTCGGTGTTAAAAATAATATGGATATGACCGGCGGTGAGGTCAATGTCAATGGCGGGCATAAAGATTTCAGTTCACAAGTTTATAGTGTAGATAAAGATGTAAACATCAGCGGCGGAAAACTGCAAATAGATGGAACATCACAATTTAATATCGGATATGGTTGGTATGATGCAGAACAACAGCAAGCAACAGGTGGAATTTTTAGCATAAGTGATGATGCCGAAGTTGTAATTAATACCAGCAATGTCCCGGTTTGGCTGAAAACAATGAACATCAATGGCGGTCAGGTAACCTTAAACGGAAGCTCTGTCGTTCTCGGATATGACGGAAGCACATATCTTGGCGAGGGCGATCTGCTAAGTATCAATGGTGGCACGGTTAACTTACAATCAGCAACATATGAAGATGTAGTCATCAGATCGTTCTTGGGTAATGCAAAAGGTGATTTTGAGATTAACGGAGGCACCGTCAATATGAAAGGCGGGGCAATGGTAATGGCTGACAATAAGGACAATAATGTAGCCATAAATAATGGTACGGTCAACGTTACCAATGAGGACAATATTATCAGAGCTGCCGGGACAATTGGAATGTCCGGCGGTCAGATGAATGTTGCTGAAGACGCACAGCTGAGTGTTAGAAAACAATCTGACGGATCACAAGGAACGCTGACTCTGTCCGGCACCGGCGATGTTAATGTTGACGGCACAATGAACAGTGACTTGGCAATGTCCGGCGGAACAGTCGATATTTCTTCAACCGGTACGTGGAACGGTGATATGAATACAAGTGGAAATTATTCCCTTGACATTGATAATGATGGAAACATAAATTTTGCAAATAGTAACAACGTCATTTCGAACGAAGGTTCAATAGTCGGTGATATCACAATGGGAGGTGGCGCAGTTGTCAATAAAGGAACAATAACCGGTGATATTGGGATAACGGAAGGCCTCCTTGATGTCGTAGGAACAATTACCGGTGATGTCGGAATGACAGGCGGTAGAATTGATCTTGCCGGAGAGTTAACAGGTGACGTCAGTATGACAAATAATGCCGCGACGGCAGCAACGATTAATTTATCCGAGGCTGCTGAAATAGACGGGAATATAACGGGAACAAACAGCAACAGTATTGTCAACTTTAATAGTGATGAAGCCAATATTACGGGCGATGTCACCGGAACACATCTCAGATACAATACCGATAACGACTTAAGTAGCTCTGTCAGCGGAACAATCAGTAATTTGTCCGCCTTATCAGTGAGCAGTGGAACACTCACCTATGACAAGGACGTCAGTGGCAAAATCGGGAGCGTTTTTGTAAGAAATGGGGGTACTTTAGATATCGGCACTAACACGGTTACGGCAGGTGATGTTCACTTTTACGCAAACTCTAAATTAGCACTCCGCATTGCTTCAACCGATGTCTGGGGGCGTATTAAGGCAGACAGCATTGATATCAGCCGCGACCGCACGACACTTAGTATCACGATTGCAAACGGCTTGGTCGAGCCCGGCGAATATAAAGATTTCAAAATTTTGGATTCTGCAAGCAGCATAACAGGTGATTTTGCCAGCAAATTGGCTGATAACCTCGCTTACGATATCAAATACTTAAACAAGGATACAGTCAGAATTTCGCTAAAGAAAGAGCCTTGGGGCAATGATCCGTGGGATACCGTTACCTTAGACGATACCGAAAATCCGACCACGGAAGATATTGTCTTGCAATTGGAAGACTTCTGGCAGCACGACCGTGAAGCACACGATGACATGATTAGAATCTTGCGTCCGGATACAGCACCGGCTATGCAACAAATCCTCAATGAGACCACCGGTGAAGTATTCAATGCCGTTGGCATGCGCTTAAGCGGGAGCAACGTTAAAATCGGTCGTCGTACGGTAATGGAAGAACCATGCTATGAAGAGGATAATGGTGTTTGGGTTCATGGTATTTACAACAAAGCAACCTTAGACGAAAACAAAAAAACGCACGGCTTTGATTCAGAGACGAAGGGCGTTGTGATGGGTATTGAAACACGCCCGACCAGAGGAAGCAAAATCGGTATCGGTTACGCATACACCAAAACAGATATCGAAGGCTACCATCGTGAAGATAATGTTGAAGCTCATAGTGCCTTGCTTTATGGTGAGATCAAGCCGAATAACTGGTTCTTAAATGCAATAGGAACATATTCTTGGGCTGATTTTGAAGAGAGCAAAAACGCCTATGGTATTCCGGTTAAAGGTAAATCAGATATGGAAATGTTCGGTCTGCAAATCATGACCGGATACGATATCCATACCCCGGTTGTAACCATCACACCTGAGGCAGGTATCCGCTATACGCACTTGTCACTGGATGACTATACCGATACGGCAGAGCAAGAAATGGATGCTGATGACTTAGACATTGTAACCGGCGTCTTGGGTGCTAAATTCAGCCAAATTTGGGTTATGTATAACGGGGTCGTCTTGAGACCGGAATTGCGTGCCGCCTTAACTTATGATTTGACCGATGACGGTTTTGTCACCGATGTGACATTGGTTAACGGCGCAAAATACACCACAACGGCTGAAACCTTAGACCGTTTGGCAGTTGAAGTTGGTGCCGGTTTAACCGCCGAGTTCAACAAAAATGTTGAAATGTCAATCGGCTATGACGGTCGTTTCCGCGAAGATTACGAAAACCATACGGGAATGATTGCCGCCAAGTATAAGTTCTAAAACTCATAATCCTCCCGAAAAACCCTATGCTTGCATAGGGTTTTTTGTGTAAAAAACAGGCTGAAAAAAGCTATTTTGCGCTTGACATCATCACGCACCTGAGTTATTTGTGAAAAAAATCACAATAAGAGGAAAGAATGACGACAATTAAAGTATGCTTGGGGAGTTCGTGCTACGTACGCGGCAATGACAAAACTCTTGCTTTTTTAGAAGACTATATCAGCAAAAACAAAAAAGATGTGACAATTGAATTATTAGGGTGCCGGTGCTCAAATGCCTGCCAAGACGGACCGAGCATTTTTATCAATGACAAGCGATATGCTCACCCCAGCCACGAGGAATTAACCAACCTTCTGGAGGGCTTATGAGCGAAAGCACTTCCATAGTCTATACACTGCACAACGAATGCCAAGACTGTTACAAATGCGTGCGTCGTTGTCCGGTTAAATCTATTCGTATTCAAGATGGCCACGCCTGTGTTATCACAGAAAAATGCATCGAATGCGGGCGTTGTGTTGCCCCTTGCCCCAGCCATGCCAAACGTGTCAGAAATGACATAGATGCAGTAAAACAGCTTATCAGTTCCGGAAAACAGGTCTATGTTTCTTTAGCACCGAGCTGGAGAGCGTCTTTTTCTTGCACCAGAAGGCAAATAATTGCCACGCTCAAAACGCTCGGTTTTACCGGTGTGAGCGAGACAGCCCTAGGCGCACAAGAGGTCTCTATTGAAACCGCGCGGCTTTTAAATCAAAAAGATAAAGGATTAATGATTTCGAGTGCTTGTCCGGTTATCGTCAAATACATCAGACTCTACAAACCGGAATTGGCTCAATATATCGTACCGATTGCCTCACCGGCTTTAACGCATGCGAAATTGCTCAAGAAAAGTTTTGGTGAAGATGCGGCCGTTGTCTTTATCGGACCGTGTATCGCCAAAAAAGATGAGTCGGATACGCATAAAGACCTGATAGATTTTTCGCTGACTTTTGAGGAGCTGAAACTATGGCTTAAGGAAACAGATACTGCCGTCGCCTCCGGAGACTGTTACGGTGAGGATTTTGTTCCTTCTTCCGCCTATGAGGGTAACCTCTATCCGATGGATGGTGGTATGAACGAAACCATTAAAAAAATAGGTGTCAAAAATGAGGTTCATCTTTGTCAGGTTTGCTCTTTGGAAGCTTTTGACTTAGCTGTTGAATCCTTTTCTCCGGAATTGCTGAAAAACCCGGTTTTCATTGAGGCTCTGGCCTGCGCCGGCGGGTGTGTCCACGGACCCTGCATCTCAACAACTCTCTCCGACGCCAACAATATGTCACGGATTTTGTGCCATGTTAAATACAGAGAGACGATTCCGACCAAGCCGGAAGTTGTCGTCGACCAAAATTATGCGCCCAAACCTGTGCCACAAAAGACCTATTCGATGGATGAAATCCAAGATGCCTTGCACCGTATTGGTAAATACACACCGGAAGATGAGCTGAATTGCGCCGGCTGCGGCTACCAAACTTGCCGAGATATGGCAAAAGCCCTGCTCGATGGTGATGCCGAGCCTTCAATGTGTGTCTCCTATATGCGTAAAATAGCCACCAAAAAAGCCAGTGCAATGCTCAAGAGCATTCCTTCCGCAATGGTGATGTTGGATAACAAACTCAATATTCTCGAGGCAAATGAGGCCTTTGTTAAATTGTTTGTCCAATCTGATGAACAGGAAAGTTATCTGTCTCAACCGCAAAAACTGGTTGGTCAACCGATACAAGGATTCTTTGAGGCACAAAAGCTCTTCTCCTCTGTTCTCACAACAGCTGTAGAGGAACATAAAGAAAATTATAAGTACCATGGTAAATTTTATGACTTACACGTTTTCCCGATTGAACCAACCGTCAGCATCGGTGTGATTATTACCGATATCACCAATGCCAGCCGCTCTCACGAAATAGTTGCTCAAAAGGCCAAAGAGGTGATTGATAAAAATATTTCAACCGTTCAGCAGATTGCTTGCCTGCTCGGAGAGCATATGGTGCAGACAGAAACCATTTTAAACACCATTGCCAGCGAATATAATACCGATGAGGACTAAATGTTTATAGACGTTGACTGCTCACAAATAAAAAAGTTCGGCCAAAACGCATACGGGGATTATTTCGTCTCTAAGCGGACGGATAATCAAGAGCGCTTAATTGCTGTCCTTTCCGATGGGTTGGGAAGCGGTGTTAAAGCGAATATTTTATCCTGTATGACAGCAACAATGTTGTTGCGCTTTATAGAGGAAGATGTTCCGATTCAAAAAGCCGCACAGACGATTATGGATTCTTTACCTGTTTGCCAAATTCGCAAAATCAGCTATGCGACATTTTCTGCAATTGACTGCCGTAACGATGGACGTGTCTGGATTGTCGAAGAGGGTAATCCTTCTTTTGTCCTGATGCGCAAAGGGGAAGAAATTTCCCTTGAGGCGGAAGAATATACATCTCCTAAATTTCCTGATCGCCATCTTAAACTATACCGGTTTACGGCAGAAGAGGGAGATAGAATTATTTTTTGCTCGGATGGTGTCACTCAGGCCGGTATCGGGACGCAACAATATCCCTTAGGCTTAAAAAGAGAAGGTTTTATTCAACACCTCAAGGACTGTCTGTGGCAAAAATCAGATATCTCCAGTACGGAATTATCTGCCAGCGTCATTCAAAAAGCGCTTTCCGTAGAACCTTTTGAACACGCCGGAGACGACATATCATGCTTGGTCCTGTATTTCCGTAATCCGAGAAAAGCAATGATTTTTACCGGTCCTCCGTATGATAAACTTAAAGATCGTGAATATTGCATGTCATTTGATTGCTTTGCCGGTAAAAAAGCGATATGCGGCGGAACAACCGCTAATTTGGTGTCTCGGGAGTTGCGACGTGAAATTGTCAATTTACCGGGGGTTGAATCCGGTGATTTACCGCCTCTTGCCGCTATGGAGGGGATTGATCTGGTAACAGAGGGGATCTTAACCCTGACCAGAGCTACGGAATACCTCGAAAAAGAGGAATTGGACCATAAAGATGCTGCCGGAGAACTTGTTCGGTTTATGCTAAGTTCGGACATTATTGAGTTTATGGTTGGGGCGATGCTCAATCAAGCCCACTACGATCCGACCTTACCTATTGAGATAGAAGTTAGGAGAACAATTATCAAAAAAATGAAAAAGATTTTAGAAACAAAATACTTTAAGCAAGCAATTATCCACTATATGTAGGAGGACAACATGGAAAAAATAAAGGTTAAAATCTGCCAAGGAACAACCTGTTTTGTAATGGGAGGGAGTGTCATCAAAGCCATAATGGATACCCTTACCGAAAAATATGCTGACAAAATTGAAATTATTCCTGTCAGGTGCTTGGAGGTTTGTCATGAAAATGACTCCTTTTCTAAGGCGCCATATGTTTATGTTGATGATGAACTTGTATCCGATGCAAGTATCGAAAAAGTGACCAGTCTAATTGAAAGTAAATTACAAAAATGAGTGAAATATCAGAAATAGAAACCAAAAAATTAAAAAGAGAAGTTTTAGTGCGTCTGATTAAAGCCTTTATGTCAGACAATTTTGCCGAGAATGTTCGACTTATTCCCTATGACATGCGTCCTAAAGGCAGTGAAGTTCCGTTTCGTTGTTGCGTCTATAAAGAGCGTGCTGTTTTGCGTTCCAGAGCGATTGCCGGTCTTGGTTTTTCAATGGAAGAGGATGACGAAAGAACATTGCTTTCTGATTTTGCACAACGTGCATTAACACGTGAAAAACCTGAATCTGAACCTCTGACAGTATTGCAAAATGCCTGCAAAGGCTGTCCGTCAGCAAAAGTCTTTGTGACCGAATTGTGCCAAAACTGTGTCGCTAAACCATGTTTGAAAGCTTGCCATTTTGGCGCCATAAGCAATAACGGCCGCCGTTCGGTCATTGATAATGACAAATGCAAAAAATGCGGACTGTGTATGGCGGCTTGCCCTTATCATGCCATCGTTAAAACGATTGTTCCTTGCGAAGAGGCTTGCCCTGTCGGCGCTATTGCAAAAGGGGAAGACGGGCTGGCTCATATTGATAAGGACAAATGTATTTCCTGCGGCAAATGTGTTTCTGCCTGTCCGTTCGGGGCGACACATGCTAAGAGCCAAGTCATTGATGTCTTATCCAAAATCAAACAAGGCAAAGAGGTTATTGCCATGTTTGCACCGGCTTTGGTCGGACACCTGCCATGTTCGGCAGAACAGTTTATTGAGGCCTTCAAAAAAATCGGTTTTTCCGAGGTTTATGAAGTCGCGCAAGGAGCCGATACCACCATTCAAGTAGAGGCACATGATTTTGCCGAGAGGTTGGAACAAGGGGCTTCGTTTATGACAACTTCTTGTTGCGCGGCCTATAATGAGTTGGTAAAAAAACATTTGCCCGAAATTAAACCTTATGTTTCTGATGCACATACGCCTCTTTACTATACGGCAGAAATCGTCAAAAAAGAACACCCGAATGCTGAGACGGTTTTCATTAGCCCTTGTTTTGCCAAACGTAAGGAAGCACTGGATAATCCCAATGTTAATAATGTCCTCAATTTTGAGGAATTAGGGGCTATTTTTATTGCTTTCGGTATTGAGGTTGATACGCTTGAGAGCAAAGAATATGCGTATAAGAGTTCTAAAGAAGCACGAGACTTCCCCTTATCAGGCGGTGTGGCTCGGGCTGTTCAGGCAGCTTGGAAAGGTAATCCCGATGATCTGAGACCGACCACCATTAACGGCTTAACCAAAGCAACCGTGCGTGACCTGAAAATGTATGCTAAAACCGGAAAATGCCCATTAGGTAACTTAATCGAAGTTATGAGTTGTGAAGGTGGTTGTATTGCCGGTAACGCAGGATTAAATGAAGTCAAAATGGCTCTGAAAAAAGTGACGGATTATTCCGCCCAAAGCTATTCTCTAAAGGATAACAAGTAACAGAAAGGCAAAAGAAATGACAGCTAAAGAACAAAAAACAACAACGCTTAAAGAGTTGAATGCGTTGATTGACCGGGTTCATATTGCCCAAAATCAATTTGCAACTTTTTCGGAAGAAAAGGTTGATGCCATTTTTAAGGCAGCAGCAACTGCCGCTAACAAAATGCGTATTGATTTGGCTGAATTGGCCGTTCAAGAAACCGGTATGGGTGTTCTCGAGGATAAGATTATCAAAAATCATTTTGCTTCGGAATACATCTATAATAAACACAAAAATGTTAAGACTTGCGGTTTAATCAAGAAAGACAAAGTCAACGGCGTGAAGATTGTTGCCTCCCCGCTGGGCGTTATTGCCGGTGTTGTTCCGACAACGAACCCGACATCAACAGCGATTTTTAAGTCTTTAATCTGTCTGAAAACCAGAAACGGTATCATCTTTTCACCACACCCGAGAGCCAAAGAAAGCACTATAGCAGCAGCTAAAGTCGTGCTTGATGCCGCTGTTGCAGCCGGAGCACCAAAAGACATTATCGGTTGGATTGATGAACCTTCGGTTGAGTTAACACAGTGTTTGATGACACATCCGAAAATTCAGGCAATTTTAGCAACCGGAGGTCCGGGGATGGTTAAGGCCGCTTATTCCAGCGGTAAGCCGGCTTTGGGTGTCGGTGCCGGAAATACACCGGCTATTATCGATGAAACAGCCGATATAAAAATGGCGGTTTCTTCAATTCTGATGTCCAAAACATTCGATAACGGGATGATTTGTGCCTCGGAACAATCCGTCATTGTGGTTGATGACGTTTATGAAGAAGTCAAAAAAGAGTTTGCTTATCGAGGTGCTTATTTGCTGAATAAAAAAGAGATAAAAGCATTGGGCAAAATCATTCTGACGGATAAAGGTGTCAATGCGGCAATTGTCGGACAGCCGGCTCATAAAATAGCAGCCTTGGCCGGATTTAAGGTTCCAGAAGATGCTAAAATTTTGCTGGCGGAACAAACGGACTATTCTGCAGAAAACCCGTATGCTCATGAAAAATTGTCGCCGATTTTAACCATGTATAAGGCTGATAATTTTGAACAAGCAACCGATATTGCTCTTGCCTTGGTTCAAAACGGCGGTTTGGGGCATACTTCAGTCCTTTATACGGATGAAAGAGTGCAAGACAGAATAGATTTCTATGCGCAAAAAATGCCGACCGGCCGTATTTTGATTAATTCCCCGTCCTCTCAAGGCGGCATTGGTGACTTATATAATTTCCGCTTAGAGCCATCTTTAACTTTAGGCTGCGGATCTTGGGGCGGCAATTCGGTCAGTGAAAATGTCGGGGTTAAACATCTTGTCAACTACAAAACGGTTGCAGAAAGGAGAGAGAATATGTTGTGGTTTAGAGTACCTCCGAAAATTTATTTCAAACGTGGTTCTACAAGTTTGGCTTTACGCGAATATGAAGGGAAAAAACGCGCCTTTATTATTACGGATAGATTTTTATTCGATTCCGGAGCTGTTCGTGCGGTCACCGATACGTTAGAAGAAATGGGGACTGACTTCCAGATTTTCTTTGATGTCAAACCGGACCCGACCTTATCCACGGCAAGAACAGCTTTGGCGATGGTCAATACCTATCAGCCTGATTTGATTATAGCCTTGGGCGGTGGTTCACCGATGGATGTGGCTAAAATCATCTGGTTGATGTATGAACATCCGGAGGTCAATTTCGAGGATATCTCCATGCGTTTTATGGATATCAGAAAACGTATCTGTTCTATTCCAGAGCTGGGAGAAAAAGCGAAATTAGTTTGCATTCCGACCACCTCAGGAACCGGTTCGGAAGTGACACCGTTCTCCATTATTACCGATGATGAAACGCATGTTAAATATGCGTTGGCGGACTACGCTTTAACGCCTTCTATGGCAATTGTCGATGCAAATTTTGTAGACAATATGCCTAAAGGGCTGACCTCTGCAGGCGGTATTGATGCCCTTGTTCACTCAATTGAGGCTTATGTTTCCTGTATGGCAACAAACTATACGAATTCTCTGGCTTTGGAGGCGATTAAGCAAATTTTCCGTTATCTGCCGAGATCGTATGAAAAAGGTGCAGAAGACCCGTTTGCTCGTGAGAAAATGCACAATGCGGCGACAATTGCCGGTATGGCCTTTGCTAATGCCTTTTTAGGGGTTTGCCACTCTATGGCCCATAAACTCGGTGCTATGTATAATATTCCGCATGGTGTTGCCAATGCTTTATTGTTGTGCCAGGTTATTCGTTTTAATGCGACAGACTGCCCGAAGAAGCAAGCGATTTTCCCGCAATACAAAGCACCTCAGGCGAAAAAACGTTATGCTCAAATTGCCCATGTTTTGTACCTCGGGAATGAGAAAAGCTCTGAAGATGAGTTGGTAGAATTGCTGCTTAAAGCGATTGTCGACCTCAAAAAGACCATTGGTATTCCGGCCTCTATCCGCGAGTACGGCATTGATGAAAAAGTCTTCAAGCAAAATCTTGATGAGTTGTCCCGTTTGGCTTTTGATGACCAATGCACCGGCGCAAATCCGGTTTATCCGCTGATAAAAGATATAAAACAAATGTATCTTGACGCTTATGAAGGTAAATTCTAGGCAATGAACGAGATATCCAATAAAGTTATCAATCGGCTGACTTTATATCATTGTATCCTAAAATATACGATGAAAGAGAGTGAGTTTATTTCGAGTTTTGAAATCGCCGACTTGTTGAACTTGGATAACTCTTTAGTGCGAAAGGACATCGCCTTGTGCGGTGTCCTTGGTCACAAAAAACAAGGATACTCGGTAACAGAACTCAAAGGTGCAATTGAGGAGAAACTTGGTTTTTCTGAACGTAAAGAGATTTTTATTATCGGCGCCGGAAGCTTAGGGTCAGCACTGGTTAAATATGTCGATTTCAAAGATTATGGTATTGATATTTTAGCCCTGTTTGATAATGATCCGCAAAAAATAGAGCAAGATGTGAACGGTAAAAAAATCTTACCCCTTTCAAAGCTTGAAAATTCGATTTCACGGATAAGTGTCAAAAACATTATTTTAGCCGTTCCCGCTGAACATGCTCAAGAAGTAACGGACTATGCTGTTCATTGCGGTGTTCGGTTTATATGGAATTTTACACCGGCCGTATTGCGTGTTCCAAAATCAGTAACGGTTTACTACGAAAATATCATCAGTAGTTTTATGCAAATGCGCAATGCGTAAAATGCCTTACAAAAATTTTTTATTTACAGCAGGTGAACACCGATAGTTAAAATATTTTTCTTTTTTTCATAAGAATAAGAGATTGTATCCGATAGTTTTTTGGCTAAAAAGATACCAAGCCCGCCGATTTTGCGATCTTTTAAATCTAGAGTTACATCAGGATCCTTATGTTCCAGAGGATTATATTTTTTTCCCGAATCTGAAAAACGAACATAGTAAATGTTATCATGGACATAAGTCAGGATCTCAACAGTGCCATCTTTTTGATAGGCATAATTTGCGATATTAGAAAAAATTTCTTCAGCAGCGACAATGACATTGAATTGCTTTTTTTGCGGAACACAATGTTTAGCCATATCTGTTTTCAGGAAATCTATCATTTTAGACAGGTTTTTATTATCAGCAGGAAGACTCAAACGCCCCTCGGAAGAACCTAAGTAAGCAAAGTCAAGCATTGTAATATCATCAGATTGTGCATTCTCTTTAACGAATTTTTTTATGCCGCTGAGGACAAGATTTAAATTTGTTTCGGGATCATCGGTTGCTTTTTGTAAAATCTTCTTGAGACGGTCAGTCCCATAGAATTTGGCTTTTGCATTTTCAGCCTCGGTGACACCATCTGTATATAAGAAGAGATGATCACCGATATTTAATTTTATTTTCTCAACCGCAAACGTCGTGTTTCTTGAAATCCCCAGAATGAGGTTCTTTTTCGGAGACATAAAATCATAACCGTTTTGGGTTTTAAGCATCGGTGGGGTATGTCCGGCATTAACGTATTGGACGTCCCCTTTTAATAAATCAACAACAGCCATAAATACCGTCACAAACATACAGGTATCATTTCCCTCACAAAGCTCATTATTGACCCGATAAAAGACATCAGCAATGTCGATATTGTTTTTACTGATGTTTCTGATTAAAGTTTGTGACTTCATCATATAAAGCGCGGCAGGAATACCCTTGCCGGAAACATCAGCCATAACAACGGCAAAATGATTCTGATCAATAAAGAAAAAGTCATAAAAATCCCCGCCGACTTCTCTTGCCGGAATCATCATCGTCGCAATCTTAAAGGCTTCGTGTTGAGGATATTTCGTGGACAAAGAGGCCTTTTGAATGTTGCGGGCAATCTCAAGTTCACTTTGACTTTTTTGTTTGTCGGCAGCATCTTTCCTTTCTTTTTCCGTATAATCCAAGATATTTGTCCGCATATTGGAAAGTGCCTTAGCTAAAATGCGAATATCTGAAGAAAAAGGTGTTTCCTTAAAACTTTCAGAAAAATCGCCACGACCATACTTTTCTGCCAATTTACTTAACTGCAAAAGCTGATTTGTGGAATGTTTACAAATTTGATTAATGATGAATAAAAGCGTCAATATCCCTACTAATAAACCGATAGTCATGATGATTTGAAAACGCTGTATTGGCTTTAGGAGCACGCTCTGTGCATATACTAAACAAAGTCCCCAGCCAATTTTTTTAATCGGTGTGTAAAAGAAAATAACCGGACCATTATAAACCGAAGAATGAGGTATCCAAATGTTTCCGGTTTCACCTGCAAACATTTTTTTTCCGGCTGTTTCAAGTTCAGGTAAGTTAATTTTTTTGGATAATTCAAAAATTGTCATCTTTAATGCAATATTATTATCCGGATGCGTTACGTAAAGACCCGAGCGGGAAAGCAACAACAACTTACCCGTTTCGTAAAATGAAAAATTATTTATGCTTTTTTGGATTGTCGATAAATCAACCGTTAGCGCCGCCAAACCATTAAAATCTATTTCATCCTTGAATTTAAACGGGATAAGACAAGTCACGACTGCTTTTCCGGTATCAACATCAATGTAGGGCTCGGACCAATAAATTTTTTCTTTCTTCGGGACTTCTTTGAACCAAGGGAAAGCCTCATAAAAGTTGCTTATTTTTTTACTGGAAAAGTCGATTTTACCATTTTTCAGATATTTACTGATATAGAACGTGCCGGTTGATACATCTTCAGCGGGGAAGGTGTACACCCAAGCCTCCGTAAAATTTAAATCAGAATTTTCAACTGTTTGAATTGCAGAATTGAGAACGACTTCTAAAGAAGATACATCATTTTCTCTTGTCTGAGACAGCGTGTTTTTCGTGTTAGTAACAATTTGCTCCACATCAGAGGTCAAACGATTAAAATCTCCTGCATAAGCATTAACGGCTTCTTGTGCAGTATGATTTATTTGAGCATGGATAATTTTTTCTACCCGCCCTGAAATAAAGTAAATAAGTACAAAAAAGACCAAGCATACACAAGCTATGATGGTGATACTCAGCCTAAAGGCCAAAGAATGCTTATTGAGCCAGTTCATCATGCTTTTGCATCTAGCAATTTATCTAAACCGGTATCTTCAAAAACGGATTTGATTTGTTCCGGCACATTTATCAATCTTATGTTTCCGCCTGCTTCTTCCATCATTTTTTGGAAAATAAGCAAAACACGTAAACCAGATGAAAAGACATATTCAACATTAGCCATATCGAAAACAAGTGACCGAACATCCGTAAGATCGACTTTGCAAAGCAAATCAGGGGAAGTGTTCGGGTCTAACCAACCGGACAACTTGCAAACAAGCGTGCCGTTTTCTCTTTGTTGTTCAACTTTTAACTCGGGTAATTCTGGATTTGTCATATTTTTAACCTCATAACTCATTTACCTAAAAGTATTGCACAAGGACAAAGTTTTCAACACAAATGGAAGATGTATTCACATGATTTGTGATTTATATTTGTTGCAACAAAAAGCCGGAGAAGCAAAAAATAATGTGGGAAATAAGAGAACCGCCAAAAAAAATCACCCCTGATAACTCAAGGGTGACCCAAAAAGAATAAAGAAAAATTATCTTTCTACTTCAATGCACATCGGGTAAATAATCCCGTTGCTGCTTAAGTAAATACCATCGTTATCTTTTTTGATAAATGTCATTTTTGATGCGGAATTATCAAAACGCTCTCCTGAATCTGTCTCAGAACGAGTCAAGACAGTATTTTTCCCGTCAATTTTAATAACCACAGAATTATCATCAAGATATTCTGCCAGTACGATTTGCTCACCGCATTTATATTCTACGGTCTCATCGACACTGATGGTGTGAGAACAAGCAGCCAATAAAAGCACGAGTGCAGATAAACCTAAACGCATATTTCCTCCTTAAAAATTATGTGACAACACGTCATTATTCGAAACAGGGTCATCCTAAAATTACATCTCAAATAAGTCAATAACTATTTAGATTTGTGCATTCAAAACAAGAATACAAGCGGGATTAGCCTTAAATGTTTATAATCACAGATTTTTTAAGAAAATAAAAACAGCCACCCAAAAAGTGCTGTTTGAATTGGTGATGCAAAGCTTGCAGTTTACGAACTCAAAAACTGCACCGATTTTGACAACTGGTGCAGCTTGGGTTAGAAGGCGATTTACTTACCCTCAATTGTTAAACAATGGAAATGATAGCACTATACTATTTACTGCTTTTGCCTTTCACTCTTTCCGTCATTAGTGCTTTCATTAAAGACATTGTTTGCCCCGCAATATTCTTATGTTCTTCGCGAACTTCTCCTGTTCTGACATCTCCGCTTTTTCCTAAAGGAGCTGTTTTGCGCATTGGTCTTGTTTCCAACTTTTCACGTAAAATTTTTGCTTTCAATGCTAAATAATCGCTTCCTTCTTGTTGCGGATTTGCTAGTTGGGCTATTGCATCAATATTACCAAGATGCCCTATAATAGATTCTTTAGCATCTTCATCTAACATATTTGCTTTATTTAAAATTTTAATTTTATCAAGCGTATTTTTATTGCCTAATCTTAGTGAATCTTCTACAGATTGAATATCAAAGGCATCATACGAAAATTTTCCTCCAGCCTTAATAACACTCTCTACATTTTTAGAAGAATAACGAGAATCTGCTACAATTAAATCTAAAAAAGTCATTTCTTCTTCACAATCATCTTCATAATTCCAAAATTTTTGACTATCATTAACCCGAGCCCCTTTTGATATATAAAAATCAACCTGTTCAGGAGACGAATTAAAAATGACTTCCTTTTTGCTGAAATATTCTTCTGGAATTAACCCCTTTTTATCTAAATACTCTATCCCTTCTAATGTCAAAACGTTATCAGTTATAGATGCCATATCATCATTTCCAAAATTCATTTTTTGAAACTCATCGTATTTTTTTTCATCTATGAATTTTGCTGCTTTTGAAATTATTTCTTTGCTGTTCATCTCTTTATCCTTTCCTAAAAGCTTTATCTTATAGTCCGACTATAAAATAAAAGTGTTAATAAAAATATAATTTAATATTACCATATTAAAATATTTTTGTCTAGTATTTTTTGTAAAATTTAGAGGCTGATCATTCTTCCCCTTGAAAGGGGAAGTCAGATAGGGTTGAATAAAAAACAAAGCAACAACAAAAAACTCCCCATGGT
>CACYYO010000012.1 GCA_902778645.1 uncultured Rhodospirillales bacterium | reverse complement strand
CAAAAGGGCGGCATTGGCATTCTCTTTGTCACGTGCAAATTCACTCATGCCATTGGTGACGACGCATTCCTTTTCGGAAGCCGCAGCCACAACTTGTCCTCCCGGACACATACAAAAAGTATAGGCAGAGCGTCCGTCGGGATAATGAACCGCTAATTTGTAATCCGCCGCTCCCAGAGCAGGATGAGATGCATAGCGCCCATATTGGGATTGATTGATCATATTTTGTGTGTGCTCGATACGAGCGCCGATGGAGAAAGGTTTTTGCTCAATCCGTAACCCTCTGTTATAGAGCATCTGAAAGGTATCCCGCGCACTGTGCCCCAAGCAAAGAATAACGCAGTCAGCGGTTATTTCTTCACTGTCACCGTCGGCCTTTTGGATTTTAACCGCTTGGATTTTATTTTCTTTAATTACCAGATCAACGAGTTTATGTTCAAAGCGATATTCTCCGCCGAGAGAGATGATTTTTTTACGAATATTTTCGACTACTTTTATGAGTTTATCCGTACCGATGTGGGGTTTGGCAAGGTAGAGAATTTCTTCAGGTGCACCGGCGGCAGCCAATTCTTGCAAGACTTTGTGCAGAAGAGGTGTCTTTTTGATGCCGGTCATCAGTTTGCCGTCAGAAAATGTTCCGGCACCGCCTTCCCCAAATTGAACGTTGGAATTGGTGTTTAATTGTCCTGTCTGCCAAAAGGTTTTGATGTCTTTTCGGCGCTCAGAGACAGCTTTACCGCGTTCGAGCAAAATCGGTTTAAGCCCCATTTCGGCTAAGGCAAGACCGGCAAACATTCCTGCCGGTCCGGTACCGACGATAATCGGTCTGTTTTTGGAACTAATTCGCGGTGTTAAGTGTAGGACGGGAGAGGGGGTTATTAATTCACAATCTTTCCATGCCAGAATGGAAAATATGTAATTCTCGTCGCCTTCAACCTCCATATCAACGGAATACACAAAGCAGACATTGGTTTTGTTGCGCGCATCGACAGATTTTTTGGCAACGGAAATTTTTTTGATGTATTCCGTGTCAAGCCCGGTTCGAATAGAAACAATTTCTTTCAAGCCGTTTAAATCAATATCTAAATCTGCTTTGATATTATTCACTCTTATCATGAAAAACCTGTTTTGTGCTTGTCAAATCAATTTTGTGCCATTATATTCGTCGGTATGAAAAATACAAGGTAAAAGTTATGAGTGAAGAGTACAATATCTTTTTGTTATGGCACAAAGTGCGAGACAGAGCTGATGAAGTGCAAAATCTGGTTTCACAGAAGTTTGAAATCGTTAGAACTTATGAAATAGAATGGTCCAAAAAATGTTTTGCTCATAATTTGTCTCGTTTTTACGGTAAGCGCCTGCCATCTGCTAAAAATAAGCAAAAAATGTGTGGTCAGGGCAGTTTTTTAGTCTACTTGGTTCGTGATGAAACGCCGAAAATGATAGAAAGCGGGGTTAATCAAAATATGACTGATATGAAATATAAGCTTCGTCATGTTTTGGGCGGAAATTATATCCATGCCAGTGATAATCAAAAAGAAGCTGAAGAAAATTTGTATTTTTTGCTGGGAAAAAGCTTGCGCCGGATTTTGGCTGAACCCCAACCGAAAAAACTTAAACTTTTGAAGCAGGATGTTATCGGAACGCCCACGTGGCTCGATGAGGATCGTGTACGCAAGGCCTTAAAGCGTGTTCCGGCGGCTGTTTGGGATAGAGAAAACAATGTTATTACTTGCGCCGATGTGCCTTTTGCCTGCCGAATTTTGAATGCGCGTAAAGTTATTTGGCCATGGTGTCGGGATAAATATAAGATTAGTATTCGCGGTCGTGATAAGATTTTTACGCTAAAATCCGCTTAATTATCTTTGTTATCTCGGAACGAACCGAAGAAAATATTCCAAATACCATGTCGATAGAGCCATAAATTGATGAATCCCAAAACAACCGATAATGAGCCGAACAGGTAAAGCAAGTAATACCAGTTAAGTTCGGAAGCGGACATCATAACGTCTTGTCCGCTGACTTTGATGAGCCCAATTGCGACAGCAGTCACAATAAAGCAAACAAAAAAGGCTAAAGTCCACACCTTTTGTAAATGATGCTGGGGAAGCACAAAAGATGTTATCAGATAAAGTAAAATTAAGCCGAAAAATAAATATAATTCCATATTTTTTCTCCTTTGAAATTTTATATAATCCCCAAAGGAGAGATTTAAAGCTTATCCGGCGAGGTAAGTTTTGACGGCATCGTCTTGTTCAAACAAATAGAGCAGAATTTTGAGGGCTTGTCCGCGCGGTGTTTCAAGCTTGGGATCTTGAGAGACGATGAGCTGGGCATCTTTATGCGCGGTAAGCATTAACTCTTTGTCGGTGCTTAAATCTGCCAAATGAAAGACCTCAAAGCCTGATTGGCGATTGCCTAAAATTTCGCCAAAACCGCGGAGTTCCATATCTTTTTCGGCAATCACAAAGCCATCTTCAGAATTTTTCATAATATTTAGGCGTTCGCGAGCTGTTTCACTCAACGGAAAACCATAAAGCAAAATACAGGTTGAGGCTTCAAATCCGCGTTTAATTCGTCCGCGGAGCTGGTGGAGCTGAGCCAAGCCGAAACGCTCGGCTTGTTCGATAATCATTAAGGTTGCTTCTGGTACATTGACACCGACTTCTATGACGGTGGTTGCAACCAATACTTTGATTTTGCCGGTCTTGAAATCTGTCATCACGGCATCTTTTTCGGCTTCTTTCATTTTGCCGTGAATGAGACCGACATCATCACCGAAAACTTTTTGCAGGGTATGAAATCTTTCCTCAGCGGCGGCAAGGTCTGTTTTTTCCGACTCTTCGACCAGCGGACAGACCCAATAAGCGCGGATTCCGCTGTCAACTTTACGTTTAAGGGCGGCAACAACATCTTGAATTTTGTTCAAAGGCATAACGCGGGTGTCAGTCGGTTTGCGCCCTTCGGGGGCTTTTTCAATCTTAGAATATTCCATATCGCCGTAAGCGGTTAAAATCAGCGTTCTCGGAATCGGGGTGGCTGTCATAACCAAAATGTCGGGTTTGTTTCCCTTGGCCGATAGCGCTAGTCTTTGTTGGACACCGAAGCGGTGTTGTTCATCAACGACGATAAATCCTAAATCCTTAAATGTGACAGTGTCGGTAAACAGGGCGTGTGTGCCAATCAAAATCTGAATTGTGCCATCAGCTAATTGCTCCAGGATTTCGGTGCGCTCTTTCTTTTTGGTTTTACCGATTAACAGAGCCACCTTAATGCCGCAAGCATCACATAGCGGGGCAATGGTTTCTAAGTGTTGTTTAGCAAGAATTTCGGTCGGTGCCATGATGGCGGCTTGCGCGCCTGTTTCCACGCAATTGAGCATACTTAATAAAGCCACAATCGTCTTGCCGGAGCCGACATCGCCTTGGAGTAAACGTAACATCCGGTAAGGGGAAGCCATATCAGCTTTAATTTCAGCCAAGACTTTTTGCTGTGATTCGGTTAATTGGAAAGGGCAGGCTTTTAAGACTTGAGCTTGTAATTGTCCGTTCCCGTTAAAACTTCGTCCTTGTTGTTTTTTGACTTTTTGCCGGACAAAGGCGAGGGCCAATTGGTTTGCCAAGAGTTCGTCATAAGCCAAGCGACGGCGGTAAGGGCTGTTGGCACCGATGTCACTCGCGCTTTGCGGGTTATGCGCTTTTATCAATGCTTGTTTGAAGCTCTCAAATTTATTCATTTGCAAAAAGCGCTCATCCTGCCATTCCGGCAAGTTCGGAACAACGGAAAGAGCGGTGTGTGTGAATTTGCGCATCATTTTGTTGGTGATACCGGCAGTTAAAGGATAAACAGGTTCAATCCCTTTAATAATATCTGATTCCTCCGGTCGTCCGATATAGTCCGGGTGATTCATTTGTAAAGCGCCGTTAAAAACCTCTAACTTGCCACTGATAATGCGCTCGGCATTGGTGGGGAGATTTTTTTGCAAACTCTCTGGATATGCCTTAAAAAAAGAGAGGGTGATGTCATCCGTACCATCGGTGCAAATAATTTTATAAGGCTGATGCTTCGATTTGGGTGGAACGTGCTCGACGACTTTAATTTTAACCGTGATAATCCGCCCGATCTCGGCATGCGATAAGGCGGGAGAATAGGTGCGATCAACGATGTTGTAGGGTAAATGCCAGAGAATATTGATGATTTTATCGCCGCAAAGATGACTCAGAAGGGTTTTGGCTTTTGCGCCAACGCCTTTGATGTTTTCGATGCCCGCGAACAGCGGATATAAAATTTGCGGTCTCATGTGGAAAATATCTACCCTATCTAACTTCCCCTTTGCAAAGGGGAAGAATATTTTGATTTGTCATTAATTTGCTGAGATTGCTTCCTCTTCACTTCGTTCAGTGTCGCAATGACAATAATATTTTTTTCTTGCATTACTCTGAGATTGTATATATTTTCTTCCTAAAAGTACAGAACAGATTGAGTTATGCAAGGCGAATTTGATAGAATAAAAGTTATTTCTTCCGTCGCAGAAGGGTATGATGCTTTTCTGCTCGGGGATATTTATAAGCAGAACAAAAGTGATATTCTTTATATTGTCAGTGACGGAATCTCTTTGGAGACTACGGCTGATTTGTTGCATACGCTTTCCCCTGATATAGAAGTTTTGAAATTGCCGGCATGGGATACCGTGCCTTATGATCGTGTTTCACCGAATATCGAAATTACGGCTGAGCGCGTGCAAACTTTATGTGCACTTGCAAAGAATCCGACACCGAAAAAGCCGAGAATCATAATTGCAAGTATCGGTGCAGCTCTTCAAAAACTTCCGTTAAAAAAGATTTTTCTGAACTCAATTCGTGAGGTTAAGGTCGGCAGTGAATTGAAATTTGAGGATTTTTTGCATTATGCGGCGATTAACGGCTATACCAAAGTTGAACAGGTGATGGAAGCCGGGGAATATGCCGTGCGCGGTGATATCTTGGATATTTTTCCGGTTGGCACCGAGGAGCCTTTGCGAATAGACTTGTTCGGTGATGAAGTTGAAAGAATCCGTACTTTTGATGTGCTATCACAACGCACGACCAGTGACCTCAAACAATACACATTTCAGGTCATGGGCGAATTCAGTTTAGATCAAAACAGCATCAAAACTTTTCGCGGTAAATACCGTGAGTTATTCGGCGCTGCCAGTCAAACAGATGAACTTTATGATGCCATTTCACAGGGAAAAAAATACATCGGGCAGGAAAATTGGTTGCCACTGTTTTTTGATGAACCGCTACCAACGATTTTTGATTATTTGCCACAAGCAAAGCTTGTTATCGGGCGGCAGGTGGAAGATGCCTTAAAAACAAAAGCCGAAAGTATTCATGACTATTATGTGGCGCGCATGGAAGCTTTGAAAGTTAAGTCTCTTAATGAAGTTGATACTTATCGTCCGATACCGCCGGAATTATTGTATTTAACAGAATCACAGTTTAAAAAAATTATTGATGATCGCAAGCCACTCCATTTAACGCCGTTAACGTTGCCGGAGCGTGAAGATATTGTTTCGGCGCAAGTCGTACCGGTGATTAATTTTGCCAGTGCCAAAAATATTAATGCCGCTAAGGTTTATGAGGATTTGAAAGCCTACCTCGAAGAAAATAAAAAACTCAAACGAATAATTGCTTGTTATTCTCAAGGTAGTCGAGAGCGTTTGTTCTCGCTGATGAGCGAATACGGTATCACTGATTTAGCGGTGGCAGATACGTGGCAAGAAGCGGAAGATAAAGCCAAGCTTAGAAAAGTGGTTTTGGTATTGATGAATTTGCCGCACGGGTTTAAGGGAGACGGCTATCTTATTGTCTCAGAACAAGATATTTTGGGTGAAAAGCAACGCCGTAAAGCTAAAAAAGTCACGGCGAAAGATTTTATTGCTGACGTTTCTTCGTTGTCAGTCGGTGAGTTGGTTGTGCATATCGAGCATGGTATCGGACGTTTCTTGGGCTTGGAAAACATTACAGCCGGCGGGGCACCGCATGATTGCTTGAAAATTTTGTATGCCAATGATGCCAAGTTATTTGTGCCGGTTGAAAATATTGATGTGTTGTCTCGTTACGGGATTGAAGATGAGAATATTCAGCTCGATACGTTAGGCAGTGCCGCTTGGCAGGCGAAAAAGGCCAAGGTTAAAAATCGTATCAGAGAAATTGCCACAAAACTGATTGCGATTGCGGCGGAAAGACAGCTCAAATCTTCGGAAATTTTTGTTCCCGAACATGGGTGTTATGATGAGTTTTGTGCAAAGTTCCCCTACCATGAGACTGATGACCAACTTAATGCGATTGCCGATGTTTTGAAAGATTTGGGACAAGGGTCGCCGATGGATCGGTTGGTGTGCGGTGATGTCGGGTTCGGCAAGACGGAAGTTGCGTTGCGTGCCGCTTTTGCCGTTGCCTCTTGTGGGGCGCAGGTGGCGTTGATTGTGCCGACAACCTTATTAGCGCGCCAGCATTATTATAATTTTAAGCAGCGTATGGAAGGTTTTCCGGTTAATGTTAAAATGCTGTCTCGTCTTGTCACACCTAAAGAGACGTCGCTTATTAAGCAAGGACTGGAGGACGGTTCGGTCGATATTGTGATAGGGACGCATGCATTGCTTGCCAATAACATCAAATTTTCTAATCTCGGGTTGTTGATTATTGATGAAGAGCAGCATTTCGGGGTGGTCCATAAAGAGAAATTGAAAAATCTAAAGTCGAATGTTCATGTTTTGACATTGACGGCAACGCCAATCCCGAGAACGTTGCAACTCTCTTTGACCGGTGTTAAACAGTTAAGCATTATCGGGACACCGCCGGTTGATAGGTTGGCGGCGCGTACGTTTGTGATGCCGTTTGATCAGGTGATGATTAAAGAGGCCATTTATCGTGAAAAGTTCCGTGGTGGGCAGACGTTTTTTGTTTGTCCGCGGGTGTCGGATATTTTTGAGGTTGAAAAAGGGTTGCGCGAGCTGGTGCCGGATATTAAAATTGCGGTGGCACATGGACAAATGCCGGTTAAACAGCTCGAAGATGTGATGAATGATTTTGCTGATGGCAAATATGATTTGCTGTTATCAACGACAATTATTGAATCGGGTATTGATATGCCGACTGTTAATACGATGATTGTGCATCGGGCGGATATGTTCGGGTTAGCGCAGCTGTACCAATTACGCGGGCGTATCGGACGATCTAAAATCAGGGGTTATTGCTATTTTACCGTGCCCAAACAGAAAAAACTTAATCTGGTTGCCGAGCGGCGGTTGAATATTTTGCAGGCATTGGATACGTTGGGGGCAGGGTTCTCACTTGCCAGTCACGATATGGATATCAGAGGGTCCGGCAATGTTTTGGGCGAAGAGCAATCCGGGCATATTAAAGAGGTGGGAATTGCTCTCTATCAACATATGTTAGAAGAAGAAATTGCCAGACAAAAAGCTAATGTCGGTGTGGCTGATAAGGGGGGTGAGGTTTCTGATTGGGCACCACAGATTACAACCGGTATTCCGATTATGATTCCGGAAGAGTATGTGCGTGATTTGGGAGTACGTTTGGGATTATATAAACGAATCGGTGACCTGCAAGACAAAGAGGCGATTATGGATATGCGCGAGGAATTGGTTGACCGTTTCGGGGATATTCCGTCGGAAGTTGATAATCTGCTCAAGACGGTTGAGATTAAACAGCTTTGTCGAACAGCCAATATCGAAAAAGTTGATGCCGGCGCAAAAGGAATTTTGTTGATGTTTCATAACAATACATTTCCGAAGCCGGAAAAGTTGATTGATTTTATTCAGAAACAATTCGGGGTGATAAAAATCAGACCGGATCAAAAGTTATTGATTGAAGGAGATTTTTCGGATTATGGGACACGGGTACATGTGCTGAGTGTTTATATTAAAAAATTGGCAGAATTGGTTAAATAAGGAGTCATGAAAATGAAATTCGGAGAGAAAAAAAAGCCAAGTTTTAATATAGGTCAGAAACACCCTGTATTTAGATTGGGGAAGAAAATTAAAGATGTTGCACCTATCAAAGAGCATACAAATATCGCCATTAAGACAAAAGAAGATTTGGTAGCAATTGTTGAAGAACCCTGTTTGAAAGCTTGTGAAATGTTGTTTGAAAAAAATATTAAAACAGTTGACAGCGGTTGTAACGGCGAAAACAGTTCTCATCGCGCTTATGTAACTATAAACTATGATACACTTAGTGAGAAAAATAAGCAGATTGCCGATGATTTGATCAAACAAGGGAAAATGCAGTTTTATCCTAAAGGAGATAATCTGCGGAATTATTTTAATCAGGTTGAAGTAGAAGTTTTAACAAAGCCGGAAGATTTTGTGGCTAATGTTGAGAAAAAGTTATTAGCCGTTGTGTCTTGTTTTGAAAGGCAGGATAAAATAGAGTATAAAAGAGATTTTTCAGCGGCATTTATGCAACAAATGAAACAATATGAATTATCATAAAATATAGGAGGAAAAATGCAAAAAGGATTATTAACAGCTGTTATGATGATGTTGGGGGCAACAGCCGTTCAGGCGGAAGATATTGCTTTGGTTGCACCACAGATGAGCGGTGGAGCGCCGTTGATGGAGGCGATTAAGGCACGTCGCTCCATGCGGGTATTTGATGAAAAGATGTTAGAGCCGCAAGTGTTATCCGATTTATTATGGGCAACATGGGGAATTTCTTCCGATCGCGGCATGCGGGTTGTCCCAACAGCACGAAATCAGCAAGATATTGATTTGTATGTCTTACAAAAAAGCGGGGTTTATGTGTATGAAGCAAAAGCAAATGTTTTGAAGCAAGTCACAGATAAAGATTTGCGAGAATTGATGGTTAAAGGGCAGGATTTTGTGCGAAAAGCACCAATTCATCTGCTGTTTGTGACTAAAAATAAGCGATATGGGGAGTTTCATGCCGGTTCAATGTACCAAAATGCCGGACTATATTGTGCTTCTGTCGGTTTGAATTGTGTGGTTCGGGCCATGTATGAAAAAGAAGAGCTTGGCAAGGCTTTGCAACTGGGTGATGGTGCTGAAGTTGTGATGTCTATGGCGATTGGGTATCCAAAAGCAAAGTAGAGTAATAAAAAAACGCTAAGTTTGAGACTTAGCGTTTTTTTATTAAGATGGATTGTACTCAAATCCGTTTTCACCGGTAACAGAACCGCTGTCAAAGTCAATGGCGTAGAAACGTCCTTCATAGAGGGTTTCTATCTGCATCGTTTGTTCGTTGAGACGGCGAATAATACCGCTGATTTTCGGTTTGTCGGTCAGTTCGACGAAAACGTTGCTGAGAGAGCGTTTGACGCTGGCTTGTGTGCGGAATATTTCTCGGTATCCTGATTTTTCTTCCCAAACAAGGACGACATCTTGTCCCATATCTTTAAAGATGACAATAGGAATTTGCAGAAGGAGAACTCGAGGATAATCCTCATACAAACCGTAAATAGTGTAGTTCGTTCCTGTCTTGGCAATTAAATATTTGTCAGGAATGCGTGCTTTTTGTCCATGTGCTTTAATTTCATTTACCGCTACAGGCGGAACAAATGCTTTGTCATAGATAAAGCAATCTGCTTGTGAAGAGAATATATTTATACCATCAAGGATATTTACTTTGGTAGCTTCTGAAAAAAAGCTGGTCTCTGTTTTCTTTTTTCCTAACATTTCAGGATTCTGAAATGAGGGGGAAAGATAGTAGTAGGTATCATTCATGCAAAACAGAAAACTGCTTGACTCATGCCAAAAACAATAATCTTCGGTGATTTCTTCTTTGGTGATATATTCTTCGCCGAAGAGTTTGCTTATGATAGTCATCTCTATTTTGTCAGATGAAAAGTAAAGACCATGATTATACAAATATATTTTGTGGAGGCTTTTGTTGTTAGCTTTGATTTCAAAATATTCGTCAGCCATGCAAACTGTTGCCAAGATTGAGAAGATAACTGCTATGCAAAGGCATATCCAAAAGATTTCCTGAGGATAGTTTTCTTCAAAAGATTTTTTGTAGAAAATAAATCCTACCAAGCCGCCCACAAGCACTATCAGAAAAATCTGATTCCAGTGGGTGACTACCCGTTTCCATGCGGAGGATTCGAATAATCGAGACCATCTCCAAGATTTTAGATTGAACATAATTGTAGATATTTTAATAGGTTTAACAATAATTTTTTTTATGAGTAGAAAGTAGAACGAAATGAAATTATTGTCAATCTAAAAGAAAATATGAAAGTTCTTTTTTTCGTCTGCAACAGTGGTTGAAGCTGAATGTCCGGAATAGAGAATTGTGTTTTCTGGTAAGGTTAAAACTTTAGTTTCAATGCTTTGTTTGAGCTGTTGGGTATTTCCGCCGGGAAAGTCTGTGCGTCCGATGCTGTTTTTAAAAATAGTATCGCCGACGAAGGCAAGATTGTTTTGCTCATCATAAAATAAAACCGAATCTAAGGTGTGTCCTGGGGTGTGAATGATTTTGAGGGAAGCAGCTTTATTCTCCAGCGCGATGATGTCATTTTCTTGGAAATAAATTGCATCATTTAAGGTGATGGCTGTTCCAAAATAGGCAGAGAGATTAAAGTTCGGGTTTGTCAGATATTGTTTACCGTTTTGGTGAATCAAATAGGGAATTTTAAGTTCTTCATGGATTTTTTTGACAGCACCGATATGGTCAAAATGTCCGTGGGTGATGAGCATTTTTTCAATCGTCCAACGATTGTCATTGATGATTTTTAAGAGTTTTTCGGGTTCGGCGGCGGGGTCAATCAGCAATCCGTGATTTGATTTTTCATCAATGTAAAAATAAGCGTTGGTTTCAATGCCGCCAAAGGTGGAAACAGAATGTATTTGCATGTCGTTTTCCTTGTGTTTATTTGCATTATATATAATTTTTTCACAAAACAATGTAAACAAAAATTTTTGACTTGACTTAGAGTAAACTCTAAAAAGTAAAATGCAACTACTCAATTTAGAATCGTATTATATTAAGGAAATCAGATGAAAAAGTTTTTATCAATCTTATGTTTAGTCATATCCTTTTTTATGAATTTTAGTGTGTGTGCAGAGGAGAAAATGATGTCAAATCAAAAAAATTTAGTCGTTTATTTTTCAAAAACCGGCGAGCAGTACAGTGTCGGTAATATCAGTGAGGGGAATACCGCCATTATTGCGAAGATGATTGCCGAACAAACCGGGGCTGATCTTTTTGAGGTTAAGCTTAAAAATGATACGTATCCGACGGCTTACAAAGCCTTGACGGAAGTTGCTTTGGCTGAAAAGAAAGCAAGTGCCAGACCTGAGATTGAGGGAAAAGTTGAAAATTTTTCTGATTATGATACTGTGTTTATCGGGGTTCCGAATTGGTGGGCAGATATGCCGATGGCAATGTATACGTTTATTGAAAGTTATGATTGGGCTGATAAGACAATTGTACCGTTTGTCACCCATGAGGGAAGCGGTTTGTCTTCTATTCCGAATAAAATGGAATCGGCGGCGCACCCGAAAGCTATATTAAGCGGATTTGAAATTTATGGGCATATTGCGCAAAACAGTCGTGAAGAGGCTAAAGAAAAAGTTTCCGCTTGGTTGAAAAAACTCGGATTTTAAGGAGGGTAGAAGATGAAAGTTTTGTTGGTTAACGGTAGTCCGAATAAAAAAGGGTGCACTTATACGGCCTTAAGTGAAATTGCAAAAACTTTGCAGGAAGAAGGCATTGAGTCTGAAATTTATCAGGTCGGTTGGGGTGTTATGCCTTGCCGTGCCTGTGGTGCATGCGCAAAGTTGGGTAAATGCGTGATTAATGATGCGGTGAACGAGTTTGTTGATTTGCTTGCCGGATGTGATGGTCTGATTATCGGTTCTCCCGTGCATTATGCATCAGCCAGTGGCGGTATTACCGCATTTATGGACAGGGTATTTTATTCGGGCTTTTTAGGTGGTCATGGCAATGTCTTTCGTTTAAAACCGGCGGCAGCGGTTGCCAGTGCACGGCGTTCGGGCACAACGGCAACTTTAGATCAGTTGCAAAAGTATTTTACCATTTCGGAGATGCCGATTATCTCGGGACGGTACTGGAATATGGTGCACGGGCATACACCGGAAGAAGTTAAACAAGATTTGGAAGGAATGCAGAATATGCGCTTTGTGGCACGTAATATGGCTTATTATCTCAAGTGCAAACAAGCCGGTGCCGAAAAAGGTATTTTACCGCCGCAGCCTGAGCCGATTACATTTACGAATTTTATCAGATAACAGAGGTTTTCCATGAAGATATTGAAAATTGCGTGTTTGATGTTGGCAGTGACAGCCATTTCATTTAATAGTTTTGCTCAGGAAGGAAAAAACATGAAAAAGATAGTTCAAACGGCGGGGCGTGACAGTTTGGGAGATTTTGCGCCTGAATTTGCTCATTTTAACGATGATATTTTATTCGGTGAAAACTGGAATAATCAGGATATTGACTTGAAAACGCGTTCAATGTTGACGGTTGCCGTTTTGATGGCGCAGGGGCTGACAGATTCTTCTTTGCAATATCACCTGCAAAATGCTAAAAATAACGGGGTGACGAAAGAAGAAATTGCGGCTATGATTACACATGTTGCTTTTTATGCCGGTTGGCCGAAGGCTTGGGCAACTTTTCGATTAGCCAAAGAAGTTTGGCAGGATGATGTGCCGGCAAAAAATGCAAAAGAAAAACATCAACAGTCAATTATGTTTCCGATTGGTGCACCGAATGATGCTTATGCTCAGTATTTTGTCGGGCAGAGTTATTTAGCACCAGTTTCAACCGAACAAGTGAAAATTTTTAATGTGACATTTGAGCCGAAATGCCGTAATAATTGGCATATCCATCACGCTAAAACAGGCGGCGGGCAGATGTTAATCGGTGTCGGCGGCAGAGGTTATTATCAGGAATGGGGCAAAGAACCGATTGAAATTAAGGAGGGTGATGTTATTCATATTCCGGCAAATGTTAAGCATTGGCATGGTGCAGCGCCTGATTCTTGGTTCTCTCATTTAGCAATTGAAATTGATGGGGAGGAAACCTCTAATGAATGGTTAGAAAAAGTTTCTGATGAAGAATACGGTAAATTAAAATAAGGAGAATAAAATGAAATATCTTTTAGGTTTGGTCGTATTAGCAGCGGCTGTTTGGGGCAGTTGGACTTATTATGACGGGCAAAAGTGGGATAAAACATTTGCTCAAAGCGATAAAGTTATCGTGAAAAAAGTTTCTTTTAAGAATCGTTTCGGTATCAAATTGGTTGGCGATTTGTATGAGCCGAAAAATAAAGGAGCTGAAAAATCAGCGGCTATTGCCGTGTCTGGTCCGTTTGGGGCAGTTAAAGAGCAGGCCTCCGGCTTGTATGCGCAGGAAATGGCTGAACGCGGGTTTGTAACCCTTGCTTTTGATCCGTCTTTTACCGGAGAATCCGGCGGTGATGTTCGCAATGTGGCAAGCCCTGATATTAATACGGATGATTTTAGTGCGGCAGTTGACTATCTGACAACTTTGCCAGAAGTTGATGCCGATAAAATCGGAATTATCGGTATTTGCGGTTTCGGCGGTTTTGGGATTAATGCGGCAGCGCAAGATACGAGAATTAAGGCAACCGTTGCTTCTACCATGTATGATATGACACGTGTTTCGGCGAAAGGATATAATGATTCCATGTCGGCAGAGGATTTATATAAAATGCGTGAAAAACTCAATAATCAACGCACGCAGGACTATAAAAACGGGACGAATGCAGAGGCCGCCGGATTACCGGATAAGTTAACCGGTGAAGAACCGCAATTTGTGAAAGATTATTTTGATTATTATAAAACACCGCGTGGTTTTCATAAGCGCTCAATTAATTCTAACGGACATTGGAATCAGACCTCGGCTTTGTCTTTGATTACTCAACCGATACTGTCTTACAGTGATACGATTAAAAATGCGGTGCTGGTTATTCATGGGGAAAAAGCACACAGTCGTTATTTCGGGGAAGATGCTTTCAAAAAATTAACAGGAGAAAATAAAGAGCTTTATATTGTTCCTGAAGCCAGCCATGTTGATTTGTATGATAATAAAGAAAAAATTCCGTTTGATAAAATTGAGGAATTTTTCAAAACGAATCTTAAATAAGGAGAGATTCTATGGGAAAAAAGGTTTTGATTATTTCATCAAGCTTACGTGCCGGCAGTAATTCGGAAATTTTGGCGCGTGAAGCCGAGAAAGGCGCGGTTGAGGCTGGGCATGACGTTGAATTTTTACGCCTGAAAGATAAGAGCGTGCAGTTTTGTCGGGGATGTTTGGCTTGTCAAAAAACGCAACAATGTGTTATCAGCGATGATATGAATGTGATGGTTGATAAGGTCAAAAATGCTGATGTTTTGATTTTTGCAACACCAATTTATTATTATGAGATGAGCGGGTTGATGAAAACATTTTTGGATCGTTGTAATCCTTTGTTTGTGAGTGACTATAGATTTAGAGATGTTTATCTGATTACTTCTTCTTATGACCAAGCTGACGATGCTTGTGAACGTGCGGCTCATGGTTTGGAAGGCTGGATTGTTTGCTTTGAAAAATCTCGCTTAGCCGGTGTTTTAAACGGTGGCGGCTTGGGAGATGAAAAAGAGGCTTTGAGTCATCAGGAGCTGCTGCAGAAGGCCTATCAGTTGGGAAAGAATATCTAAATGGCCACTTGCAACTGGGGAATGACATCTGCAATTAATCAAAAGTACCATGATGAAGAGTGGGGTATTCCCTTGCATAATGATCAGAAACAGTTTGAGTTTTTGATGATGGAAGTTATGCAATGCGGTTTGAGCTGGGATATTGTTATCAAAAAACGAGAGATTTTCCGCGCTTGCTTTGACGGCTTTGATTTTAATAAAATTGCAGCCTATACCGAGCAAGATATTGAGCGAATTATGGCAACCGACGGAATGATTAAAAGCCGGCGCAAGATTGAGGCGGTGATTCATAATGCCGGATGTTTTCAAAAAATTCGAGCGGAGTTCGGTACTTTTGATAAATACTTGTGGAATTGGTCAAAAGGGCAGACGATTGTTTATGATAAGCATGGTGACGGAGAAATTCCTGTCAGTAACGGTTTGTCAGATAGAATCAGTGCGGATTTGAAGAGAAGAGGCTTTAAGTTTTTGGGAACGGTGACAGTCTATTCTCACCTGCAGGCGTGTGGTATGATTAATGATCATGGCAGTGATTGTCCGCGTTATCAATATATTCTCGAGAATTATCCGTGTGTTTTTAAGAGAAAGTATAAAGAAAAATAAAGGTTAACTGAAAGGGAAAAACAAATGTATGACATTTTGAACAAAATCAATTCTCCGGCAGATGTTAAAAAGTTAAATGCTCAAGAGCTGGAGATTTTAGCCGCTGATATTCGTGAGGCTTTGTTTAATCGTTTAACCAAAATCGGAGGGCACTTCGGTCCGAATTTCGGAATCGTGGAAACAGAAATTGCTATGCATTATGTGTTTAACTCGCCGAAAGATAAATTTGTGTTTGATGTGTCTCACCAGAGTTATCCGCATAAAATGCTGACCGGGCGTAAGCTGGGCTATATTGATGATGCTTGTTTTAAGGAAGATTCCGGCTACACGAACCCTGATGAAAGTGAGCATGATTTGTTTAATGTCGGGCACACTTCGACCTCTGTTTCTTTGGCAAGCGGTTTAGTCAAAGCGCGTGATTTGAAAGGGGGACAAGAAAATGTGATTGCCTTAATCGGCGACGGGTCTCTCTCCGGCGGTGAAGCCTTGGAGGCTTTGGATTTTTCCGGTTCGGATATCCATTCTAATTTTATTGTGATTGTTAATGACAATCAGCAATCGATTGCAGAAGTGCATGGCGGCTTGTATCAAAATTTGAAAGCGTTGCGTGAAAGTAAAGGCACAGCTCAAAATAACTTTTTTAAGGCTTGGGGTTGGGATTATATTTATGAAGAAAACGGTAACGATATTCAGGCTATGATTAAGGTTTTGCAAAGAGTTAAGGATATTGACCATCCGATTGTTGTGCATATTAATACACAAAAAGGCAAGGGCTATAAATTAGCAGAAGAGAATCGTGAGGCTTGGCACTGGTGTTTGCCGTTTGATAGAGAAACCGGAAAGTGGTATTATGAATTTGGCGAGAGCTATACCTCGATTACGGCTGATTATATTATAAACAAAGCCAAACAGGATAAGGATTTTGTCTTTATTACACCGGCTATGCCGAATATTTTAGGGCTTGATCCGGAAAGACGTGCAATAATGGGTGCGCAATATGTGGATACAGGTATTACTGAAGAGCATGCTATTGCATTTGCTTCAGGTATTGCCAAGGGAGGAGCTAAGCCGCTTGTCGGAACAGCAGCAACCTTTATTCAGCGTACATACGACCAAGTTTCACAAGATGTTTGTATTAACAACACTCCGGTGACGATTTTGCTCAATTATGCTTCATTTGATAGTCTGACGGATGTCACACATTTGGGTGTTTTTGCATTGTCTGCTTTTTCAAATATCCCGAACTTGGTTATACTGGCGCCGACCTCAAAAGAAGAGTATCTGAATATGCTTGATTGGGCTGTTGAGCAAAAAGACCATCCGGTCATGATTTTGATGCCGGGGAATGAACTGACTTCTCGTCCGGCGGATAAAGATTACAGCAAAATCAATACTTTTAAGATGGAACAAGCGGGTGAGAAAGTGGCTATTTTAGCACTGGGTGATTTTTATCAACGAGGCGAAAAATTGGCAACAGCGATTGAGAAAGAGTTTGGTTTTAAGCCAACATTGATTAATCCGCGTTTTGCGAATGGTTTGGATGAGGCGATGCTGACAGACTTGGAAAAAAATCATCAGTTGATTATTACCTTAGAAGATGGTATTTTAGATGGCGGTTTCGGGCAGAAGATAGCGGCCTTTTATAGTTTAAGTGCCATGAAAGTCAAGAACTACGGTTTGAAAAGAGAGTTTTATGATCGCTATAATCCTGAAGAATTGCTGAATAAACTCGGTATGACAACCGAACAGATTATTGCAGATGTGAAAAAGATAGTTAAATAAGAAAGGAGATAATTATGAGAAAGTTTTTAGCGTTATTTGCTATGGGACTGGCGGTTTTGTTTAATTTTAATGCAAGAGCAGAGGAGAACAATATGACAGGTAAAAAGGTTTTGGTTGCTTATTTTAGTGCTACCGGTACAACGGCCGGTGTTGCAGAAAAATTAGCGCAAGTTACAGGTGGTGATTTGTTTGAAATTAAACCGGAGCAACCTTATACCGGGGCCGATTTGAATTGGCGAGATAAACAAAGTCGCAGTTCGGTTGAAATGGATGATATGAGTTCTCGGCCGGCAATTGCTTCTCGGGTTGCTGATATGAGCCAATATGATGTTGTTTTTGTCGGGTTTCCGATTTGGTGGTATCGTGAGCCGTCTATTATCGATACGTTTATGGAAGCTTATGATTTTACAGGCAAAACGGTTGTTCCGTTTGCAACCTCAGGTGGCAGCGGAATGGGAAAGTCAGGTGAAATTATGCAAAAATTGGCTCCTCAGGCAAAAGTTTTGGAAGGAAAGCGTTTTCCGAGTAATGTGTCAGAGACAGAGCTCAAGCAGTGGGCAGATGAGTGGCTTTAATTATTTATAAGGGACTAAAAAATGAAAATACAAGCTGTTAAGTTTAGAAAAAACGGGTTTATGACACAACCTTTCGCTTTTGGCGGAGAAGATGGTGCAGAGGCATTTGATGCCAAACAATATTATCGCTCTTGTTTGCAAAATTATGTGATTGACACAGGCAATGAGGTCATTTTGGTTGATACCGGTTTGCCGGAGGGGACGCCTGAGGAATCTCCTGATGAAAAAACGATGATTTACACAGGGCAGGATATTAAATCTTATATGGAAGCTTTAGCCGACTTAGGGTACAAGCCGGAGCAAATCACAAAGATTTTGATAACTCATAAACATATTGATCATACCGGTGAGTTGAAGCAGTTTCCGAATGCAAAAATCTATGTGAATGAAGAAGAGTGCTCTGCTGATGAGATAAAAAATATTCCCAATATTGTGCCGGTTAAGTTTACGGACGGAGCTTATTATAATTTTCCGGAAAGCCAAAAAATAGCTGATGGTGTTTATTATATTAAAGCCAAAGGGCATACCAAAGGTAACAGTCTGATTGTGGCTGAAGATGATGGTTTGTTTTATATGATGCAAGGTGATATTACCTATACGGATGAGGCATTGTATGCAAATAAACTCTCGGTTGTGTATGAAGATAAAACGGCAGCACGTGAGACCTTGAACCGCGTTCGTGAATTTGTCAGTCAGCACCCGACCGTTTATATGGGGACACATACGCCTTTAGGGTATGAGAATTTGGAAGCCAAGCGCATTGTTGATTTGAATAATCCGCCAAAAACTTTGCCGGTCGGGGATATTACTTTTAAGACAAAGAGCGGAAAGTATGTTTGCTCAATTTGCGGCTATGTCTATGATCCGGCAGAGCATGACGGGGTGGCTTTTGAAGATTTGCCTGAAGATTGGCTTTGTCCTCGTTGCAGACAGCCGAAAACAAAGTTTAATGCAGCATAGGGAATAAAGTGATGACAAAGGTAATGATTATTAACGGCGGGCCTCGTAAGAATTTTAATACGGCAAAGCTCCTCAAAGAGGCTGCCAGAGGAGCAGAATCCGTTGGTGCTGAGGTTGAAATTGTTAACCTTTATGATTTGAATTATAAAGGGTGTATCAGTTGTTTAATGTGTAAACGTAAAGGCGTTGCGCAGAACGGATTATGTTTTTATAAAGACGGGTTAACACCTGTTTTGGAAAAATGTTTGCATGCTGATGCGGTGATTGTCGGTTCTCCTGTTTATCACACCTATCCGACCGGCATGTTCAGAGCTTTTTTGGAGCGGTTTATGTTTCCGGCACATACATATATGAAGGATGAGGCGACCGGCGGTATGAAACGTGTGCTGGATTATACGTTGCCGACCGGTGTTATAATGACGATGAATGCCCCCGAAGAATGGTTTAATAAGAGTGTTTATCACACAGTATTGGCAGACAATGAGCATAGTTTGAGCCATGTGTTCGGGTATTCGGAATCGCTTTATGCTTTTGATACGTATCAATTTACAGACTACTCAAAATATGATTGCGATTATTTTGATGAAGCGCATAAGGCAAAAGTTCGTGACGAAGTGTTCCCGATTTATATGCAAAAAGCCTATGATATGGGGAAGCGTTTGGCTCAGATGAAAAAGTAAGTGTGGTTTGGTGATGACAAGAAAATCTTTTGTTTTTTTGTTGTTGGTCGGTTGGATGTCTCTTTGTTGGGGGCATTCTACTCAGGCAGAGGAGGTGCAAAATATGGCGATAACGGTTAATATTTATTATACGGGAGAAAACGGCAGTGCACGCAAGTTTGCCGAAGAAATGGAAGAAAGCGGAACGGTTGCCGCCATACGAGCTGAAGAAGGCAATAAAAAATACGACTATTTTTATCCGAAAAATGACCCTGAAACCGTGTTGTTGATTGACAGTTGGGAGAGCCAAGAGGCAATTGATAAACACCACGCTTCCCCGATGATGAATAAAATTACAGAACTACGTAACAAATATGATTTACATATGAAGGTTGAGCGTTATATTGAAGATACTGCCGGTATTCCGAGTGAGGATAAAAATTTTATTAGGGAATAAGTTTTTTAAGTGAGCCATGACAATAGAATCAGAAATATTTAAGCGCTCGGTGATTGATGAGGCAAAATTAAAAGCGTACGGATTTAAGAAGTCTGCACAAGGCTTTGTCTATACGACGCTTTTTATGGATGATGCCTTTAAGGCGGTTGTTTGGGTTGATTGTAACGGGCAGGTTTCCGGCGAGGTGTATGAGGTTGACAGTGACGAGCCATATCTGCCTTTAAGGGTGGAAAGTATGGCTGTCGGGTATGCAGGGCAGGTGCGGGAAGCATACAAAAAAGTTTTGGAAGATATTAAAGCTCGTTGTGGCTGTGAGACATATTTTATGTGTCCGCAATCTAATCGTTTGGCGCAACAGATTTTAGCTCGTTACGGAGATAAGCCCGTTTTTCCGTGGGAGAAATATGCCGGTTACGGGGTGTTTAAGAATCCCGATAACGATAAGTGGTATGCTTTACTGATGCCGCATGATAAAAATAAGTTGGATAAAAAACAAAGCGGTGAAACAGAAATCATCAATATCAAGCTTGATGAGGCAAAAATTCAAACATTACTGGAGCAAAAGGGCTTTTATCCGGCGTATCATATGAACAAAAAAACATGGATTACAGTTGTTCTCGATGATACTCTTGATGATGAGATGATTGTGTCTTTAATTGATGAAAGCCATGCCTTTACACTCGGTAAATCGGCACGGCGCAAAGGGCAGGTGAGTGAGTGGTTGGTGCCGGCTAATCCGAAATATTTTGATATTGTCGGGGCTTTTAAGAGACATAAAGAGATTATCTGGAAACAATCGAGCGATATTAAAAAAGGCGATATTGCTTATATGTATGTGGGTGCGCCATATTCGGCGGTGCTGTATAAATGCGAGGTGACGGAAGCGGATATGCCTTATGACTACGAAGACAGCAATATCAAAATCAATAAGGTGATGAAAATTAAGTGCCTCAAACAATATGATAAAGATTTTATGACGTTTGCTAAGCTCAATGATTATGGTATTCGTGCAGTGCGCGGTCCGCGTTTTTGCCCGGAGGAATTAAGCAAAGTTCTTTAGGTTTTAGTTGCTTTTTAAGAAATTTATTTTATACTCTTGTGCAGGCGATGGTCAAGGGGCCGTCGTTTAGCACTCAGGTGCGAGGTTTTCAAAAGCCTATATCATTGGCAGCGTAGTGTGCGCTGGGGTTTTGCCGTACTTCAAATAAGGTGCGGCAAAGCTTATGTATACCCTGACTTATGGTCGGGGAGCTTTTAGCGTATGTCCAAGATTATCCTAAAGGCTAAAAGAGTCATTTCCAATGATATGATTTTTGAACTTCCCGACCACCTGATTGCTCAAGTGGTCTTTTTTTATTTGTGAAGTTCATTATGGGCAAGAGTTGTACTTTTTTCGGGCATCGTGATACACCGGCAAGTGTTAAACCTCTTTTGAAGCAAACAGTCAGTTATTTGATTAGCCAAAAGGGCGTTGATTCTTTTATGCTCGGTTACAAAGGGAATTTTGATAAATATGCCTTACAGGTGCTTGCCGAACTTAAGCAAGAATATCCTCAAATCAAAGTGCAATTTATTGTCGCCTATGTTAAAGAATTAAATGATGAAAGAATCCCCAATCTTTTTGATTCTTTTGATTATCCGGCGATGGTTGCTGCCTCTCCCAAGCGTTTTGCTTTTTCTGCACGTAATCGATATATGGGTAACTGTTGTGACTATGCCGTTGTTTATGTTGAACATGAGTGGGGTGGGGCGTATGAGGCGACATTTCATTTTCTGAATAAAAGAAAGCATATTGTGAATTTAGCCGCTGATGACAAAGTTAATTTGTCGTTGAGCTATTTCTAGCCGTCTTGCATTTGCAGAAGGGCCGTGATACTCAGGCAGGCGGTGATGATAATCGGGGTCCAGACCGCCATTAACTCCGGTAAATACCCATTCAGGCCAAAGGCATAAATCACTTGAGACATAAAGTATACCAGAAAACCGGTGACAATGCCGCCGACGATTAAAAAGAGAACACCGCCGCGGCGATGATTCGGTCTCAGGGCGAAGACGGCCGCCACCAATATCATTGCCATCAACATAAACGGAGAGGCAAGTAATGACAAATAGTGCAAATGGTGTTTGAGAACGGCAAAACCGGATTTCTCATAAAACTTAATCGTGCCGGGGAGATTCCAAAACGAAATTGCTTCAGGCGTGACAAAAGTTTCTTTAATTCTTTTCGGGGTCAGTTCCGTGTGATAGGTCAGCGTGTTGTGTTTCTGTGTCGATTGTCCGGGGGCAAAAACTTTGACATCTTTGAGGTTGAGCTTATGCTCTTTGCCGAGTAAGGCGGCAAAAGCTTCAGTCGATTTGATAATGCGCGAGTTCTTATCAAGTTCCATCACGCTGACATCACGTAAAAGTAAATCTTTTTGCTCCTGATTAACGAATTTCGCCTGAATGACCATAATATTGCCGTTTTCTTGCATTTCTCTGGTCCAGAGACCTTTGTCGGTGAAGATGACAGTGTTCATGTCCTGCATCTTGAATTTGACGTTCAGACGCTCGTATTGCTCGTACATCTTTGATGATATCGGGTTAATAATGGTGATGTTGACCAGTCCGATCAAAAAAGTTGCGGTCAGTACCGGTGTTAAAAAGCCCCATATCGAAACTCCGGAGGCTAAAACAATGACATATTCATTGCTTTTACTAACCTTCCAAAAGGTAATCATTGCCGCAATCATCATAACGAACGGGAATATCATATCCATTGTTTCCGGCAGTTTGGTGATTGCCATTTTTAAGAGAAACCAAAATGTAATTTGCGGTGTCGAAGCGGCACGGCGCAACAGCTCTATCATCTCAAAAATAAAGATGATACCAAGCGCCGTTATCATGACACCTATAAATGCCAGAAGAATCTGCTTCATTAAATAGCGACCAAAAATAGAATTTGGATTCATTGTCTGCAACTCGGTTTAAAATTACATTTGTGCCTAATCTACAAAATTTTATGACGTTTAGCAAGTGCTTTAATCAAAATACCCAAGGGATAAATAACGCTCAACCGCTGAGGCTAAAATGACAACAATGTTTTTGTCTTTCATGTCTTCCCGTGTAGCAATTCGGGTCGCGGCGTATAATGCCGCTCCTGATGAAATACCGGTCGGTAACCCCTCAAGTCGGGCAACCAGTTTATCCATCTTGACGGCCTCATCGGAAGGGACGTCAAACACTTCATTTACTAAAGAGGCATCGTACAGAGGAGGTACAAAACCGGCACCAATGCCCGGTATGCGATGCGGACCGGCCGGTTGTCCGTTTAGGACAGCGCTTTCTTTGGGCTCAACCGCAACAACGTACAAATCAGGGTTACAGCTTTTGAGCGTGGAGGCAATACCGGTGATGGTGCCACCGGTGCCGACCGCACTGACCAGACAATCAACATTGCCGCCGGTGTCGTTCATAATCTCCATGCCTGTTCCTAATTGGTGGGCTTTGACATTAGAGGGATTGGTGAACTGTTTGACTAAGATAACATCAGGGTTTCTTTCGGCCAGCATATCAGCTTTGGCAAGGGCTCCTTTCATACCATCAGCGGCAGGCGTTAAAATCAATTCGGCTCCGAAATGTTTCATCAACATTTGTCTTTCTTTACTCATATTCTCAGGCATGGTAATGACTAATTTGTAGCCTTTAGCCGCGCACATCGCAGCCAGTCCGATACCGGTGTTTCCGGAAGTGGCTTCAACCAAAATGGTATTGTCTTTGATTTTGCCGGCTTGTTCCAAATCTTCAATCATTTGCAGAGCAATGCGATCTTTGATGGAAAACAGGGGATTATAAAATTCGCATTTGGCTAAAATATGCGCCTGTGCACCAATGTGTTGTTCTAATTTGTGTAATCTCAGCAGCGGTGTGTGTCCGACCATTTCGGAAAGAGAGTTGTAAATATGAGCCATGTTTACCTCGTGATTAAAGTGTTTATAAAGCAGAAATTATCCTTTTATCTTTTTACTCATTGTTTATAGTATTGTTAATAAAAAATAGTTAAAATAAAGATATGAAAAAGGCAAATTTTATAGTTTTGGGAAGTTTGGTCTGCTGTATGGCTTTGCAGGCTCAGGCAGCCGGACTTGATGAAATCTACCGTGATTTGGTTCGTTCCGATAATCGCGGCTATTTGCCTTTGTTCGTCAAGAATCGTCATGCTCCTAATATTTATGATGAGGAAATCATCAATAGTGAGGTGATTAAACCTTTGGTGATTGATGCTCAGACTCTCCAGAATCTTGAGGATATCAATTTGGTCAATGAAAGGCAACGGCGCAGCGCAGAGCGTGAAGCCGCCGAATTGCGTTGGCAGCAGGTTTTGAAAAATGTGCAAAACGGCTACGTCTCCAGTGTTGAACTGGAGGAACTTTTGAAACGGGAAATGAATAATAATCCTCATGCCGTTGATGTTTTAGGTTGGATTTATGCCCGTGGTATCGGGGTGAAACCAGACTTTGTGAAGGCATTTAACTATTATAAAAAAGCTGCTGTTTTGAAAGTTCCGAATGCGACGGAGAATGCGGTGAAGGTGTATAGGGCGATGTCTCCGGAAGAAAAATCAAAACTTTTAGAATAAAATGTGCTAAATGTGTTTCTAGTGCAGATTTTTCAAAAATTATTCGGTCATGTACCAATATGTACACTCCCTTCATAATTTGTTTTTCAATTCCGACTAAATTTCGCTTTGCTTCGTTTTCACTAGCTCGCTCAATAAGTCTCATTGCGTCTCTTTATAAAAAGTGCATTACAGCACTTTTTATTACAGCCGTACTATAAACATCATTTATCCCATTTTATTTATTGTTTAATAGAGCCTTTAATTTGTGTCAAAAAGTTACGGCGTCGCATAGCCATTTATCAAATTATTCTAAAAGTTTATATAATTAAATGCAGATTTAACAAAAAATAAGCCTCTCAAAACGAGAGGCTTTTTGACGATTTATTTTCCGCCTTTGGTGACAACGACCATGGCTTCACGGAGAATCCTATCATTAATCATATAGCCGGTTTGAAGTTCGGTCACGATGGTTCCGGCTGGTTTGTCTTTATCTTCTATTTCTTGAATAACCTGATGATAATTCGGGTCAAAGTGCGTGCCGATAATATCCATTTTTTGAATACCGAATTTGTTGAATACCTTGGTTAGTTCGGCCTCGGTCATTTCTACACCTTTGAGCAATGTTTCACACTCCGGCGCATGCGAATCGGAAACCGAATTAATAGCACGATGCAGGTTGTCAGCAACCCCTAAAAGTTCTTTAGCAAATGAAGAAATGGCATATTTTGAGTTCTTTTCTATTTCTTGTGCACAACGCTTTTTAGTATTCTCAGCATCAGCATATGCACGTAAAAATTCATTTTTCAGACGGGCGTTTTCTTCTTGCAATTTTTGAATTTCTTCTGAATTATCAATGGGATTCTCGTCTTCTTCAGGGAGGGAATCCGGTTCTTTGGTCTCTTCCTTTACCTCGGAAATTTTGTCATTGTTTGCTTCAGGATTCTTTTTAAAATTTTTCATCATAATTCCTCTTTAAATTTATTTTCAAAGCGTGTATATATAAGGAAATTTAGTGATTAAATTTTTACAAGTCAAGTGCTCAAAATTTTATTTGCAAATTTACGAGAAATTAAGAGGTTGGCATGTAGAAAGTTATGCTGATAAAATAATAATAAGAAAAGTTTGAGGAATGAGATGGATACAGCTTCTACATCTGCAGAAATTATACCCCTGATGAAAATGATGCCGAAAGGCTTTAATAAAAAGAAGTTTAATGTTTCGTATCCTGTTGTTAATAATAAAAATCTTTTAGATATTCAAAATTATTCCAAGCGTCAATGTTTGGGGAAGGAAGTCTGGCCGGAAATCTCTCAAGTGAACGGGTGGATGATTTCTGCGGAAACAGCAACCTTTATGAAATGGGGCGGTTTGGGTATGATTGCCTCTGAGTTGCCGGAGGCTTTTAATGAGACCTACTGCGCCAAGGGAGAGTGCTTGACGGTTGTGACGCCGATGTATTTGGGTAATACCGGTAAGAAAAAGGCGGAATTGGTTGATGGTGTTTACCATGGGGCAGAGCGGAATGATGTCAAGGTCAAAAAAATCGGTGAGATTGTGGTGCCGTTTGTCGGGGATCATCAAGCTTTGGTTAAATACAAGGTTGGTGTGTACAGTGGTCATTTGGAGCATACCGATTATATATTTTTAGATAACAAGCGCTTTTTCTCAATTAATTTGCACAAGAAAAATCCGTCTGCTCAGGACGGCTGTTATGTTATGAATGAGTTCGGTATTAATGAAGTGGAGCGATTTGCCTTTTTCTCCAAAGCCGTTTTTATTTTAATTCGTGATATTTGCAGCCTGAAAATTAAGGGTATTAAAGAGCCGAATATTTTGGTCGCCAATGATTGGCACAGCGGTGCTTTGGCCGGTTTGATGAAGTATTTCCCGACAGCTCAGGAAGAGGCCGGATGGATGTCAACCGTTTTGGCAGAAAGGCTTAAACATATTCCGATTGTTCATATAGCGCATCACCTCGGCTATCAGGGGTGGGATTATGATAATACGTCGAAAATATTGAATTCTTTGTATGAGAATTTAACAACTTTGGTTTTCAAAAATGCAAAAGCCATTAAAAACAGTAACCCGCGGGCCACAAATGTTTTGATTGTTCACGATTGTTATAATCAAGCTTCCAGCAACTTTCATTTGGCTGATAGAGTGGTGACCGTTTCGAAACATTATATGGAAGAGGTCTCTAAAGAACTCGGTTTCGGTTTTGATTTTCGCGATATCTTAAAAATGCGTAAGGACCATCGTAATTTCTTCGGTATTGTCAATGGTTATGACAAGAAGTTAATTTCTCCGAATGCGGCTAAAATCGATGCTGTTAATAAATATTTTGATGGCTTTAATTTCAGCGTTTTTGATGAAACTTGTGCGCAGGATAAACTCAAAAATAAGAAAGAGTTTATTCGTCTGATTTCAAAAATTGCCAAAGATAAAGCCTATAAGGATAAAGTTATTCCTTTGGTCGATATCTATAAGTTTGAGGATATTGAAAAATCAGTTAAGCATGTTGAGAAAGCCCCTATTTTTTGCGCAACCTCGCGCATGGTTGAACAAAAAGGTTATGATGTTGCGGCGCAGGCATTAGTTAAGTTATATACCAAGTATACGACCCAAATGGCTGAAGAATTGCCTATTTTCATTATGGGTGGTGCCGGTAGTGATGATAATTTTCAAATTCTGAAAGACTTAAAAGACAAATTAACGGAGATTAATCCGGCTGCTGCGAAACGTCTGTTTGTGTTCCGCGGGTATCGCGATGAGTTTGCCTATGCTATCCAGTTGGCGGCAGATTTTTATTTGATGCCTTGTCGTTTTGAGCCATGCGGGTTAACGCAAATGGAGGCGATGGCTAAGGGAGCACTTCCGGTCGCTATGTCAACAGGCGGGCTTGTCGATACGATTGAAGATGGTGTTGATGGTTTTCGTACCGAAGTTTTCTTTACGGATAAGCGTCGTGTCTACGGTTCTAACACTGTTGCCAGTCGTCTTAAAAATAATATTAACGCTTATGCGGAAACTTTAGAAAAAGTTTTGATGACCTTTTATGCTAATCCGTCTCAAATTGAGCAAATGAAGGTTAATGCTCTTCGCAAAGATTTCAGTTGGACGGTTGAAAACGGGTCGCTGGCGAAGTATTATAATTTGTTTCATCTCGGTCACTTGTAAAAACTCGTATAATGGGCTACTAGTGCGTCGTTAGCGAGATGAGAAAATGCTCATGTACTTCTATGTACACTGCGCTTTTCTCACTCTAAACTCCTACTATTAGCCTCATTCTCCGAGTTTTTTAGTAAGAAACTTGTCTATTGGACAATTAGGGCGTCGTTAGCGAGATGAGAAAATGTTTATATTAAGTTTTTTGAGTGAGTTTTATTTCATAGCCGTAGTATTCTATTAATTTGTAACAAATATTGATACCGGCGGAAAAATTTTTTTCCACTTGCTCCATGGTTTGCTCTTTCATATTTAAATCATTTAATACTTTGCTGAGAGGAATATTGTTTTGTTCTCTGATAATGCGTAACTGAGCGCATAATTCTCTTATTAATCTTTTCGTATATTTTGCCATTTGTTGAACTCCTGATTTTTGTTAATAAAAAACAAAAAAACTCGCCTTTTAAAAAGGCGAGGGAGTTCAAACCTGTTAGCGAACAGCCTGACATATTCAATATATTCTGTCAGCTCCCTCATTACAAAGGAGTTGTTCTTTTCGCCAAGGAGGTTTGAAGCTCCATAAACAGAACACCTGTTTACGGGATTTATCATACGGAAGAAATTGTATAAATCAAGCAAAATATTTTGCTCTTTACTCTTGGTTAATTATCTGCTTTTATCTTTAGTGTAAAGGAGAATCGAGATGAGACATTCGGGACGTGCTAATAATCAAATCAGAAACATAGAATTTATTCCGCATTTTAATCCTTATGCCGAAGGGTCATGTTTGGTTAAATTCGGTAATACTCATGTGGTATGTACGGTTAGCGTTGAAGATAAAGTGCCTTCTTGGTTGAAAGGGCAGGATAGAGGGTGGATTACTGCTGAATATGCCATGTTGCCGCGTGCAGCGCAAACGCGTGTGCCGAGAGAAAATAAAAAACCTTCCGGACGTTCTCAGGAAATTCAACGCCTGATTGGTCGCTCTCTGCGCGCGGCGGTTGATTTGAGCAAAATGCCGGAGTTTTGCTTTACGGTTGATTGCGATGTATTACAAGCAGATGGGGGAACGCGTACGGCTTCTATTACAGGAAGTTTTGTGGCACTCTATTTGGCTGTGCAAAAATTATTGCAAGAAGGGAAACTGGCGGAAAATCCTATTCGTGAGTTTGTGGCTGCCGTGTCTTGTGATATTTGTGACGGTGAAGCGGTTGCCGATGTTGATTATGAGGAGGATTCGACCTCTCAGGTGGATATGAATTTTATTATGACGGAAAGCGGTAAAATTGTTGAAATTCAGGGAACGGCAGAAGGAGAACCATTTACCGAAAATGAATTTAATCAGTTATTGGCTTTGGCTAAAGGGGCGATTAAGCAATTAATAGCTAAGCAACATGAAGTTTTAGGTGTGTAAAATGGTCATTAAAAAATTAGTGATAGCTTCTCATAATCGCGGCAAAATTGATGAGATTACCAATTTGCTTGCTCCTTATCATATCGAGGTTGTTTCTGCGGTTGATTTAAATTTACCCGATGTTGAGGAAACAGGGACGACATTTGAAGAAAATTCTCGTCTTAAGGCCGTTACGTCGGCTAAGTTATCCGGCGAATATTGTTTAGCAGATGACAGCGGTTTGTGTGTTGATGCTCTTGGCGGACGTCCCGGTGTTTATTCGGCTCGCTATGCTCCGGATAGAGATTTCAACAAAGGTATCATTAAGTTACTGGATGAAATTGAAGCAACACATTCAAATAATCGCAAGGCCCATTTTAGTTGTGTGATTGCTTTGGCTCATCCGCAAACTTTGGCGTGTCAGATTTTTGAAGGGCGCGTTGACGGGCATTTGGCAACTGAAAAACATGGAGCCGGCGGTTTCGGGTATGATCCGATTTTTATTCCGGATGAAGGCGACGGACGAACATTTGCCGAAATGAGCCATGAAGAGAAAAGCGGTATCTCTCATCGAGGGCGAGCATTGGCTAAATTTATTAAAAGTTTGGATGAAGCTTGACACCCTTTCAGATGTTGCGTAAAATTTCATCCATGATGACAAATAAAATATATAATGTTCCGTTGGGTTGTGCATTTTTAGATGTTGTTGCCGAACGATTTTTGCGTGATTATCAGGATAATCCGTTGGCTTTATCCGATGTGCTTTTTTTGTTGCCGAATCGTCGTGCTTGTCAGTCTTTGGCAGATGCTTTTGTGCGTTATCAGGGACTTAAGCCTTTGATATTGCCACAGATGCAACCTATTGCCGATGTTGAAGAAGAAGAGTTACAAATTACCGGTTTTGATTTAAGCTCTAAGTTGGGAGCGTTGTCTCCGGCAATTTCAACGGCTGAACGATTGATGCTTTTTACGAAGATTATTATGGCAAAGCCTGCAGATTATGGTTTGGAAAAAATGCCAGCTGGTCAAGCCGCGGCTTTGGCAAGTGAATTAGCCGCTTTGATAGATGAAGTGCATCAACAGCAGCTTTCGTTTGATAATTTGCGCAATCTTGTTCCGTCGGAATATGCCGTTCATTGGCAAGAAACTCTCAAATTTTTACAAATTATTACGGATTATTGGCCGGCTATTCTTGCCGATGAAGGTAAGGTTGATGCTGTTGTCAGACAGCAACAGCTTTTGCGCGCGCAACTTGAATTATGGCAGCAAATTCGTCCGCAAAAAAAGATTGTGGTTGCCGGAACTACGGCAGCTTTTCCGTTAATGAGAGAGCTGGTTAAAGTCGTTTCTGAGTTAGATAACGGAGAGGTCATTTTATCGGGTATAGATAAGCACCTTAGTGATGAAGATTGGCAAAAGATTGATGAAATTCATCCTCAATACGAATTAAAAAATTTATTGGATTATTTACAGATTAGTCGCTTTGATATTCCCGATTTCGTTTCATCTCCGTGTTCAGAAAGAGAAATTTTAATCAGTGAAGTGATGCGTCCGGCCAAAACGTCTGATAAGTGGCGGAAGCTATCGGCAAACAGCTTTTCCGATGTGGCGGTTAAGGGATTGTATTTGCTGGATACGCCTGATTTGCGGACGGAGGCATTGAGTGCGGCACTCCTGATGCGCGAGATGTTGAATAAGCCTGAAAAAACAGCGGCCTTGGTTACAACGGATAGAAATTTGGCAAGGCGTGTGGCGATTGAGATGGCGAGGTGGAATATTGAGGTTGATGATTCTGCCGGCAAGCCCCTTACGCTCACACCGGTCGGTATTTTTATACGGCAAATTTTGCGAGTTGTTGCCAACCAATTTTCTCCGGTGTCCTTGTTAGCCTTAATGAAATATCCGCTGTATGCAAACGGTCAGAGTTATTTTGAAGTACGGCGTCAGGTTCGAGAGTACGAACGCTATTATCTTCGTCGAAAAGGAATTTGTGAGAAAGAGAAAAAATCTCTGCCGCTCTTGATAGCTTTGCAGCATAGTTGTGAGCCACTGGTCGAATTATATGAAAAATCTTCGGTTTCGGTGCAGGCATTGTTAAAAGCTCATTTGGAGGTTGCTGAAAAATTGGCTTCAACAGATCAGAAAAGCGGCGAAAAGTTGCTTTGGAAAGGTGATGATGGCGAAGTTGCGGCGCGCTTTTTTGCAGATTTATTAAATACGGCCTCATTGTTGGGCGAGATTGACCCTCATGAGTATGCTGATTGGCTTGATGTTTTGATGGCTAAGCTAACGGTACGCAAGCGTTACGGGACACATCCTCGTTTGAAGATTCTTGGTCCGATTGAGGCAAGATTACAACATTTTGACCGAGTTATTATCGGAGAAGTGAACGAAAACAGCTGGCCGCAATCGGTTAAGGCTGACCCTTGGATGTCGCGTCCGATGAAAAAAGATTTCGGTTTGATGCTGCCTGAAAAAAGTATCGGTGTTCAGGCTTATGATTTTGGGGCGTTACTGGCTAACCAAGAAGTTTTTGTGTTGCGGGCCAATCGTGTTCAGGGGACGCCGATGGTTAAGTCTCGGTGGTGGATGCGCATGGAGACGGTTCTATCCGCCATAGGAAAAGATATTCAATCCCTAAATGCCTGTCAGTATCTTGATTGGGCGGTTTATTTGGATAAAGCACAAACGCTTAATCGTTTGTTGCCACCGGCACCAAAACCTCCCGTTTATGCTCGTCCGCGTGAGCTTCCGGCCAGTGCCATCGAGAATTGGATGCGTGATCCCTACATTATATTTGCAAAATATATTTTGAAACTGAAACCGTTAGATGATCTTAATCAAGGATTGACATTTGCAGATTACGGAAATCTGGTTCATGAAGTTTTGGAGCAATTTAATACGAAATATTGCAGCTCTTATCCTCGGCAGGCAAAAGAAGAGCTTGTTAAGTTAGGGGAACAAATTTTTGAAGAGAAGCAAATTGATCCTGAAGTAAAAGCTTTTTGGTGGCCAAACTTTTTGAAAACGGTTGATTGGTTGGTTGCTCGAGAGACGCACTATCGAGAAGATGTTGCCCATGTTTATAATGAAATTAAAGGGCAATACAGTTTTGAAGCACCGGCCGGGAAATTTGTCGTGACGGCTAAAGCCGATCGTGTTGATGTGCTTAAAGATGGCAAGGTCAATATTATTGACTATAAAACGGGAGAGGCGCGTTCACCTAAGGAAATCGAGCATTCTTATGCACCGCAACTGCCGATAGAGGGTTTAATTGCCGAGAAAGGGGGCTTTGCAGAGTTGGAGCCGGCAGAGGTTAATGCTCTGATTTATTGGCAATTAGGGCGTAAAGAAAGTGGTATTTTTACCAATGCTCAGGCCGTTTTGCAAAATACTTATGACAGAATTGCAGAGTTGGTTTCTTTGTTTGATTTTGCGGAGACACCTTATTTGAGCAAACCAAATCCGAAGTATGCGCCAAAGTATTCGGATTATGAGCAATTGAGCCGCATCAAAGAAATTATGGTTACGGAAGATAATTGAGATGACAGATAGTACTTGGGAAACCGAAAAAAAAGCAAGAGGGCAGTTAGCAACACAGCAACAACGTCGTGCCTCTGATCCGTTGCGCTCCGTATGGGTTGAGGCATCGGCCGGGACGGGAAAGACAAAGGTTTTATCTGACCGAGTTCTTCGTTTGCTTTTACGGGGAGTGCCGCCGGCAAAGATTTTGTGTCTGACATATACCAAAGCGGCAGCGGTAGAGATGAGCAATCGAATTGCCCAAAAATTAAGCCAGTGGTCGGTGATTGATGATGCAGAGTTGGATAAACAGTTAACGGCTTTGTTAGGTACTTTGCCAGAACAGTATGAAGCGTACGAACAATTGACGGCGATGGCAAGGCGTTTGTTTGCTCTTTTGTTGGATACCCCCGGCGGTATGAAAATCCAGACATTGCACAGTTTTTGTCAGGATGTCCTGAAACGGTTTCCTCTGGAAGCAAAGGTTTCTCCGTATTTTGAAGTGATGGATGACCGCGCCAAACATGAAATTTTGAATCAGCTGCAGACGGATATGCTGATTATGGCACAACAAAATCATGATTTACAAATCGGTGAGGCTGTCGGGTATTTGACGTCTCATGTCAGCGAATTTACGTTTCCGGATATCATGCATTCGATTACGGAAAATGCCGGTAAAATTGTTCGCTTATCCCAAAGCTATCCTGAGACGGAAGATCTCTTAAAAGTGTTGGCTTCCCGTTTAAATATATTGCCGAGTGATACGGAAGAGTGTTTGAAAGATGTTTTTTTGCGGCAGTTGGATCGGACATCTCTTAAGCAAATGGTGCAGGCATGGGCACAAGGATCTAAATCTGATTTGGATAAGGCGACACCGTTATATCCTTTATTGGAGCGCCCGTGGCAAATTGATGATTTTGATGTTCTTCATCAGGTCTTTTTAAATAAAGACGGGAGCATTCCGGCCAAATTTGCAACTAAAAAAGTTTTGGAACTTTATCCGGCATTGCCTACTGAGGCGCAAAAAATTTGTGAGGATTTGTTGAGGGTTGATAATCAAGCAGCCGCAGTGCGGGTTTATGCTTCTACCAAGGCTATTATTGTTTTGGCAAAGGAAATTATTACGCGTTATCAGGATTATAAATTTAGTCACGCCAAAATGGACTACGATGATTTAATTTTACTGACAAGAAATTTGCTGGAAAATCGCGATGTGTCGGACTGGGTTTTGTTTAAGCTTGACGGTGGTATTGATCATGTTTTGATTGATGAGGCTCAGGATACGTCCCCTAATCAGTGGGCCATTATTCGATCTCTGACGCAAGATTTTTTTGATGAAAGTCGTTCGGAGAGAACCGTCTTTGTGGTGGGAGATCGAAAACAGTCTATTTACAGTTTTCAGGGGGCAGATCCGCGTGAATTTGAAAATATGCGTCGCTATTTTAAGGGGAGGTCTGTTCATTTTGATGAAATAAATCTTGATATTTCTTTTCGTTCTACAGCTGCTGTTTTAGATGCCGTTAATACGGTATTTGCTAATGAAGTTGCCAAGCAGGGGGTGTTGCCGGAAGGGCAGTCGATGATGCATATTCCTTTCCGTTCGGGCGATGGCGGCAGAATAGAAATATGGCCGGTTGTTGAAGCGCAGAAAGATGAAAATCCTGATATGTGGCTACCGCCGGTGGAGCGTAAGGTTTCAGAATCAACGAGTTCTCGTTTAGCAAGAAAAATTGCGCAAGAAATCAAAAAACGTGTCGGTCATGACATGCTTCGTTCGCAGGGAAGACCGCTTAAATATCGTGACTTTATGATTTTAGTTCAGCGGCGGAATGCTTTTGTTGATGAACTGGTTCGAGAATGCAAGATTGCCGGCGTTGCCGTTGCCGGTGTTGATAAGATTAAATTGCGTGAACAAGTGGCTGTTCAAGATTTGATAGCGTTGGGTCAGTTTTTGTTATTACCGACAGATGATTTGACCTTGGCGGTGGTTTTGAAATCTCCGCTCTTTGGGCTGAATGATGATGATTTGTTTAAGTTGTGTTATCATCGCGGACAAGCTGCTTTATGGAGCCGTTTGGGTGATAATGAGACTTATGAAAAGATTTACCGCTCGTTGCAAAATCTTCTTAATATGACGGATTATGTCCGTCCGTTTGAACTCTATTCCTATGTTTTGGGAAAAATGGGCGGGCGTCGCCAGTTTGAGGAACGTATGGGAAGTGAAGTCGATGACGGTTTAGATGAATTTATTAATTTGACTTTGACTTTTGAGCAAGAGCATATTCCGACTTTGCAAGAGTTTATCAGTTGGATCGGGCAAGATGAGGTTGAGATTAAACGCGAATTAGAACAAGGCGAGCTTGATGCCGTGCGGATTATGACCGTGCATGGCTCGAAGGGTTTGCAAGCGCCCGTCGTGGTCTTGCCGGATACCGTGCGGCAAGTCAATAATAAAAAAGGAATGGGAATGCTTTGGGAGGATATTTTTTATTATCCTCTGTCTTCTGCAGATTATGAAGCGAATTGTCTGCGTTTGAAAAATCAAGAAAAACAAGATGAAGCAGAAGAGTATCGTCGTTTGTTGTATGTGGCTTTAACTCGTGCCGAAGATTGTTTGTGTCTGTGCGGATACGCCAAAAAAACGAAACCACAGCCTGATTGTTGGTATGAGCTTTGTGCAAAGCAGTTGGCACAAATCGGTACGCAAGATGGTGATAATATTGTTTATGAGACTCCGCAGTATAATACTCCTAAGGCTGAGCCGCAACAAATTTCCGGGGAACAGACGGTTTACTACCCTGATTGGCTTAAGAAAGAGGCTTTGGCAGAATCTCCTTTAGCGAAACCTTATACACCGTCGAAACCTGAGGTAAGTGATGATGACGACGCATTATTTTCTCCGCTCGGACATGAAGATAATCACCGTTACCGAAGGGGAACAGTGATTCATAAGCTGTTACAATTTTTACCGGATGTTCAAAATGTTGATAAAATGCCAGTCATTGAAGATTATTTACGCCAAAATGCAGCTGATTTTTCAGAGGCACAACGCGCATATATGGCGACAGAAGTTTATCGTTTGATTAATGATGAGCGTTTTGCTCCGTTGTTTGGGAAAAATTCAAAGGCAGAAGTGCCGATTATGGGAAGAGTCGGGGATGTGATTGTGTCTGCACAAGTTGACCGGTTGGTTGTTTTGGATGATGAAGTGTGGGTGGTTGATTATAAGACGAATCGTCCGGCTGCCAAAACCGAGGCAGAAGTCAAGCAAGGTTATGTGATGCAATTATCTGCCTATAAGTCGCTTTTGCAACAAATTTATCCCGACAAGAATGTTCGAACTTTCCTTTTGTGGACGGATACGGCGCAAATGATGCAAATTGTTTCCTGATTTTTGTAAAATTATACTTTAATATTTTTTTTTATCGATTATATTAAAAGCATCTTTTAACAAAAGTAACCCCGAAGTTGTTTTATTAGCAAAGGAATTTTAAGATGAAGGCAATTTTAGACAATCAATTTGAGAATGAAGTTTTGAAATCTAAGGGTTTGGTATTGGTTGATTTTTGGGCAGAATGGTGTGGCCCTTGTCGCCAGTTGGGTCCTGTTTTGGAAGAGGTCTCTAAGGAAATAGGCAATAAAGTTGAGATTTGCAAAATGAATGTTGATGAAGCTCCGAATACGGCTGCTCAATATGGTATCCGCAGTATTCCGACCATGTTTTTGTTCAAAGACGGCAAGCAAATTGATACTAAAGTCGGTTTGAACTCGAAGGATTCTTTGATTAATTGGATTTCCTCTCACGCTTAGACATATATTTTTATTATGAAAAATCCCTCCGTTGCGGAGGGATTTTTTTGTTTTTTTAGATTTGACCGTGGCAATGTTTGTATTTTTTGCCGCTACCGCAAGGGCAAGGTGCATTGCGCGAAATTTTGCCCCATGTTGAGGGATCATTTTTATCAAAAGCCTGTTGTCCATAAGCGAATGGTTGTTGCGGCGATGGAGCTTGCTCTTCTTGTGCAGACCTACCGACAATGTTTTGCGGTTGCTCGTGAACAGCTTCCATTCGGGTCGGGGCATGAGGTGTATTTTGCCAATTTTCAGCACTACCGGTTTCAATAACAGCGCGACAAAGTAAAAATGTAACTTTTTTTCGTATCTGATCGAGCAATTGGGCAAACATATTGAAAGCCTCTTTTTTATACTCAATCAACGGATCTTTTTGCCCATAAGCTCGTAAAACAATCGTATGACGCATTAAGTCCAGAGTCGCAATGTGATCTTTCCATAATTGATCAAGAACTTGAAGCAAAATGTTTTTCTCTAAAGTTCTCATAATCTCGGCGGGAACGTGAGCGTTTTTCTCGGCAAGTCCTTTTTCAAGCATCTCGAGTGTCTTGCGTTCCATCGTATCTACGTCGATTTCTTTCTCTTGCGCCCACTGCGAGAGCGGAAAATCAAACCCGGTGATATTTTGTAATTCTTGAGAAAGCTGGGTCAAATTCCATTCCTTAGGCGTTTGATGCCGTGGCAGATAGTATGAAATCAGATCCGAAATATATTCTTCCCGCATATCACGAATCGTTTCGGAGACATCATTTGTGAGCATGAGTTCTTTGCGTTGTTCGTAAATGACTTTGCGCTGGTCGTTCATGACATTATCGTATTTGAGAAGATTTTTACGAATGTCAAAATTGCGCTCCTCAACCTTTTGTTGGGCTTTTTCAAGGGCTTTACTAATCCATGGGTGAACGAGCGCTTCGCCCTCAGGCAAGCCGAGGCGTTGTAACATAACCGACATTTTTTCAGAACCGAAAATACGCATTAAGTCATCTTCTAAGGATAAGAAGAATTTTGATGTGCCCGGGTCGCCCTGACGACCGGAACGACCGCGTAACTGGTTATCAATACGGCGGCTTTCGTGGCGTTCCGTTCCTAAGATATACAAACCACCGGCGGCCAGAACTTTAGCTTTATTTTCTTCGACCTCTTTTTTGATTTTTTCTTTCAGTTCGGCAATTTGTTCCGGAGTTTCATCCCCTTTAAGAACTGATTTCAGGCGCATATCGACGTTGCCGCCCAGCTGAATATCCGTTCCGCGTCCGGCCATGTTGGTGGCAATTGTGATTGCGCCGTAAACACCGGCCTGCGCAACGATAGCCGCTTCTCTTTCATGATGGCGCGCATTCAGCACTTCAAATTTGACATCACTTTTTGAGGCTAACATATTAGCAATCAGCTCTGATTTTTCAATCGATGTCGTTCCGACCAAGACAGGTTGTCCTTTGGCGTGGCATTCAAGAATCGTATCGATAATTGCTTTATATTTTTCTTTTTCGGTGCGATAAATAACGTCATGTTCATCAATGCGCAAAACCGGACGGTTGGTCGGAATTTCTACACAACTTAAGTTGTAAATGTCATTAAATTCTGCCTCTTCGGTCATAGCCGTACCGGTCATACCGGACAGTTTGGGATATAAGCGGAAATAATTTTGGAATGTAATGGAGGCTAGTGTTTGGTTCTCAGACTGAATTTTAACCCCTTCTTTGGCTTCAATTGCCTGGTGTAAACCATCCGAGTAGCGGCGGCCTTCCATGATACGGCCGGTAAATTCGTCAATAATAACAACTTTGCCGTCTTTGACAATGTAGTCAACGTCTCTGATGTGCATCTTATGTGCACGAAGTGCTTGGTTGACATATTGTACCAAAGTGACGTTGTTGATGTCATATAAGCCGCCCTCGGTAATTAATCCGACAGATTTTAATAATTGTTCAATGTGTTCCATACCGGCTTCGGTTAACACAACGCTTTTGGCTTTTTCATCTTTTTCGTAGTCTGTTGGATTTAACTGAGGAATGATTTTGTTGACACTGATGTATTTTTCAGATGAATCTTCTGCGGCGCCGGAGATGATTAACGGGGTACGTGCCTCATCTATCAATATAGAATCGACCTCATCGACTATAGCATAGTTGAATGGGCGTTGAACCATCTCTTCCATGCTGAATTTCATATTGTCACGCAAGTAATCGAAACCAAGCTCGTTATTTGTTCCGTAAATAATGTCGCACTTATAGGCAGCTCGACGTTCTTCATCGGTTTTTTCATGGACAATGTAGTCGACCGTCAGGCCAAGAAAACGGTAGACTTGCCCCATCCATTCGGCATCACGTTTGGCCAGGTAGTCGTTGACAGTGACAATGTGAACGCCTTTGCCTTCCAGGGCATTCAGATAAGCGGCTAAGGTTGCCACAAGAGTTTTACCTTCACCGGTTTTCATCTCGGCTATCATGCCTTTGTGTAACACAATGCCACCGATGAGCTGAACATCATAGTGTCTTTGACCGAGCGTACGAACGGCTGCCTCACGGACAACGGCAAATGCCTCCGGCAAGAGCATATCTAAGGTTTCGCCATCTTTTAGGCGTTGGCGAAATTCATCTGTTTTGGCTTTTAATTCCGTGTCACTGAGCTTCTGAATTTCCGGCTCAAGGCGGTTAATTTGATGTACGATTTTGTATTGCTTGTTGACAAACCGATCATTGGCGCTGCCAAAAATGCAGCGAGCGACTTTTCCTATCATTCTTCTTACCTTATTATTATATCAAATTATACTAACATTTAGTGTTTATATCATTCAAAGTCAATACTTTCGTTTAAATACACCCAAAGTTATAAACCTCGGGCAAAAAAATGATTGGATTTTATTTCGGATGTATTATATTTTCTCTGATATGAAACTTTTTTGGAGGTCAGTTATGAAAAATAAATATATCGCTATGGCTTTGTTAGCAGCTATGTTTGCCGGTTCTGAGGCGTATGCTGAAGGTAAGGACGGGGTCGCTGCGGAAGTTAACGGCGTTAAAGTTACGGTTGCTGAATTGCGCGATGCCTATAAGGCTAATCCGAAAATTAATTCAAGTGTGCCTTTTGATGAATTTTACCCAAAAGCATTGGAATTTTTTGTAAAGGGTAAAGTTATTTCTCAGGCTGCCGCCAATTCAAAGGTTGTCGAAACACCCGCTTATAAAGAGCAACTCGAAATTGCAAAAGAAGAACTGGCTCGTAAGCTCTATCTGGAACAACAATTAAAGAACAGAGTCACAGATAAGGCTATTGATAAGGTTTATGCCGACTATAAGGCAAAATTCAAAGGTCAAAAAGAAGTGAAAGCCAGACATATCTTGGTTGACGAAGAGTCTGTTGCTAAAGATGTTATCGCGCAGTTGAAAAAAGGTGCAAAGTTTAATGATTTAGCTAAAAAATATTCTAAAGATGAAGCTGATCTCGGCTATTTCACAAAGAATATGATGGTTCCGGAATTCGGTGATGCTGCTTTTTCTATGAAAAAAGGTCAGTATTCAGATACTCCGGTTAAAACCAAGTTCGGTTATCATGTCATTATTGTTGATGATGTTCGTGATGCTCAACCACAGCCGCTTAAAGAAGTTCGTGCAAAAATTGAAGATATGTTAACCCAACAAGCTTTGACAGATGTTGTTGATGATCTGGAAAAAAGTGCGAAAGTAATGAAGTATGGGTTAGATGGCAAGGAAATGAAGTAAAAACTCGTATAATGGGCTACTACTTGAAACTTTTTTAGTTTATGTACTATTTTGTGTACACTGCACTAAAAAAGTTTCTTCGTATTAGCCTCATTCTCCGAGTTTTTTGAGTTTAACGGCTTACTACTGGAAACCTCTTTTACTTATGTACTGTTTTAGTACACCGCGTAAAAGAGGTTTCTTCGTATTAAGCTCGTTATCCGAGTTTTTTAGTGTATAACGGCTTACTACTGGAAACTTTTTTAGTTTATGTACCAATTCCGACTAAAGCTTTTGTTTCGCGTCGCATACGCTAGCTCACAAAAGCAAGTCTCATTGCTTGGCTCATAAAAACAATTCACAGGATTGTT
>CACYYO010000011.1:43426-61918 GCA_902778645.1 uncultured Rhodospirillales bacterium | reverse complement strand
GCATCAAGGGAAAGAAGATTGCGCACAAGCGGAGCTTGACTTCAACTGACATCTAATCCTAGCCGGCGTAAGCCGGTAGTTGTTTAGAGGAATATGGCTACTTTACTTTAGCGGTCACACTCCATCCACAGCAAAGTAGCCATCATATATTTACCTCTTTCCTGTGCGGGAGGAACAGGGTGACGCCAAATTCCACCGGTCGGGCGGTAATCTTTCTCATCATTTATGACAAGAGAAAAAATCGTTTTCTTATGCGGCAAAAAATTGTCCGGCCACAATTTTTCCTTCGTGCGTTTTCAGCCAGTCATAAGCCTTGCCCATGTGACCGATATCCAAAACCCGATACCCTTGCTTGTGTAAATCATAAGCCAAAAGCTTGGCAGTTGGACCGAGAGCCGCAATAATCAAACGATCTTTTGGCAATTTCAGAGCTTCCGCCAAGATCTTGTCATACTCACGGAAAGCATTTGCCTTAGGTCCGTAAATATAACTGATAGATTTTGCGTTATCATAAATATCGTGCGTAAATTTCTCGGTTCCGGCGCCTTTGATAATGGTAATATCTTTTCCCTCCCAAATTTGTCGGACAAGAGCATAATATTTCTCAGTATCTTCACGACACTCGGCAGTGGTATGATCATCCACCTCGATTGAATGCGCAGTCATACAGGTATCGATATAAGTTTTACTAAAGTCGAGAAGAGCATAGAGTTCTTGACGATGATGAGACATAAAACCCCGCCAATAAGCGCGCACCTGTGCATCAACATCATCTAATCGCCCAAAACGGTTTGAAATACCGATAAGCATTCCCTCGTCTTTGGTCATAAGAATTTCACGCAAACGACGAGACAGTTCGGCATCATACTCCTGAAAACCGATACCATTCCCCAAAATCAGATTAAATTCACCATCTCCGAACCGTGCAACACTTTTATTTGAATCAAGAATAGCCTTAACGCTGTCAAACTGATTTAAGACTTTAGGGAGTCGAACTGTTCTGATCTCATCAGCAATCTCGTATTTTAAATTATCGAGCCATCTGGGGAAATCCTTAAACTCGCGCACGGCCTTATGGTGTGCTTTCAAATCAAACTTAAACAAACGCAAAAAATTTTTACCGAACAAGGACATTCCCATCACATAAACTCCTCATAATAGTTGACTTATGGAAGATAGGTTATTACACTTCCCCTAACAATGCAACTGTTTATTTGAAAGCCCACAGACGATGAAAATTTGTGTTCTGCTCCACTTGTATTACACCGAAATGCTTGAAGAAATGCTTGACGTTATAGCCAATCTTTCCGCTGATGAAAATGTCGAATATGATTTGCTGGTGACATTGTGCCGAGAAGACGAGATAATAACACGTCAGCTTTATGCTTTCAAAGACAATACCAAAATTTTATATGTTCCCAATCGCGGTTATGACATTGCCCCCTTTTTAACGGCAATCAAGACGATAGATTTGCAAAAATATGACTATATCATCAAATTGCACAGCAAGCGGACGCTTACCTCACCGGCATATTTGCCGACTTGTTGCCTAAAAGGAGATGAGTGGCGTCGCAAATTGGTGGAGTTTATGGCATCGCCTCGTCATTTTAAGCAAACATTAAAGTGTTTTGCCAAGCACCCCGAGATTGGGATGGTAACAGCACCGGAACTCATCATTACAGCCGGCAAAGAAGATAAAGTCGCCACCACCACTGCGACAGAGATTATCAGACAAATGGGCTTAAATCTGAAAGAGAAGAAATTTGTTGCCGGCACCATGTTTATGGCACGAGCCGAATTATTTAAGCTCTGGCAGATGTTGCCTTATGAGGCACAAGATTTTGAGGAATTTGATCCCAGCCACAAAGGTGGAACATTGGCTCATGCCTTAGAACGGGTATTGGGGATGATGATTTATGCGCAAGGTTATAAAATTGCGGCTTATAATGATAAAAAACTTTCGCCAAAAGCCAAAGCGGTTCTCTATAAATTCAAGAATTTTTTATTTTACAAAAGAGTGAACAGCAAACATAAATTGCACGTTAAAATCTGTAAAATCCCTGTCTATTCCAAGAAGGTAGGTTAAAGAAATCGGCAAACCCGTCGTGCTGATTGTAATGCCGTTTCAATACAACAAGGCTGATTTTTCATTGTCCAATCACCGCAGATAAAAAGATTTTTATAGAAAGTCTGCGCCGAAGAAGGACGTTTGCGGTTATTGTCGGCATCTTGACTGATGGTTGCTCGCGGAAAATGCCGTCTGTCAAACCGTGGCATAAAGGCAGAATTATAATGTCGCAAGGTACATATTTCTTGCCAAATGGCCCGCTCATCAAACTTTTCGGTTACGTGACTAATCGTCACAGCGGCATAGTCGGGAGAACAGAATAGCCATTGTCCTTGAGCTTTAATCAGTCCGAGCATTTTTGCCGCGCTCGGTAAAGTGAGCGCCATACTCGTACGAAAGAAAAAGTTATCTATTGCCTGATAAGCAAAATCATATCCCCCGAAAAGACGATTGTAGGCATAGCTGTCAATCGCGGAAACAACCACATCATCAGGTGTTAACGTCACTTTACCACGATTAAAAATAAGCTCCGAAAGATAGTCCTGCTGCGCGTGAATACCTTTCCATACCCAACCCAAACGAAGCTCATCAGCATAATGCACAAGAGGTAAATACAAATCCTTCCCCAAGGTTCCTGCCGAAAAATAAGCTCTCAACCCCAAAAAGGGAAAAAGCTTCCGATACAAAAATAATTTGGCACGCCAATCCGGAGTAGGGGTATTAAAAACGGCTAACCGTGATTCTTTCAAACAACGCCAAACCGGCACAAAAGCATTTTTTTCTAAATCCCAAAAACGGATTTTATGAACAAATTTGTCTTGCCCGATTAAATTTCGGGTTAAAGCATTACAATTAAGAACAACATGAGTGGCATTATCTGTTCGGCAATCTAAGGATTGAGAAAAATTCTCCATGCACCGTCCGCCGATCTTTTCCGCCGATTCGTAAACGATAACACGTGATCGAGGGTGTTTTTTTTTGAGTAATTTTGCCGTGTACAGACCGGCCACCCCGGCCCCGATGATATGATATGTTTTTTTATTTGCCAAAATAGGCTCGCAGGGCTAAAGAAAATTTATTGATTTTGCTGATTTTCGGTTTGGGGGAAACAACCTCCCACCCGCGTGCTTGCATCAAATCAAAATAGCGACGATAAATAGCTGCAATGGCGCGAACCGGACGAGCGGCTTTTCGGTCCAAAAAAGGAATAATCTGATAAGCTTTGCCATATTCCGACTCAGCAACTTTTGCCAATTCTTCACGAGCAATTGCCAAATTTTTATCAACCAAAACCTCATTCGGATTTTTGCTCTTAATATCCGCCTTTTGCAAATATTCCCAAGGAATATACAACCGATTAACCAAAGCATCTTCCTTAACATCACGTAACACGTTGGTGACTTGCAAAGCTGTCCCCAAAGAGGTTGACAGTTCCTCAATCATTTTTTCATCAGTGCAACCGAAAACACGCAAAGACAAGTTCCCCGGCACACCGGCAACCCCGCGGCAATACTTGAGAAAATCATCTAACTTCGGAGCTTGCACAGGGTGTGGAATATCCATGGAAATCGATTCTAAAAGTTTCACAAACTCAGCCTTAGGCAATTTAAAACGCATACAGTTTTTATAAATGCGGCGTCCGATTTCGGTTGCCGGTGATTTCCGGTCATAGATATTATCAATCTCCTCGCGCCAAGCGGCAATCAACTCTTGTTTTTCTTGAAGCGGAAGCGGTCCGTCAACAATATCATCAATATGGCGGCAAAAGGCATAAATCGTATACATCGCCTCGCGTTTTGCTTTAGGCAACAAGCGCATGCTCCAAAAAAAAGAAGATCCTGATTTCTTTACAATATAGTCAATATTATTCATTTATGCTCCCTGGCAATAAGCGTCTTTTTCGGGGTAATAATTGCAGTGACACAGCCCAACACAAATGCCCTTATCCAATCGAAGCCGGAAAGAGCGATTTTATCCCTTAAGACATCACCATGAGCAAGTTTCTTTAGTAGAATATCCGCTAACTTCATCGTGATACAGACATACAAACGCAGTCTCAGGCTTTTGACAATGCTCGGTAAAACGGCCGCATCTTTCAGTAACCCCTGACATCTCTTTAATACATCATTGAGCAAAAATTGCAAGTTTTTTGATGAATGCCTTGCCTGTATTGACTTTGTAGAGACTTTATAATGTTTCATCATCTCTTGAGGTAGGTAGCAACGCTTCAAGAGAAGAAAGTCATTGCGCAAATCTTGGAGGTGATTTGTAATCTGCAATACGGCACAGAGAGCACTTGCCGGTAAATAAGTAGAGGGGTTTTCATTAAACAAAGCAAGCATAAAACGACCGACCGGGGCCGCTGAATACTGGCAATAATCTAAAAGTTGCGCCCACGTTTGATAAGAAACATTTTCGCTGTCGCGGCGGAAAGCAACCAATAAATCAGTAGCTAAGGAAAAGTCAAGATGCTCATGCAAAAAATCTTGGCGTAAAAGCGAAGCCTCAGCTGAATCTGCCTTGCCGTATAAGGCTTGTTCGGCAATATCTAAGGCATGCAGCTTTTGTTGGGAAGAAAGCTCGGGAGAGTCGGCAATATCATCACAATAACGAGCAAAATTATAGTAATGCGTTATAATTTGTCGGTAAGCACGAGGAAATAAATGACAAGCAACCGGGAAATTCTCTTGTTTCTGGGTTTTCATGAGGCAATTTCCTTTATCCAATCCTGAATATCCGTCAAAGCACGATGACAATAAGCTGTCTTCCGATCCATTCCTTTTATCTTGCGGAATTTGCCGTTAGTTGTCATCTCACCTTGAATTGTCGGGAATAATCCGAAGTTAATGTTCATCGGTTGAAAATCTTCTATATTGGTGGCATCCGTCAAATGAGAGAGCATAGAGCCGAATGCCGTTGTCCGAGGAGGGAGAAGGGGAGTATTCCCCAAAACGTCACAAGCCGTGAAATAACCACACAATAACCCGACGGCAGCACTCTCGATATATCCCTCACAACCGGTAATTTGTCCGGCAAAGCGAACATTAGGCTGCCGCCGAATCTGGCAAATCTGGCATTCTCAAGCCCGGGAATCATCGTTAAAACCCGTTGCTGAGCACCATGCTTCATTTTGGTCTGAAAGCCGACCAGATTGCGTAAAGTATCTTCCTGATTATCTTGTCGCAATTGCACAACGGCATAAGGCTTTTCAAAGCTGTTCGGATTTGTCAGTCCGACCGGTTTCATCGGCCCGAACAATAAAGTATCTTTTCCGCGTTCAGCCATAACTTCAATCGGGAGACAGCCGTCAAAATAGTGAACCTCTTCCCAGTCATGGAACTCCGTTTTTTCTGCCGTCAGCAATGCCTCAACAAAGGCATAATACTGTTCTTTGTTCAAAGGGCAGTTGATATAATCATATTTGTCCCCTTTGTCATAACGAGACTGATACCATGCTTTGTTGAAATCAACACTATCCTTGTAGACAACCGGTGCAATTGCATCAAAAAAAGACAAAGACTGTCCGCCTATCTTCTCAATAATGGCCTGTGCCAGAGTATTACTGGTGAGCGGACCGGTCGCAATAATATACATACAATCATTATCGTCAGGAAAAGTTATCTGTTCTTCATGAATAATTTCAATCAAAGGATGAAGGGTCAGTTTTTCTGTAATTTGCCGGGCAAAGAGATTTCTGTCAACGGCTAAAGCACCGCCGGCGGGAACTTTAGTGGCATCGGCACATTGCATAATCAACGAGTGAAGGAGGCGCATTTCCTGGTGCATTAAACCGACAGCATTATGCTCATAATCGTCAGAACGAAGAGAATTGGAACAAACCAATTCCGCAAAATTTGCATTTTGATGTGCCGGCGAAAATTTGTGCGGCTTCATATCATGAAGACAAACGGCAACACCGCGTTGTGCAAGTTGCCAAGCTGCCTCACAACCGGCCAGACCGGCGCCGATAATATGTACAGACTGTTGTTTCATAAGTCCCTTCCCGTATTGGGAATAAGTTATAACAAGTTTGAGTAAAAAGTAAATAATAAAATGGCTTGATAACCTGAGGTTATTAATTGCTTAAATCAGAAAAACGGATATACTGATGGAAGTTTTTAATATATTGGCGATTCTGAAATGAAAAGGGGATTATTTTTATTAGCGGTAATAGGTCTTTGTACAAACAGCCGTTTGGTCTTAGCACAAGAAAATTTGACTGCAACCGAACCGTTACCCGAAGTCGGTGTGACCACACCGCCGCCCCCGCCTTCTGATTTACCCGAGCAGGAAGAATCCAAAGTGAAGGTAAAAAAGAATAAAACATTAACCGAAAATATTAAAGAAAATGCCGAAGCAATTGAAGAAAAAGCAGAAGATAAGATTGTTGATCTTCCTAAAATCGGACTTGCCGACGCCCTGGCAGATAAGATTGCCAATATTGAGAAAATAAAGGATGATAAAAATTCTTTAAGCGATATGGTGAATGACAGCCGGAAAAATGCAACCCAAGTAGGAAAAATTAAACGCTCAAATGCCGCTGTTTTTGACATCTCGGGAGCAATGCTGAGAATGAGCCCCGAGCAAATTGATGCGGCTCTGACCAAAAAAGGCTACAAAAAGACAGTACAAAAGCTGGATATTCCGAACTTTATTCGTTGGCGCAATGAAGAAAAGTGTCGGGCACAAGGCGTGGTCGGGTACGAGCGACTTGAAAATTGTGTCGCTCAAATGGCTAAAAAGGACAATCACCAATTTATTGAACGGGTATTTTATTCCAAATACGATACGCAAGAAGATATGGAGATTCGCTTTACCAGTAATTTTACACAAAATAAAGCTTACTATTTGTCCTACAAAAGTAATGTGCTGAGAAATCTGCGTGGCAACTCGCAAAAGGAGCACTATTTGCGCAATATCAAAATTTATGATTTCTGGAAACGTATAAATCAAAAATACGGTGTCCCGGATAATAAAGAAAGTGTTATTTGGGGCTTGGGCGGGAATAAGCCGTATATGCAGGCCGGAACCGGACTCCTGAGGCTTGAAGATACAATGCTGCGTGACTTGGATTATACCAGAATGTCTCGAGAGGACAAAAAGTTTATGAATACCGGACTATATAATTTTTAGGAAGATAAAATGAATAATGAATTGCATGATAAGCTGACAGAACTGGTTTGTACCCGCATAAGTCACGATATCATCGGCAATGTCGGTGCTGTGGCAAATGCTGTGGAATTGTTGGAAGAGGGGGATATGGACTTTATGGACGATATCCGTTCAATCTTAAAAGTCAGTTCCAAGGTTCTGTCCGCTAGATTAAAATTTTTCCGTATGGCATTCGGTCTCAATAATGCCAATCTGGAAGATTTGAAAAATGTGGCAGAAACAACTCATTCCTACCTTCAAACAATCGGCAATGCCGAGCGCCCCATCCAATTAGATTTAGAGCTTCATTCATCGGCATATGCCAGAACAGCGATGTTAGTAGTCATGATTCTGGCTGATGTTATGATCAAAGGAGGACGCATTGAGGCACGAGAGATAGACAACGGCTTTGCTGCTTTAATCCATACGGGAGCAGCTCTGTCGCAGGATAAGATTAAAATCATAAAATCTATTTTGTGCGGGGAGTGCACAGAATGCCAAGCACAATTTGCCCCTGTTGTTTATTTGCAAAATATATTGAATAGTAATAAAAAAATAAATATTATCGAAGATAATACATTTGGTTTGATGATTAGATAAAAGGTAAAAATATGGCTAAATGCTTAATCGCTGACGATTCCAAAATAATCCGTTTGCTCCTATCAAAAATAATGTCTAATCTTGGGTTTTCGGTTATTGAGGCCGAAGACGGAGAAGATGTTGTTGAGTTGACACAGACACAAGAGCCGGATTTAGTTATCATGGACTGGAATTTACCGATGATGGATGGTATTGATGCTCTCTACAAAATAAGAGAAATGCGTTTGGATAAAACGCCCAAAGTTATTTTTTGCTCCGCGAGTGCCGATATGGATAAAATCAACCAGGCCATCGAGGGGGGCGCCGATGACTATATTATCAAACCGTTTGATGAAGATATCATTGCCGTTAAATTGACAATTTTAGGCTTGCTGTAAGGAAAACAAATGAAAAAGAGTGATTTTGAATACATTTTGCAGCTGTTAAAAAGATATGCCGGATGGGATTTATCCGCAGATAACTATTTTTTGGTTGATAACAAAATATACAATTTTGTTTGTGAGAAGGGCTATGCTGGTGCCGAAGATTTAATTCAAGATTTACGTATGGGGCAAAAGTCAATGTTATGGCAGGTGATTGAAGCGTTGACATTGTCTGATACCTATTTCTTCAGAGATTATCCGGTCTTTAAATCTTTTGAACAACTCATCATTCCCAGAATCCGTGAGATTAACCGTCAATCTCGAAAATTGCGTATCTGGAGTTTAGGGTGTTCGACCGGACAAGAAACTTATTCCATCGGAATGAGTTTAGCCGATAACCTTATCGCCGCCAGCGATTGGAATATCCATATTTTAGGAACGGATATTTCTTCTACGGCTATTACAAAAGCACAGAGAGGATATTATACATCGCTGGAAGCACAAATGGGAATGAATATACGTCGCATTATTGAGCACTTTCACAAGGCCGGAGACGGTTGGATGATTAACAATGATATTGCGGATAACATAAAATTTTTACGCTACAATTTATTAGATGATTTATCAAATGTAGAGCCGTTTGACATTATTTTCTGCCGTTATGTTTTACGTTATTTTGCCCCTGAGTTGCAACGTCAGGCTATTGAAAAAATTCATTCTTATCAAGTTCCGGCAGGCTTTTTATATCTGGGATTGCACGAAAAAATTGCCGGTTTGGAGGACTTTTATGAACCGGTTGTGGGGAGCCCTTGCTTGTACCAAGCCAAATTAACGCCATCAATCTCTTCAAATGGCGGGCAGACAAGTAATGGTTTTATGCCGAAATTGCAACGACCGCACATGAAAAATCACCCCAATAAAAAAGACAATCAATAAGAGTTCCTGTTTTTGAGGAGTTGAAGTAAATCATCAATTTTTAGAGTGAGCTTTGGGTCAAGACTGGCTGTCTTGGCATTTTCGGCTTGTTTTTGTGCCAAAGAATAATCGCCGGTTGTAAAACTATACCTGGCTGCTGCATATTGAGCTTCAGCATTTTGCTGATTAAGATTATATGCTTTAGATAAAAGAAGCCACCCCATAGCTGTCGGTCGAGTAACTAAAGACTGCTGCAGATGACGGATAACAGATTTCAGTTCCTGAGGAGATGGCGTGAGTTCCAATAACGCTTGAGCTTCATTAATCTTAAAGTAGACTGACTCAGGCATCATTCGGCAAGCCTGAGAAAATTCCTTTTTTGCCTCCGCTACTTTTCCCTGTTCTATCAATATTTGTCCTTTAAGCTCGTGAAAATGAGGATTATGCGGTTCATCGTTAATCAGACTGTCAGTCAAAGTTTGGGCCTGTGCAAAATTCATTTTTTTGAAGCTCGCAATTGCCCGTGCATAACGTGCCTCAATGCTTTTATCTGAACTCGGGTATTTAAGGACCGTTTGCGCAGGGGATTTTATAAAGGCAAACAACTTTGCTTGTACTCTTTTGAGGGCAATATCTCCCTTTGCTGAAGAAGGATAAGGGGATTGTTTGCTGGCTTGTTCCAAAAAAGCGATACGCTCACCGGATAACGGATGGGTATTGAAATAAGAATTTTCGTTGATACCTTGGAGTTTGTTTTGAATCTGAATTTTTTTCATAAACGCTAACAGCCCCTTAGGAGAATGGTGCAGTTTTTTTAAGAGCGAAACAGCCGCCTCATCAGCGCTTCTTTCTTCCTGAACGCGATAAGTCAAAGATTGATTGATTAAAGAGCTATGGGAACCCAAAGCGACGGCTGCCGCCACATCACCTCGTCCGGATGCGGCACCGAGCGCACCGGCAACAACAAGTGAAGCAAGACTGACATAACGCATTTCCTGCATCTGAAGTTTTTGACGCAGAATATGACCGCCCTGGATATGTCCTGCCTCATGGGCAATAACACCGCGGAGTTCATCGGAACTTTGCGCCTTAAGCAATGTTTCTGAGTGGATAAACAAATAGTTACCATCACTGACAAAAGCATTAAGAGAATTATTTTCAATAACGAAAATTTTATTTCTGTTATAAGGCACACCCGCCGCCTGAAAAATAGGACGAACAATACTTTGCAGGTATAATTCTGTTTCTTCATCGGAAATGATAGAGATTTCCGCCCGAGCATTAAAACACAACAAACAAAAGAATCCTGTCAGCAAGAACATGATTCGTTTTTGCATACATTTTACGGCTACAATTAGCTTTTGATTAATTTTCGCCACCAAGTTTTTTTACCCTGTGTTTCAGTTGTTTCCTGAGGAGTCACCGGTGCCGGAATATCTTCATGACTGTTGTATAAGATAATTGCTTCATTGCTGTTTTGCGACGAATTTTCCGCCGTATCAGAATTCCGAGAAAAGCGCCCGCGACGACGGTCTCTCCCGAAATTTCTTCTGCCTCTGTGCTCTCTACGGCGGCGGCCTCGGTAAGAAGGTTCATTTGTCTCTTCTGTATCAGAAAGCGTCTCTTGATCGTCAGTTTGCTCAGGGGAAGACGGTACTTCATCAACAACATCCTGCTCAAGATCATCATTAGCCGGAATATCAACATTCTTAGTCTTTTCAGGCGTAGTTTTGGCCGTCTTAATGCGCTCAATACGATAATCAGAAACGGTCATAATACTATCATCAGCACTGATAACAATCTGCATATGATAACGATTTTCCAATTCGGAAAGCATCTGCCGTTTATGATTCAACAGGTAAAGCGCTACATCACCGGGGACAAACACGTTAATTTGTGCAGAACGATTTCTCAAGCCTTCTTCCTCAATGCCTCGCAAAACAAGCACGGCACTCGATTCCATGGTGCGAACCAAACCTTTACCTTGACAATGAGGACAAACCTGATAATTGCTTTCAAAGAAAGAGGAATGCATACGCTGCCGTGAAATTTCAAGCAAGCCGAAAATACTCATTTTTGCAATCTGAATGCGGGCTCGATCATTTTTCATTGCTTCTTTCATACGCTTTTCAACGGCAATATTATTTTTGGGGTCTTCCATATCAATAAAGTCAACAACGACCAATCCGGCCAGGTTACGCATTCTGAGCTGCTTAGCAATCTCATCAGCAGCCTCCAGGTTCGTCTTGAGCGCTGTCTCTTCCAAATCTCTTTCTTTTGTAGCGCGTCCCGAGTTGACATCAATAGAAACGAGAGCTTCTGTCGGATTAATAACAAGATAACCGCCCGATTCCAATTGCACATTTGTATCATGAAGTTTATCGAGCTGCTGTTCGACTTGAAAACGTTGGAATAATGGTAAATCATCAGCCTTATTCAGCTTAATTTTCTTCAGATTATGCGGAGAAAGAATTTTGGTAAATTCACGAGCCTCCCGATATGCGGCATCGCCATCAACAATAATTTCCGACACATCTTTGGTGTACATATCGCGTAAAGCACGCTTAATCAGATTCCCTTCTTCATGAATCATATAAGGAGCCTTGTTTTTAAGTGCGGATAATCGAATTTGATTCCAACTGCGGATCAGATAATTATAGTCGCGAACAATATCGGCTTTTGTTTTATCTTCACCGGCAGTACGGACAATCATCGACATATCGCAACTGATCGGAAGCTCTTTAATAATACCTTTTAAGCGCTTTCTATCTGTTACATTAGTAATTTTACGAGAAACACCGCCGCTCTTAATACGGTTAGGCATCAAAACGCAATAACGACCGGCGAGAGATAAGTAAGTTGTCAAAGCAGCCCCTTTATTGCCACGCTCTTCTTTGACAACCTGTACCAATAAAGTCTGTCCTTCTTTAATGACATCCTGAATTGTACTGCGATGAAACAGCTTTCTCAAACGCATAAGCTTACGCTGGCTTTCGAAATCATACTCGTTTTCATCATCATCGTCGTCGATTCCATCAACCCCGTCATTGTCATTCTCACCGTTCTGAACGACATCCTCCTGAACAGAGACATCTTCAGCAACATCGGCAGCCATAACCTTAACTTTACTCTTTTCATTCTCTTCGTTTTCTTCTTTCTCGGCAGAAGGGGAAACGTCAGAAACCGTAATTTCGAGCTGCTCTTGCTGTTTTTTAATTCTTTTCTTTAAGATTCTCTTTTTGCGTTTATGCTTTTCATCTTCAGGTTCTTCAGCAGCAACGGCTGCAATCATGGCATCGGTAATAACCTGAGGCGCACTCTTCTGAGCTTGAGTCTCTGCTTGATCCGTATCAACAGGAGTACTATCCGGCTCATCAGAAATATTTTCATTAGTCTCTTGTGCTGCTTGCTGTTCTGCCGCCAAACGTTTTTCTTCTTCGATTCTGGCTCTCTCTTTGGCTTTCTCTTCACGATACCGTTCACGCTCTAATTCACGTTCTTTCAAATACTGCTTTTTAGCCTCAATAGCCTCATCAACTTCCTTATTAACCTCAGCAACAACTTCATCGGAAACATTATAATAATCAGGGTGAATTTCACCGAAAGCCAAAAAACCGTGTTTGTTGCCGCCGTAATCAACAAATGCGGCCTGCAAAGACGGTTCGATTCTCATAACTTTTGCTAAATAAATATTACCTTTAATTTGTTTTCTGAAACTTGATTCAAATTCAACATCTTCAACTTTATTTCCATTTACAATAACAACACGTGTTTCTTCGGGTTGTGTATCGTCAATTAACATTCTCTTGGTCATTATAAACTCCACACACAAACAACGGTCAGCAAGACCGAACAATATAATCCGAACTGAAAGGAGTTATGCCTCTATAAACATTAAGAGCCTTGCCGATTAAAAATAAAGCAAGGAATTTATAATAAAGCGGAAAATCCGCAATAAAGCCCGCCAAAATATTATTGTTATTGATTAAGCAAGCCGGGCAATAAAACCGTTCAGTAAATTTTCTTTTCCTCTTGGTTACGGCACACTTTTCGCTATGAAGAAGCGGCGCTATCAATAATTGCGTTTAATCAACAAATTTATCCCATTGGAACGCAACACCGATACATGAAAAGCAACCAATTAACGTTAGCATATACAATTTGATTTAAAACACAATAGGAATTTTTTGTTATGATGCATTTTCTTTTTAACGACTTGGTAAGAAGTGTCTTTTATAATAAATCAAACGAATGTGCTGGACGTATAAGTATGGGTGAACAAATAAAAATATATTGTCATAAAGTCAGAAAAATAATCATAATGAGTTTTCTGATGATGCTTTTTTGCACCCTGACAGCCCAGGCGGCAACGATTAAAAATATACGGCTCGGACAACAGGGAAGCCAAGGTTATCGCATCGTATTTGATGCAGATACCAAGTTCTCTTATAAAACATTTCTCTTGAATGAACCACGGCGATTAGTCGTTGATGCATATGACATCAACGTTTCCTCAGAGGTAGAAAAACACCAAGACAAAATGGGGTGGGTCACACGCATTCGCGTCGGCACACCTGATAGCGGCACAAAACGTATTGCTTTGGACTTAAAAACGCCGGTAATCATAAAAAAAGCGTTTATGTTGGCACCGCAAAGCAAATTCGGTTGGAGATTCGTTGTCGATGTCATTTCTGTCACAGAACGTGAATTTAATGCACATATCGGCAGTAAATATGCTTTTGACAGTCATCAGGGAACCGCCAAAAATGTGGATAGCAAAAAAACGGCACTACAGTCGCCGTCAAAAGCCAAAAAGATTATCGTGATAGATCCCGGACATGGCGGCAAAGATCCCGGGGCAATAGGGTACTCGGGGATATATGAAAAAACAATAACCCTGGCAATGGCTAAAGAATTAAAAGCCATGCTCGATAAAGAAGGCCGATATACCGTTTATCTGACCAGAAGTACGGATATTTTTATTCCCCTGCGTGATCGTGTCAAAATTGCTCGTAAGTATAATGCTGATTTATTTATGTCGATTCATGCCGACAGTGCCGCTAACCGTAATGCCAAAGGTTTATCTGTGTACACATTATCTGAAACGGCCTCAGATAAGGAGGCGGAAGCTTTAGCTGAAAGAGAAAATAAAGCCGACGTTATCGGCGGGTTGAATTTGCTGGAGCACTCAAAAGAAGTGACGGATATTTTAATTAATTTAGCACAGCGCGAGACGATGAACAGATCATCGGAATTTGCCGGTTTTATGGTTCAGGAGATGAAAAAATCCGTAAAGCTTGTTGATAATACACATCGTTTTGCCGGATTCGCAGTTTTGAAGGCACCGGATGTCCCTTCCGTGTTACTAGAAATGGGATACTTATCAAACCGCACGGAAGAGAACCAATTAAAACAGCCTGCCTACCGCAAAAAATTAGCCGCATCAACCACAAAAGCCATTAAAAAATATTTTGATAACATGCGTCATGCTTCTGTCTTTTGATAACCATACTTTTTCGTTGCTTTTTTTCTAAATTGTAATAGATTATTCTCCAAATTAAGAAACAATTTGCAAATAGGATTTCTGATGTATAAAACGTTGACGTCATTGCTGAGTGCCGCTTTCTTCTTTGCTGTTATCGGTATTGTGTTGGTTATGGTAACTTTTTGGCAGTTATCTTCTGAGTTGCCTGATTATAGTAAGCTTGAAAAATACGAGCCGCCTGTGACAACCCGTTTGTATGCCTCTGATGGTCAACCGCTTATGGAGTATGCCGCGGAGAAACGTTTTTTTGTGCCGGTAGCGAATGTGCCGGAGACAGTAAAAAATGCATTTATTGCCGCAGAAGATAAACATTTCTATCAGCATGCCGGTGTAGACTTTTTAGGAATTGTCCGTGCGGTTTTAGGTAACTTGAAAAATATGGGAAGCGGCAAGCGCCCGGCCGGCGCCTCGACCATCACTCAACAAGTCGCCAAAAACTTTTTACTCAGTTCGGAACTGTCATATACCCGCAAGATCAAGGAGGCTATCTTAGCAACGCGTATAGAGCAAGCCTTCACAAAAGAGCATATTTTAGAGTTATACCTAAACGAGATTTATCTGGGCAATCGATCATATGGCGTTGCCGCCGCAGCATTGAATTACTTCGGAAAATCTCTGAGTGAACTGACTTTGGAAGAGGCCGCATATTTGGCCGCTTTGCCGAAAGGCCCGAACAACTATAACCCCAAAACCAAATATGAGGCGGCAGTCGGACGCCGTAACTGGGTTATCGACCGCATGGTAGAAGACGGTTATGTAACCGAAGAAGAAGGCAAAAAAGCAAAAGAAAAACCATTGGCCGTCATTGATAGAAATCCGAATATTGTGCGTGATGCACAGTATTTCAGTGAAGAGGTTCGTCGTGAAATCAGTGCTCAATATGGCGATGACGCACTTTATGAAGGGGGACTGTTTGTGAGAACAACCTTAAATCCTCGTTTGCAAAGTATTGCCACAAAAGCCTTCCAACAAGAAATTCGTAATTATGATCGTCGCCACGGCTGGCGTGGCGCAATCACGCAAATTGCAATCAACGATAATGTTGTTGAGGAATTGCAAAAATTAACGCCGCCGGCAGGAGCCGATGAAACATGGAAACTATCTGTCGTAACGGCCATTGAAAACAATATTGCTAAAATAACGACAATTGATAATGAAAAGGGCGAAATTCCTTTTGCTTTGTTATCATGGGCGCGTAAAACTTTGGATGATCAGCGCATCGGGGATGCACCGAAGAGTATTAATGAGGTTTTGTCTGTCGGTGATGTCGTTTGGGCCGAAAAAGCTGACGCTAAAACCATCGAAAGCAAAAAGTTATCTGCGGAAAGTTACGAGTTAAGACAAATTCCGAATGTTGAGGGCGGAGTCGTCGTGATGGATCCCCACACCGGAAAAGTCTTGGCTATCGTTGGGGGGTACTCTTTTTCGATTTCTCAATTTAACCGTGCCACACAAGCCCTGCGACAAACCGGTTCTGCTTTCAAACCGTTTGTTTACTTATCAGCATTAGAAAATGGTTATTCACCGACAGATTTAATTCTGGATGCGCCTTTTGTCTTAGATCAAGGCGCCGGGTTAAAACGCTGGAAACCGGAGAATTATTCTAAAAAGTTTTACGGGTTAATGACCCTGCGTGAAGGTATAGAAAAATCACGTAACCTGATGACGGTTCGCTTGGCGCAAGAGGTCGGTATGGATAAGATTGCAGAAATGGCACGCCGCGTCGGAATTAACGATCACTTGCCGGAGTTATTGTCAATGTCTTTGGGTGCCGGTGATACCAAATTAATCAACATGGTGAGCGCTTACTCCGTTTTAGTGAACGGTGGTAAAAAGGTGACACCGTATTTTATTGAGAAAATACAAGACCGCAACGGGAAAACAATTTTCAAAAAAGATACCCGTATTTGCGATAATTGCAATACCGATTCTTGGCAGAACCAAGATGCTCCGGTTTTGCAAGATACAAGAGAACAAATCGTAGATGCATTGAGCGCCTATCAAATGACATCGATTCTGGAAGGCGTAGCGATTCGCGGAACAGGGGCACGGTTGCGTGCATTGAATCGTCACTTGGCAGGTAAAACAGGAACAACCAATGATAACAAAGATGGGTGGTTCGTAGGCTTTTCTCCGGATTTGGTTGTTGGAACATACGTCGGCTTTGATGAGCCGCGTACATTGGGAAAAACAGAAACCGGCGCCTCTGCGGCTCTACCGATTTTTTATGACATCATGGAACAGGCTCTGAAAGAGACGCCTGATGAGCCGTTCCGCATACCGGAAGGTATTAAGCTTGTACGTATCAATCATAAAACCGGTAAACCGGCTTCACCGAACGATAAAGAAGTCATTTTTGAAGCCATTAAACCGGACTTCGATTTTAATAACACACGTCAACGTGTTGTTGGAAACGATTATGGATCAGACGAAGAAAATACGGTTGAAGATGCAGAAATTCAAATTGGAACACAGTATTAAGGAAAACACATGAAAGCAGAAATTGTTTCTTTAGCAGATGAAATTCGCCACTCATTGGCCTTGATTCGGAGGTCTCTTTGACTACGATAACGCTCTCCTTCGCCTTGAGGAATTAAATTCTTTAACGGCAAATCCGGATTTATGGAACAACGCTGCTCAGGCACAAAAATTGATGACGGAAAAAAACACGCTTGAGCAAAATTTGAGCAACTACCGGCAACAAGAAACGACATTAAAAGAACTATTGGAATTGTGTGAGATTGCCGAACAAGATGGTGATGACGATATGCTCGCAGAAGGTGAAAAACAGCTCGTTTCTCTGCGAGAAGAAACCAAGCATGGCGAACTGGAGGCACTGTTGTCCGGTGAAGTTGATGCCAATGATGCCTTTTTAGAAGTTCACTCCGGAAGCGGAGGAACAGAGGCGCAAGATTGGGCCGAAATGTTACTCAGAATGTATACACGCTGGGCAGAGCGTCACCACTATAAAGTTGAGTTTATTGAAGAGACGGAAGGAGACGTCGCCGGACTGAAATCAGTAACGATTCGTATCGCAGGGCATAATGCCTATGGGTGGCTTAAATCAGAAAGCGGGGTGCACCGCTTGGTTCGTATTTCCCCGTTTGACAGTAATGCTCGCCGTCATACCAGCTTTGCATCAGTCGGTGTTTACCCTGTTATTGATGACGAAATACAGATAGAAATTAATGAGGCTGATTGCCGAATTGATACCTATCGTGCCTCCGGCGCCGGTGGTCAACATATCAATAAAACAGATTCTGCGGTTCGTATTACCCATATTCCGACCGGAATTGTTGTATCTTGCCAAACACAACGCTCACAATTTCAAAACCGTGAAAGCGCATGGAAAATGCTTAAAGCGCGTCTGTATGAGATAGAATTGCAAAAGCGTGAGGCTGCGGCACAAGACCAGCGTTTGGCACAAGGTGATAATGGGTGGGGTAATCAAATCAGATCTTATGTTTTACAGCCTTACAAAATGGTTAAAGATTTGCGGACAGATGCAGAGACGTCGGATACTAAGGCTGTTCTGGACGGAGATATAGATCTTTTCTTAGCTGCGGCATTGGCCGGCAAGGTAGGTAATCATGAAAATGCTTAAAAATATAATCGGCGGATTGATTGGCTTAGTCATAACCGGCTACTTACTCGTTTGTTGTGCTGTGATGTTTATGCCGCAAAAGTTTTTTTACGAGCCATCCGAACAAAAAGCAAATCTCAACCATGCCCACCTGGGAGAGTTTCCGGCACAAGAGGTTTCATATCAGTCAGATGATGGGACACAACTAATGGCTTGGTTTATTCCTGCCGAACAAGGGCAAAAAACAATAGTGTTTATGCATGGTAAT
>CACYYO010000011.1:0-43396 GCA_902778645.1 uncultured Rhodospirillales bacterium | reverse complement strand
TCCGAAGCTGAAAATGTTTGCGGATTTAGGCTATGGAATTATGATGCCGGAATACAGAGGCTTTGGCGGACTTAACGGGAAAATAACGCAAAAAAATTTGGAAAAAGACATGTTGGCGGCGGTTAAATACCTGCAAGACTTAGGATACCGAAATGCCGATATGTATATTTATGGGATGTCCTTAGGGTCTCATATGGCAATTCATACGGTGCATCAATTTCAAGCAAATGGAAATTTTGCCGGATTAATTTTAGAAGTTCCGTTTGATAGTTTGCTCAATGTTGCTAAAGGGCGGGCACCTTATTTGCCATTGGATTGGATTGTTGCGGACAAATATGATAACACAAAAATAATTCAAAACATACAAAGCCCGATTCTGGTAATGGGAGCAGGACAAGATAAAGTTGTTCCTATTGAACTGGCAAAAAACTTATTTAAGATGGCACCGGAGCCGAAACAAATCCTGATTTATGAACAGGGGCAACATGGAAATTTACTTGAATATCGCAATGATTTAGATATCTTAAAATGGATGGAGAGGAATGAAAAAAGTATCTAACAGAGCGTATATATTCCAAAAGGTGCTGGATTATGTCGGTGTGACATTTCTGGGCGTGCTGTTGCTGTTTATTTGGCAGTTATATCGCGGTCCAATAGAAGTTCCTTTCCTAAAGCCGTATATTATACAAGCCTTAAATCATGATGAAACAGAAGCAGAAATTACTGTCGGGAGTGTGTCTATAGAATTAGTCAGGTCACTGCAACCGATTAAAATTGTCGCGAAGGACATAGACTATAAGAGAAATGATGAAAGTGTTAAATTAAAAGCACCGCGAACAACGGTTTCCTTTAGCCTAAAAGCACTGCTGAGAGGTATTATAGCGCCAAGCTCAATATCGGTAGAATCCCCTGTCGTTTACATATTCAGTAACTATGGCATTAAAGAAACCGAAAAAAATGAGACCGGCAAAATAAAAATGGATTATTATTTCAAAGTCATGGAAGATTTCTTAGAACGCTTTAATGACGAAGATCACAGCTATGTAGAAAGCTACATTAATTCAATCAAAATCAGCGGTGGTGAGTTGGAATGGCACGAGGTTGACTTAGGTAAAAAGTGGAGCTTTTCAGATCTGAATTACACCTTTAGTCGAAATCTCTTAAATATATCGAGCGAGGTTAACGCCTTAATCAATGTCGGTGAGAGTATGTCCTCTGTCGGACTGGATATTGAATATCGATCATTACAACAGAAACTGGCTCTGGATGTTTATTTTTCAGATGTTATCCCCAATGAACTGGTCAGTTCCGTTTTAGGTGAAACCCCGCTGCAGGAAATGTATCAGATAAATCTCCCGGTAGGGGGACGGATAAGTTCATTAATTGATGTAAAAAAAGTTATTGAAAATCATGACGATATCGAAAAATTAGCAGATTCTGCGTTCGAAAAAATTAAGTTTCAATTTGAAGGAGGGCAGGGTAACGTTACTTTTGAAAATAACCCGGACAGTGCCTATAAAATAGAGTCATTCCTGCTCGAAGGGGAGGTAACGGGAGGAATAGATAAAATAGCCATTAAAGATGCCGCATTTGATATCGGTGGACAACAAGCCTCATTGAGTTTTGATGTGAGTGGTTTTAAGGATTATTTCCTTAAACAATCGCTCAAGGACCTGAAGGTTCGTCTGATAGCAAGTGTGGATAGCTTAGAAGTTAACCGTCTGTACGACTATTGGCCGAAATATATCGCTGAGCCCGGCTGGAATTGGTGCAATGAGAGCATGCATGATGGGATTATCTCAAATGCAAAGTTTACTTTTGATTTTGCCACAGATGCAAAAACCGGAAAGTTTGGCTTTACAAATCTTGATGGTAAAGGAGATGTCGAAGGTGTCAGCCTGGATTATCTCACCGGAATGCCTAAAATTATGAATGCTAAAGGGCAGGCTATATTTACCAAGCATAATATCAAAATTATGGCGGATTCCGGAGAAGCAGAAGGAGTTAAGCTGACCGGAGGATATGTCGATTTATATGATCTGGATAAGGAAGATAATTTCGCCGATATCAGCTTAGAGATGGAATCATCAGTCAGTGATGCGCTTCGTATGATAGATAATCCGCCGTTGCACTACACAACCGAAATGGGGCTGAAACCCGACGAAATGGAAGGGTACGCTAAAACCAAATTAGGGCTTCGGTTTGAAATGAAGCAAGACCTGAAACCGGAAGAAGTGAAAGTTGATGTCGATGCCGATGTAACGGATTTCAAAATGAAGAAGGTCTTTCAGGATAATGACATTACAGCCGACAAACTGAAATTAGAAGTAAATAACAAAGGCCTGAAGGCGCAAGGGAATGCTGTTCTGAGTGATATCCCCGTTGTCTTAAGCTGGACGGAAGATTTTTCCGGAAAAGAGTTTGCCAGCAAATATAATCTTGCTTTCAAGTATGACAATACACTCAAGAAAAAATTGGGGTTGGATGTCAGTATTCTTAATCCGCCATACATCTCAGGGGCAGCCGACATGAATGCGGATATAACGGTCTCTAAAGAAAATAAGGTCGATATCGCGGTCCATGGAGACCTTAAACCTATGGATATTGATTTTTCATTTTTAGGATTCCGTAAAAAAGCAAACCATGCCGGAGAAATCAATGCAAAAATCGTCATTCAAAATGACAAATTAAAGGCTGTTCCTGAACTAAAAATCACCACGCCGGATATAACATTTGGCGGTCATTTAGGGATAGATAATAAAGGACGGATTAACCTGGTTAATATTGATAAAATTAAAGGAAGCAGAACGAACGCAAAAGCAAAGATTGAATTGGCATACGAACCGAAGATGAAGGCAAAAATCAATATCTCAGGAGAAAGTTATGACTTATCACCTTTCTTCGAAAAATCGGAAAGTGAGGAAAAAGTTGATAAAAAAGCACTTGCCGCACAAACACCGGTTGAGGATGATGACGGACTTGAAAAAACGATAGATGCAGATATTTATATAGCCGTAAACCATTTGTGGACCAATCCGTACGTTGACGTAAGTAATTTTGCCGGTAATGCAAAACTTCTCAACGGTGTTGGAATTCAAGAAATCCACATTGTAGGCAATTATAAAACGGGTAAAAATGCTATGCTGAAGTTTGATTATGTGCCTCGCCCCAACAAGGAATTTTATTTGTCGGTTGATAGCAATGATGCCGGATCGACAATGAAAGTTTTGCATATCTATGACGATATGAAAGGCGGAAAACTAAATATTGAAGCGCGCCGCAATAAGGATAAAACTTTTATCGGACACGCCAAAATTAGAGATTTCAGCATTCAAAACACGCCATTGGTTGCCAAGTTTTTAAGTGTTGCATCATTCCGTGGTATGCTCGATTTGCTGACAGGTGAGGGAATATCTTTCTCGCACTTAGATGCACCTTTTGAATACCGACGCAAACAACTGATGCTTAAAAAAGCTAAAGCCTTCGGTAATGTTTTGGGTGTAACGGCAAACGGGACATATGATCGCCGTTACAAGGAATTGGACATTCGCGGCAAGGTAGCACCGGCTTATAGTTTGAATATGATTTTAGGAAGTATCCCAGTGGTTGGTAATTTACTGGCCGGTAAAGACGGGACGGTTTTTGCTGCAAATTATGATATTTCGGGAGACATTGCCGACGCAAGCATTCAAATTAATCCGTTGTCAGCTTTGAGCCCGAATTCTCTAAAGGAAACGATCTCCTCATTATTTGGGGCGGATGATGAATAAAAATCATCATTACTTAAAAATAGGTGTAGATTACCATGGTGTCATAAACAGCGATGTTGCCTATTTCAAACAATTTTGTAAAATAGCGCTGCAACGAGGACATGAGGTACATATTTTAAGCGGCGGACCGGAAGAAAAAATCGTAAACCACCTACAGGCTGAAGGGATAGAGTATACAAGAGTATTCACGATTTTTGATTTTTATAACGAAAAAGGATTGGCTTGCCATCTACCCAACGGAAACTTTTATGTCGATGAAAATTTATGGAATGAAACCAAAGCCGAATATTGTCGCCAAAATAATATAGATATACAAATAGATGATTCGTTGATTTATGGTCGCTATTTCACAACGCCCTATTGTTTGTATAATCATCAGCAAAAGAATTGCAGACTTCTCCCGACAGACAAAATAATTAATTTGCAAACAACAGAGCCATTGCACGCAATCGAAAGGATTGAAAAAATATTTTGTTAATCCGGTTTTGTTTTAGGCTTATCGGCTAATGTACAACGCCCTTAGATAGGATACTTCTGAATACCACATATCAATACATAAACGAACAAGACAAAAGTAAATAAATTAAATCAATTTTAAAACATTTTTCTTAAGTTAAAAGCGAACAAAACAATGAGGGTTACCAAGAAAATGACCGCCATCAGTGAAGAAATCGTTCACATCAAAGGATATCCGCAAAAATTGATTATTTTTTTGCATGGTTATATTGATAACTGTGAAGGGTTAAACCGGCGGATTATGCCCTTTTTTTATAACTTGGACAACATTGCTCTGCATATGCCGGAGGCTCCTGTTACTTGTGAAATATACGAACATAAAAGGCAATGGTTTTCTATGCACCGCTTTGATCCGGATGATGACCGCAAAACCGTTCCGACCCTTAAAGAATGTACAGATATATATGCCTCTATGGGGAGGGGATTCGATGAAAGCTATCGCTACCTTATTGACTATATTGAAATGTGTATGAATGAATACCAGCTAGAGGCAAAAGATATCTTCCTGTGCGGATTTTCTCAAGGCGCAATGCTTGCCATCTACACAGTTTTGCGATACCCCGAAAAATTTGGCGGCTGTATCAGCTTTAGCGGTATTTTAGCAACGCCGAATTACTTTTACAAACACAAACATCAGACTCCATCGGTACTCTTAATCCACGGCGATGAAGATAACTTGGTCAGATATGGTGTTTTAGAATATACGAGAGATCATTTATCAGAACTTGGTTGCAATGTAAGTACCTACACTGTCAAAGGCGGACAACACCGCATCACACCGGATGGCCTCAAACAAGCGGAAGAGTTTATAAAAATACATTCTAAATAAAAGGCTTTGGCGCAGCCAGACCGTGTTCCGGCTCAGGTTTTTCTAACCCGATATTAGTTCCGGTTCCCAAATGACGTTCAAACATTTCCCCGAAATTTCCCTCTTCGATAATAAATTTGCGTATCCAATGCGGATAGGCTCTAAATTTTTTCCAAAGAGTTTCCTGGTTTCCGAATAAATTTTGCAAAGAAAAATCATCTTGCCCAAGCATGGTCGGTAAATTCTCACTGGTAATATTGTAACTTTCTGCCAACTTCAGAGCATTAAAAATCCATTTAGCCGCAATACCGATTTGCAAAGAATTCTTATCAACCATAAGATATATAGGACGAAGTCCGATTGTTTCAGGCAAAAGTTCTATATTTTTTTTCTTCTTAAACTTAGAGGCAGCGATACCTTTCAGTTCGCTGGAAGCACCAACCAACAACTCACACCGACTCAAATAAAATCCTTCAACGGCACGAGACCTGTCCGCAAAATAAACCGGCTGGAACGCAAGATTGTAGCGGGATACAAAATTACTGAATTGATAAGCATCAACAGAAGAACGCGCCATACAAACTTTAGCATCATGATAATCTTCCAAAGATGTTGCATTTTCTTTTTTATGAGCCAAAAGCATAACCTTATCATCATATAAAACGTCAATATTGATAACATTCGAGGTGATTTCCGTCTCAGCCGGTAATTGAAATTCCCCGAACATAACATCAATTTCTCCGCTTTGTAAAGCCTGGGGAACATCTTCGATTTTCAACGGAACCATCTTGATTAAATCTTTATTATCCAAAAAAGCACCGGCTAGAGCACGGCACAAGGCAGCATCAAAACCTTGCCAAACACCGTCATCATTTTGATAAGCCAAAAAATTATTGTTTTTGTTTGTGCCGCAATAAACCACACCACGTTTTTTGATGTTGCTGATACTGTTATCTTTGGCAAAACCAAATGAGGGAAACAACATAACAAGAGCTAAAAAGAAATAAAAAAAAGATTTCAGTTTCATTTTGTTAACCAATGATGTATTATACTTTAAGAAAAGTATAAAGGATAAGAGAATGAAAAGTAATCTTTTTTTGCGAGTTATCATATTTTTATTTTTGAGCTTTGCATCAGTAACCGCGAAAGCTGCGCCGGTTACTTCAAGTGAGGCAGAAGTCTGGGCAAAAGAGGAGGGACAAAAATTGTTGCAAACCTTCGGCGAACCAGACATTGCTAAAAAGTATGCAATGTTGGATGAAATGTTGATTCGTGACATTGATTTAGATTATGTCTCAAAATTTGTTTTAGGACGTTATTGGCGTCAACTTTCAGCCGATCAGCAGGAACAATATCAACAACTGTTTCATCGCTACGCCATGAGCTTGTATAAGGGATTTCCGCTCGATTTCGACAGTAGCACCATAGACTTTGAAATTACGAAAGTTATACCGACAGACAAAAATACCACAGTCCGTGCCAAAATTAATTTGCAAAAAAATCAATCTGCAGAACAACAGCCATTGTCGGATATTTTTGTAGACTTTGTCCTGCATCGGAACAATGAAAAAATTCAAATCATAGATCTTAAATTAGGAGAGAGCAGCCTGATTTTATCTTATCGTAGTCGCTTTTATGAAATGATCGCTAAAAACGATGACGATGTGACATGGTTTCTAGAGGATTTGGCAGATATTACCGAAGCCGCCGAGAGAAGCAATCAAGAAAAATTGCAACAATCAGAATATTAAAAAAAGCCCTTGAATTTATATCATAAAGTTTATATTATCAGCTTTAGTTTGTTTAAATACTTTTTGTCATTCCGGAAGGTACTCCCTACAGGAAGTACCATATCCGGAATCCACAAACGGGTTGCGAAGCAACACCGATAAAAGTCGATTTAGGAATTTAATAATGAATAAAGTAAAAGTAAGATTCGCGCCAAGCCCGACCGGCTATATGCATATCGGTAATACGCGCACGGCATTGTTTAACTGGTTGTGGGCAAAAAAACTCGGTGGTGAGTTTATGCTCCGTATTGATGATACCGATAAAGTTCGCTCAAAAAAAGAGTATGAAGATGTCATCAGAGACAACCTGGTTTGGTTAGGGTTAACATGGACGGAAGAGGCTCGTCAGTCGGCTCGTTTTGATCGTTATAATGAAGTGACGGAAAAATTGAAAGCCGAGGGCAGAATATATGCTTGTTATGAAACCCCTGAGGAGTTGGAGTTTAAACGGAAACGTTTAATGTCCAAAGGCTTACCGCCGATTTATGATCGCCAAGCCCTGACGTATACGGCAGAGGATATTGCTCGTTTTGAGGCAGAGGGACGCAAACCGCACTATCGTTTTAAACTCTTGCCGGGTGAAATTAAGTGGCAGGATATGGTCAGGGGTGAGGTTAAATATGAAGCAGAGAATTTAAGCGACCCGATTATTATTCGTGAAGACGGCAGTTTCTTATATCACCTGCCATCAGTGATTGATGATTTTGATTTTGGGATTACCCACATTGTTCGCGGTGAAGACCACGTGACCAACACGGCTTCTCAAGTTCAAATGTTTGAGGCTTTGGGTGGAAAATGTCCGACCTTTGCCCACTTACCGCTATTAACCGGCAAGGAAGGAAAGTTATCAAAGAGGCTTGGGTCTCTCGGCGTCAGTGATTTGCGTGCCGAAGGAGTAGAGGCAATGGCTATCAGCTCTTTCTTGGCAAAGCTCGGTACCTCGGAGGCGATTGAGCCGTTCTATGATTTAGAGAGTTTGGCAAAAACGTTAGACTTCTCAAAAATCGGTCGCGCACAGCCGAAGTTTGACGAAGAGGAGCTAAAACATTTTAATACACGCTTAATCCATGGTATGCCGTATGAAAATGTTAAATCTCGTGTCAAAGTCACGGAAGAATTTTGGAATGTTGTTAAAGCTAATTTGAATACGGTTGAAGATGTTCATACATGGGAACAGATTTGTAACCAAAATGTTCAACCGATACTTGAAGATAAGGAATTAACGCTTAAGGCGGCCGACATTTTGCCGCAAGAGCCATGGACGGAAGAAACCTTCAATCTTTGGATGAATGAGGTGAAGACCAAGAGCGGTAAGAAAGGCAAAGAACTTTTCCACCCGATACGTAAAGCTTTAACAGCGCTGGATAACGGACCTGAATTAAAGTTATTGTTGCCGTTAATCGGACGTGAAAAAGCGTACAAGAGACTAAAAGGCGAAGCCGCTTAAAACTTATTTTCCCTCTCTGAATGTTTAGAGAGGGGTGCCCTTTAGGGCAGGGTGAGTTTAGTCGCCACAAGACAGGTTGCTTTTAGCAACACAAAATAGAAAGGACCAACCATGCACGACATTTATTTAAGCAATACCCTGACCAGACGTAAGGATAAATTTACGCCGCTTGATGCGCAAAATGTCAGAATGTATGTCTGCGGTCCGACCGTGTATGATCGTGCCCACCTTGGCAACGGGAAAACGCCTGTTTCTTATGATGTCCTCTATCGTTTGCTTTGCTATGTTTATGGCAAAGACCATGTCACGTATGTATCAAATATCACCGATGTTGACGATAAGATTTTGAACAAACATAAAGAGACCGGTAAACCGATTCGTGAGATTACCGAAGAAACCTACAATTGGTATATTGCAGATATGAAAAAACTCGGCAATCTGGAGCCGAATGCTCGTCCAAGAGCAACGGATTATATTCAGGAAATGATAGAGATTGTCAAAAAATTGCTTGAAAACGGACACGCTTATGAGGCGGAAGGACACGTTTTGTTTTCAGTCGATTCTATGCCGGGCTATGGCAGTTTGTCGGGGAGATCAATGAAAGAAATGCTCGCCGGTGCCCGAATTGATGTGGCGGACTACAAGAAAAATCCGGCTGATTTTATTCTCTGGAAGCCCTCTGATGCCGACCAACCCGGTTGGAACAGCCCGTGGGGGTATGGTCGCCCGGGGTGGCACTTGGAATGTACGGCGATGAGTTCCAAATTACTCGGAACAGATTTTGATATTCATGGTGGCGGCAATGATTTAATTTTTCCGCACCATGAAAATGAATGTGCTCAGTCGACTTGTGCTTTCCCGAATTCTAAGTTTGCACGCTATTGGGTACACGCCGGAATGTTGATGGTTGACGGTGTGAAGATGTCTAAGTCATTGGGGAATTTTTATACCCTTGACGAAGTGCTTGAGAAAGCACCGGCAGAAGCTTTGCGCTTGTTGTTTTTAACGGCGCACTATCACCAACCGTTTAATTTTACCTTTGAGGGGTTGGCAAACGCCAAAGCAACATTGGATAAATTTTATAATGCTTTATTGCGTGTTAAAAATGTTGAAGCCGAAAAAGTTGAGCCGACAGCAGGTTTGATTGACGCACTGTGTGATGATTTAAATACCCCGTTGGCTCTGACATTTTTGCATGAAGATGTCAATCAACTGAATAAAGCCGAAACAGCGGAAGAACAGAAAAAATACAAATCGCAGTTATTGGCAGATGCTTACATGTTGGGCTTGCTGTTCCAAGAGCCGGAAATTTGGTTTAAGGGCGAGCAGGGAGATGATGAGGCGCAAGAAATTGAGGCGAAAATTCAAGCGCGTCTGGAAGCCAAAAAGAATAAAGATTGGGCAACCGCCGACGCTATTCGTAATGAATTAAAAGCCCAAGGCATTATCTTAGAAGACACCCCCCAAGGCACCACCTGGAAAAGAGAGTAAATGCGTTTCATTTAGTCATCCTGAACTTGTTGGAGCGCGACAGCTTCGCTGCTTGCTCACTTCGTTTTCAGGATCTCAGAAACCATATAAGGGGAACAAGATAAACCCTCCTCATTTCTGAGGAGGGTTTATCTTTACATCAAATATTTTGTTTTTAGAATTTTCTCGTCACGCTTCGGATGTTTGAGAACTTTCTGTGCAAACGCTTTTTTTGCGGCATAGGTCATAAAAAGAGGTTCTTCGAGTTTGAGCTGTCCGAGCGTTTCTTCCAGAGCTTCAAAGCTTCTGTATATTTTTCCCAAAAGAATAATGTTACGATTTTCATAATCTTTGATATTCATTTCACTGGTATTCATCATAATATTTTCTCCCCAATGTTCTGGTTGCCATCACGTCATAACATAAATCTTAATCAGAAAAATAAAAGAGTCGATAACCTAAATATCTGTCACAGTGTACGAAAAAATCGAGTATATGTGTCCTAAAAAACAGAGCACGCAAATCCCTGCCGGAAAATCATATCCGACAGGGATCGTTATTTTAATCAGCGCCTACATCAAATAGCGCTGCGGAGAGGCGTTTGACTTCCCCTCCCCGACATTGGAAACCGGTGTCTGATAATAGCTGTTTTGCCAGCCATCAACCATCACATCAATAATATCGTGGTCAATCATACCACTTTGAGTGATAGGAAAGCGATTACTCAAATTCCCAATCAGGTAATTCGCAATCGTCACTTTCGTCATGCAACACCTCCTAATTCCAATGTCTGAAAAGGAGATAATATGTTTTTTGCACAATAAAAAGGGCTATAAAACGAAAGTCTATGTTTATAAAGCAAAAAACCGCTTGGCAGAGTCGAACCTGCTAAAAAATATATAAAAAAACTCGGGTAAAAACCCGAGCATAAATGGTAGGGGCTGGAGGCAAAAAATTGCTCTTTGATGAGCAATTTTTAACGACAGGCGAAGTTTTGTTATTGAGCGAGAAGCGAGAGCGCAACGAAGCGAACATTACAAAACGAGTGATCGAAGCGCGGTTAGCAAGCGGAGCGAGCTTACAAGCAAGACGTCAGACGGAGTCTGACTACCCACAAAAAAACTCGGGTAAAAACCCGAGTGCAACATTGGTAGGGGTAGTCAGACTTGAACTGACACGGCCAAAGGCCACAAGATTTTGAGTCTAGCGCGTCTACCAGTTCCGCCATACCCCCATCAGTGATGAAATAAATATAATATAATTTTTGTTTCGTCAATAGTTTTTTTACCTGATTGAGATAAAATATCCGCAAGTAAGAGGAGAACAGCAATGAACATCGCAGAATTACAAAAAAAAGCATTGCAAAATTATAATCAAGGTAACGACAAAGAAGCGTTGAATTATGCAAACCTGATTCTATATGACTTTCCCAAAGATTGCTCGGCAATGATTATCAAGGGGAATATTTTGTACCGTCAAGGCAAACTTGATGATGCCTTGGATTGGTACACGCAGGCAGTTGCGATTGAACCGGATAATAAAATTGCTTGGATTAATTCTGCAAACGTTTGTTATGCACGGAAAGACTATAATTTTGCCTACAAAAGTGCAAAGCGTGCTCTGGCAATAGATTCAGATGACAGCAATGCACTGACCTTGTGTGGCAATTCGGCTATTGAATTGGAAAAATATGATGAGGCGAAAGAGATTTTTTTGCGTCTGGTCGAAAACGATTCGTCAGATTTTTGGAGCTATAATTCTCTGAGTCAAATCTATGAAAAGACGCAAGACTATGAGCAAGCTTTATCAACCGGATTAAAAGCGGTCGAACTCTCAGGTGGTGATAAAAAACAACAACTGAATTTTGGATATATGCTCTATGAAATAAGCCAAAATGGGGCTGAAGAAACAGCTCAAAAATATGCTCAAAAGTGGTTGGATAAATATCCTCGTGATCCGATTGTTTATCATATGGCAAATGCTGTTTTACGGAATAACGGAATTACGCGCGCTTCTGTCAGTTACGTGCGAGCCGTATTTGATGAATTTGCCGGCGACTTCGAAAATGTTTTGGATGGTCTGGCCTATAAAGTTCCCCAATTAATTTCAGAAGAATTAGTAAAAGTATATGGAATTGCTAAAAAAGCAAAATTACAGATTCTGGATGCCGGATGCGGAACCGGTTTATGTGGTCCGATACTCAAGCAATATGCCGGATTCTGGGGCTTGCACGGGTTGGATATTTCAGCAAAAATGTTAGAAGTTGCTGCAGAAAAAAAAGTGTATGATAAACTGATCAATCAAGATTTGGAAAAATATCTTTCAGTAACAAAAAATAAATATGATTTAATTGTCGCAGCAGATGTGCTGACATATTTCGGAGACCTCTCAAAAATCATTTCCGGATGCGCAACAGCCTTGCATAAAAAAGGTCGGATTATTTTCAGTATTACCAAAAATGACATAGATGAGAGCGATTACATTTTGCACCCGTCAGGACGGTTTTTACACACAAAATCATACATCGAAAAGGAACTTTCCGAGAATGGTTTTTCTGCATTAGAAATAAAAGAAAATGTTTTGCGTCTTGAGGGTGAAAAAGAGGTCATCGGCTTCTTAATTGATGCTGTCAAAACGGCATAAAAAAACTCTGCCGAATAAGCAGAGTCTTTTCCATAATTTTATCAGAAAAATTACTTAGATTTCTTCAAAGATTTTTTTGTAGAAGAACAAGAAGTCTTGCTGCAAGAAGTTGTCTTTTTAGAAGAAGATTTATTGTTCAATTGCTCAACAGCTTTTGACCAAAAATATTCATCATTACCGCTTGGGCAACCAGCATTTTGCCACAAATAGTAAGCAGCTTCTCTGATATAATTTTCATTCAGTTTGTTTGCCATAACTAACTCCAAATAATAAAAAATTGTTAGATAACAACTTCAATATACAATCAAAAAATAATACGTCAACCATAAAAGTTTATTTTTCTTCCGAAATATAAAATAATTTTTAGAAGACGATTTTATTTTCTTGCATTTAAAATGATAAGTATTTATAGATTGTTTTTAAAGTGTGGCTATATTATAAAATATAGATACATGAATATCATCAAGTTTAATTATTTTTAGTTAAGTCTATTAGGGGGCTTTGTATATATGGAAAATTTATTATCAAAAGAAGAAATGAACGCGATTATTAACGGGGACCATGGCAATGTGTTTTCAGTCCTTGGTATCCACAAAGATAAAGGAAGTAAAGAAGTCTTTATCAGAGTTTATGAGCCGCGCAGTAATTCGATAGAAATTATCAAAAAAGACGGAACATCGTTAGGCTTGATGAGCAAACTTGATGAGAGAGGATTTTATCAAATCAATCTCGGTGCAGTTGAAAATTTTGAATACTTTTTAAGAATAGAAAACGACCAAGGTCACAAATTCGACCAAGCAGATATTTATTCTTTTCCGGCGACAATAGGGGACATTGATGTCTATTTGTTAGCTGAAGGTAATCACCTGGAAATGTATAAAAAACTCGGGGCACACGTTATGGAAATTAACGGTGTCAAAGGTGTTGCTTTTGCTGTTTGGGCACCGAATGCCAAGCGAGTTTCCGTTATTGGCAATTTCAATAACTGGGATGGTCGAGTCAATGTTATGCGCAAGCATCCGACTTGCGGTGTTTGGGATATTTTTATCCCGGGTATCGGCGAAGGTGAGATTTATAAATTTGAGGTTAAAACACAAGAAAATTATATTTTGACCAAGTCAGACCCTGTCGGATTTTGGAGTGAGGTTCGTCCTAAAACAGCATCGGTTGTGTACGACTTAAATCACTATATCTGGGACGATAATAATTGGATGCAACATCGTGAAGAAACGTGCACTTTTGATAAACCGATGTCCATTTATGAAGTCCATATGGGATCGTGGCGTCGTAAAGGAAAAGACGGCAAGGAATTTTTGACTTATCGTGAAATGGCTGATTATTTAGTTCCTTATGTCAGTAATATGGGCTTTACACATGTTGAATTTTTACCGCTTGCCGAACATCCTTTGGATTGTTCTTGGGGGTATCAGGTTATTGGCATGTTTGCGCCGACCAGTCGTTTCGGCACACCTGATGATTTGCGCTATATGATTGATAAATTTCACCAAGCCGGAATTGCTGTTATTATGGACTGGGTGCCGGCACACTTCCCAAAAGATGCGCACGGACTGATAGAGTTCGACGGAACGCATCTGTATGAGCACGCCGATCCGCGTAAAGGGGAGCACTTGGATTGGGGAACGAAAATCTACAACTACGGACGAACGGAAGTTTGTAACTTTTTGTGTGCCAGCGCTCTGTATTGGTTAAAAGAATATCATATTGATGGCTTACGTGTAGATGCGGTAGCTTCAATGTTGTATCTGGATTATTCCCGCAAAAACGGTGAGTGGATTCCCAATGTTTATGGTGGTAATGAAAACATCGAAGCAATCGCTTTCTTACGTAAAATGAATGAGCTTGTTTACTCTCAATGTAAAGGAGCTAACACCTGCGCGGAAGAATCAACGGCATGGCCGATGGTTTCGCGTCCGACCTCCATGGGTGGATTAGGGTTCGGTTATAAATGGAATATGGGGTGGATGAATGATACCTTGCGTTACATTTCACACGAACCGATACATCGTAAATACCACCATGGTATGCTGACTTTCGGATTGCTATACGCGTTTAACGAAAACTTTATTTTACCGATTTCTCATGATGAAGTTGTGCATGGGAAAGGGTCAATGCTTTCTAAAATGCCGGGTGATGAATGGCAAAAATTTGCAAATCTGCGCGCTTACTACGGATTTATGTTCACGCACCCCGGTAAAAAATTACTTTTCCAAGGCTGTGAGTTCGGACAAGATTGGGAATGGAATTCTGAAGAGAGTTTGCGTTGGCATTTACTCGAATATCCGATGTATAAGGGAATGCAAAATTGTGTCCGTGATTTGAACCTGATGTATAAAGGTAATCCGGCATTTTATGAGATTGATTTTGACTATCGCGGATTTGAATGGATTGAACACTCAAATGCCGATGACAGTATTATTTCATACATTCGTAAAGGCTACCACCCGTCAGACTATATGATTGTGGTGTGCAACTTTACACCGGTTGTGCGTCAAGGGCATAAAATTGGTGTAAATGAAAAATGTAAGTTCCAGGAAATCTTCAATAGCGACGATAAAAACTATTGGGGAAGCGGTGTGAAAAATGAGGGACTTCTTGAGGCACACGACGGAGAGTGGAATTGCAAACCGTATAATCTGGAAATAACGGTTCCGCCATTGTCAACGATTGTCTTAAAACCGATAAGATAGCAACACAAGGGAGACATCAATGAGCAAATTTGATATTTCAGCAGGGAAAGCCTATCCTCTTGGAGCGACAGTCGATGCTGAGGGTGTCAATTTTGCTCTTTTTTCTGCCCATGCCGAACGAGTTGAATTATGTTTATTTGATGAAGCCGGTTCGCAAGAATTAGAGCATTATGAGATAACACAAAATGATAATAACATTTGGCATATCTACTTGCACGGAGTCAAAGCCGGGCAGGTCTACGGATACCGTGTTTACGGGCCGTATCGCCCCAAAGACGGACTGCGTTTTAACCCATATAAATTGCTACTCGATCCGTATGCCAAACAACTCGTCGGTAAATTAATTTGGCATAAAGCGATTTTCGGGTATGATATCGATAGTCCGGAAAAGGATTTGTCTTTCTCCAATATTGATAGTGCGCCATATGTTCCTAAGTCGGTTGTTGTTAGTGGCAGCTTTGATTGGCAGGGTGATAAATCGCCGAGTTATTCTTTGCAAGAATCTGTTATTTATGAAACGCACATGCGCGGCTATACAAAATTGCACCCCAGTGTTCCTGATGCACAAAGAGGGCGCTTTGCCGGATTTGCCAATGATGTTGTGCTGAGCCATATCCAGAATTTAGGGGTGACGGCGGTTGAGTTTTTGCCGATACATGCCTTTTTAGGAAATCGCCATAAAAAAGGGTACATTAAGGATAACTACTGGGGATATGAGAGTTTTAGCTTTTTTGCACCGGAGCAACATTACCTGGCAACAGATTCGATAGACGAGTTTAAAAATCTGGTGAAGAAAATGCATAGTCGCGGCATAGAAGTTTTGCTTGATGTTGTATACAATCACACCGGTGAAGGTAACGAGCTTGGACCAACCTTATGCTACCGCGGTATAGATAACAGCTCATACTATGTTCTTAACCCCGATAATAAACGCTATTATTACGACAGTACCGGTTGCGGAGCCAGTTTCAATCTGCAAAATAAATACGTCTTGCGCTTAGTTATGGATTCTTTGCGTTATTGGGTACAAGAGATGCACGTTGACGGATTCCGATTTGATCTTGCCCCGACTTTATGCCGTGTTGATAAAAGTTTTTCTTTAGACTGTGGATTTTTGTATGCTGTTATGCAAGATGAAGTCTTGCAAAAAGTAAAACTGATTGCCGAGCCTTGGGATATCGGTTTTTGCGGGTATCAAGTGGGAGCTTTTCCTCCCGGTTGGGCTGAATGGAATGATAAATATCGTGATGTCGTGCGCCGGTTTTGGAAAGGTGACTATTATCAAACCGCAGAATTAGCAAGCAGGCTTGCCGGTTCCAGTGATATTTTTAACCACAATAATCGATGCATATCAAGCAGCATAAATTTTGTAACAGCGCATGATGGATTTAATTTGCATGATTTAGTCAGTTATAACGGTAAACACAACCAAAGTAACGGAGAAAATAATCGCGACGGAACGGATAGTAACTGGAGTTGGAATTCCGGAACGGAAGGGGAAACCGATAACGAACAGATTTTGGATAATCGTTTTTGTCGGATGCGCGCCATGTTGAGTACATTGCTTTTATCTTTCGGAACACCGATGCTCGTTGCCGGAGATGAGTTTGCACAACCACAGTACGGAAATAACAATCCTTATTGCCAGGATAATATTATTACCTGGATAGCGTGGGAAGCACTATCTGCCAAAAATTTCGAATTATCAAAATTTGTGCGTAAATTAATTAAAATACGACGTGAATGTCCGGCTTTCAAAAAGCAACATTTTTTCAATGGCAAAGCTATTAAAGATAATATCAAAGATATTACTTGGTATAATGAAAAAGGCCTTGAAATGAGCAATGATGATTGGCAGGATGGAAACCGCAAAACACTTGCATACAGTATTTATACGCAAGAGAAATTTTATATTTGTTTCTTTAATGCTAATTTTCATAACATAGATTGGAAACTGCCAAGTATCGGCAGTCGCAAAGTTTGGAACCTTTTGGTTGACAGCTCTGCAAAATTCGAGAATGAAAAAAAAATGGTCGGGGGGAGTATTATCAATGTTCCGGCCTGGAGTGTTTTATTATTTGAAGTCAAAAATTAGGAGATTTTTATGAGCGAATTATTACAGCAGTTGGCAGATAAATTAGGAATAGCAACATCATTCAGGGATGGTGGTTTGATTCCGAAGGAATATAAAGTCGAGGACAAAATAGTTCGATTTTTTGCTGAGAAATTCGGATACAAAGCCGATTCTGAGGAAGAAATAAAAAAATCTCTGGCTGATTTTGATAAGCGCCGTTGGCAAAAGACATTGGCGGCCATCAATGTCGTTGAATGCTCAGATATATGGTTCGATGCTGTTCTATCTTCATCAATATCTCCTTCTGAGGCGAAGTTTGAAGTAATAAGCCGCCAAACAGGAGAAAAAGTTCATATCGATTATCAGATTTTTGACACGCAAGAGCGTCAAACCATTGGCAAAACAGAATATATAAAATGGTGTTTTAAAATCTATAATCAGCTTGAAGTCGGCTATTATGATGTTCATTTTGAAATCTCATCACATAAGCACAAGATGGTGTTGGCCGTTGCCCCGGAAACATGCTATGAAAATCCGGTCATCAAAAACTCAAAAGTTTGGGGATATGCTTTGCAACTGTATTCTGTCCGCAGCGAAAGAAATTGGGGGGTCGGTGATTTCACGGATCTGGAAAATTTTATCAGAATTTGCGGTCGTTGCGGTGCTGATATTATCGGGCTTAATCCGCTGAATGTTTTGGCTCACGATTTTCCTGAAAATGCCAGCCCCTATAGTTCAATCAGCCGCTTGTTCTTAAACCCGATTTATATTGACCTTGAGCGTGTTCCTGAGTTTAGGTCTGAGGATATGGAAGGCCTTTGGGACAAGGTAAATGAGTTTCGTTATAGCGAGACCATCAAGTACGAAGAAATATATCCCTTTAAAGTTAAAATGCTCGAGAAAGCGTATGACCGTTTTCAGAAAGAAAAAAATTCGGAAAGGCAAAAAGAATATAAAGAATTTTGCAAAGAGCAGGGTGAAGACTTGCAAAAATTAGCGGCTTTTCAAACACTGTATGAACATAAGTGCAAAACCATTTGGGGCGGATGGCGTGCTTGGGAAGATGAGTACAAAAATCCAAATTCCAAAGCTGTTAAAGATTTTTGCAAAGAACATGCCTCCCGTGTTGAGATTTTCAAGTTTATGCAGTTTGAAGCAAAACGTCAGTTTGATATGGCTTGTTCCCTGATCTCGGAATGTGGCTTGAAAGTCGGTTTGTACAGAGACTTGGCTGTCGGTGTCGGACAAGACAGTGCAGAGTTATGGGCGGATAACAGCTTATTTATTAAAGATAGCGGCGCCGGTGCCCCACCGGATGCCTTCTTCTCAACCGGTCAAAGGTGGTGTTTAGGAGCCTTTAATCCGTATGTTCTGAAAGATGTTGCTTATGAGCCGTTCATTAAGATTTTGCGCGCGAATATGCATAATGCCGGTGCTTTGCGAATAGATCATGTTATGGGACTGATGAGGTTATATGTTATTCCGGATAGTGAAGATTTGGGCACTTATATTCGCTACAATTTTTGGGATATGATGAACATTCTAGCCATCGAGAGTTGCTTGAGCAAATGTCATATCGTCGGTGAGAGTATCGGTAATGTTCCGGCCGGATTTTTAGAAGCCTTAGAGGAAAAACATATTTATTCGTTGAGTGTTTTGTGGGCAGAAAGAGAAGGGTCCGGCTGGGGAGGATTCAGCAAACCTGATGCGTATCCGGAAAAGGCTTTTACGTCGGTAGGAACGCACGATATGAGCCCATTGAGAATGTGGTGGTTTGGTTATGATATTGCGCTCATGGAAAACCTAAAACTGACGACCCATGATGATACTATTGCCGCCTACCATAAGCGAGAAGCAGATAGAAAACTGCTCTTACAAGCGATGGATGAGGCAGGGGTCTGGCCGGAGGATAAACATCGCCAAGGAGATTATCTGTATGGTGAGGCATATCCTGAGGGCATTGAGGAGGCCGTCAATCGCTATGTCGCCAGCTCTGCATCAAAAGTATTTTTGGCACAACTGGAAGATATTTTGCATGTTGAGCAATTGCAAAATCTTCCCGGTACGGATATAGACAAGCATCCGAATTGGCGCCGAAAATTGCCGGTCAGCCTCGAAAAACTGGAGGGGGACATTGCTTATATCCGCAATATTGCTTCCATCAAGAAGGAAAGATAAGAGATTAAAAGCACCGAATAACAGCGGTGCTTTTTTTATTTGACAATAAGGGTTATATTCAATAAGCTGAAACTACGTTATATAAACGTGAGCTGATTAAGGAGATAATAGATGAAAAAAGTGATGACTGTGGATACAGATAGAAATGTTTTCAAAAGCTATTTTGAAGGCATAAAAAGATATTGCCAATTAAAAGGACGCGCCTGCCGATATGACTACTGGTCTTTTGTATTGATTAACTTCATTGTCGGGTGTGTTCTAGGTTATATGGAAGGTATTCAGGGCAAACCGGCAGCATTGTCCGGGGCATATTCTATTTTTATGCTTCTGCCATCTGTCGCAATACAAGTCAGAAGATTGCATGATATCAACAAAAGCGGCTGGTGGATTGGCGGGTTACTGCTGTTCTTTACCTGCGCCAGTGTCGCGCAAGGAATATGGGAGTACAACGGTCACGTTACCAGTGATGCGTATACGGCAACTATCTCAATAATTACATGCATATGGGCATTTGTATTGCTGTTCTTTTACATCAGAAAAGGTGATGCTGAAGACAACCGGTATGGTGAGCCGCAAGCTTAATGAGACAACAAAAAACCTCTCTGAACGAGAGGTTTTTTTGTATCCTATTTTTTCTTTTCTTTAGCTTTTTCGTCAGTTGGCATAAAAGCTAAATCTTCAGCTGTAATCTCCTTTTCATCCTCAAAAATTTCTTTATTTTTCTGCTGTCTTTCTTGAGCTTTTTTTTGGACTTCCTTTTGTTTTTCTTTTGCCTTTTCTGTCAGAGCCGCAGTTTTTGCTTCAAGTTCCTTACGGCTTTTATCCAGTAATACTTTTCCTTCCTTTAATTTTTGCTCGGCTTGTGCACGCAATTCAGGCATCTTATTTGCGTAAAAGATAACAAAGACAATAAGTACAACTAAAACCCAACTCCAAAATCCGAATAACATTTTTTTCTCCTTATAATAAAAATGAACAAATATAACGAGTGACCGAAATCATATAATTTCTAACCAAATTTAAATCCACGCCGAGGCTATCACCAATGGCCGGTAAAATAAATAGTAGGAATACCATAATAATCAAACCATACGAATAATAATTAAGATATCTCTTTGCCCAAGGAGCCTTAATCCATCCCAACAAAATTCTGGCCCCATCTAATGGTGGAATAGGAATAGCGTTAAAAACAGCCAATCCGACATTAAAAACAACCATATTGAATAAGAACAAAGAGACAACACCTCTTAAATACGGTGCGGTAATAAATGCAGCAAGCAGCAAAAGAAGAGCCGAGACGACGGCCAACCATAAGTTCATAGCAATACCTGCTGCCGCAACCAAAACTTCATCTCTCGGACGATTCCTTAAAAAACGCGGATTAACTGGCACCGGTTTTGCCCAACCGAATATAAAAGGAGCGTGACCGATGGCTAAAAAAGCAGGGATAATAATTGTCCCAAACAAATCTATATGCTTAAACGGATTGAGAGACAACCGTCCATAGTGTTTAGCTGTCCCGTCACCCAAGAGCAAAGCAACATATCCATGAGCAATTTCATGCAAAACAATTGCAAAAAACAGAGGAACAAATGTTAAAAAAGCATCAGTCCAAGTCATCTATTTTTTCTTTACAATACATGTACCACCCAAAGCTTTGATGTTGTTGCAAAGCTTGTCGGCTTCGGCTCTTGTTTTGTATGCACCGACTTTGAGACGATAGAAAGTTTTATTTTTATCCAAAACAGCCGTTTCAATTTCAAAAGGTTGATTGCCTAATTTGTATTTTTTAGCCAAATCTGCTTTAGCTTTTTCGATAGCAGGTTTGTTAGGAGAAGACATGAGTTGAACTTGCCAATTTCCGGAAACAGCGGCTGCAACTTTTTGAGCCTCAACTTTTGGTTCTTGTTTGGGTTCAGCTTTAGGTTCTGCTTTCGGGGTCGGCTTGGGTTCAGGTTTGGGTTCTTCTTTTGCAACAGACTGAACGGGAACAGATTGTGCAGGTTCTGAAACGGCAGCAGTTTGCGGCAATTCTGCTTTAGGCTTAGCAGCAGGAGCTGTTTCAGGAGCACTTTCTTCAGCTTGCTTTATAATATCTTGAGTTGTAACAACGGGTGCTTCAGCTTTTTGAACAATTTTTTCTGCTTCAGGAAGAACGGTATCCTGAGGAACAGAAGGTGCAGTATCAGCTTGCGCAACAATCTCCGGAAGTTTTGGCGATTCAGGAGGCGGTAACAAATTTTCAACACCGTTATCTTCTTTTTTCTCAATTATATTATAAACACTTTTATCTTGATTAGGGATTTCCATACCACCCGGTTCGTTTGGTTGGACGCGGATGGCTGTTTGCGGGCGGCGAATAACCGGAATTTCCTTATCTTTTTCCGTACGGTATTGCGGTGCCAAAATCATCCAGCCGACGATTCCGGCTAAAACAATACCACCGGTAATGCCCAAAAATATACTTTTCGAACGTTTAAGCTCTTCTCGCTTTTCTTCGATAATTTCATCTGACTGATCAGATATTTTCTGTCTGAATTCATTCAAAAAATCGTCATTTTTATTATCGTCTGGAAATTCTTTAAACATGATATTCTCCTGCCAAAATTACAAATTTAAGCATACAATACATCAAAATTATTTATAACCTGTTAATTCTGCAACAAAAAGTTTTTTTCTGATTGCAATCAGGCTAAAATCGTATAAATTAAAACCCAAAGTGAGAGAAATAAATGAAAGTAGCCACTTATAATATTAATTCAGTCAATGCCCATCTGGAAAGTTTTTGCGCTTGGTTACAGACAGAACATCCGGATATTGTGTTGCTGCAAGAAATTAAGTGCGAATTTAACGCATTCCCGCTGTTTGAAATAAATACAGTCGGCTATGAGGCGAGAATATTGGGGCAAAAAAGTTATAATGGTGTTGCGATTCTCAGTCCTCACAAAATGCAGATAGAAGAAGAAAATTTGCCTGGTTTTACGGACGAAAATGCGCGATATCTTCAGGCTAAAGTGGACTGTAGCGGCAAAGAAATTCGCATGGCTTCGATATATTTACCCAACGGCAATCCACCATATAATGATGCCGCCGATACATCGCGCTTAGCATACAAATTACAGTGGCTTGATGCTTTTATAAAGCAAACGCAAAAATTAGTTCATTCCCCGATACCGGTCGTTTTAGGGGGGGATTTTAATATTATTTTGAGCGACAAGGATGTGTACAATCCTGAGCTGTTCCGCGGTGGGGCCTTATATCGTCCGGAGGTCACAAATCGCTTGAAAGCAATTTTTCATCAAGGGTGGAGCGATGCTTTTCGTTTGTCTCAGAACGGCAGTAATACTCTTCGGCAAAAAACAGAAAATGGCTATACGTACTGGGACTATGCCGGTGGCGCCTTTGCGAATGATTTAGGCTTGCGAATTGATTACCAGTTGCTTTCACCCAAAGCAGCGGACAGACTGGAAAAATGTTGGGTAGATAAGACACTTCGTCGAGGAGCAAAACCTTCGGATCACACGGTATTAATGACAGAATTAAATTGGGACTGAAATCATATGCAGAAAATATTATACATGATTGCTTGTTGTTTGTTTTGTTTTTCGGCTCATGCCGGAGATAAGGAGGTTTTGGCACAAGCATACCGAACAGTTGCCAAACACTATATTGGGGAAGTGCAGCTCTCAGCTATTGCGGAGGCAGGGCTGCGTGCTTTGAATGAGATTGATAACAATACGCGAATTTCTCTCGGAAAAAGATCAGTCAGCATATACCATAAAGGTCGATTACAAAAAACCATAACGCGTCCGTTTGGTGAACAAGATGCACAAGAATGGGCGGATTTTACGGTAGAAGTTCTGGATATGGCAAAAAAGATGTCTCCGGTTTTGCAACGGCAGGATTTTGAGTTGGCAGAAACCATCCTTTATCATGGGTTACCGGCTCTGGATAAAAACTCTCGCTATATACCAAGCCTCGATTTAGGGCAGGGGAGCGAGCTGCCGCAAGCTTATCTTGCCACCATGCAGGAAAATGATATTTTATACGTTCGCCCCGGCACAATCAATGAGCATATGATGAGCAACTTTAACCGGACGATGGAAGAACATCAAAACCTGAAAGGTATAATCATCGATTTACGAGGCAATAAGGGCGGATACCTTAAATATGCGTTGCAGTTAACGGATTTGTTTGTGAGCGACGGAACGATGATTTATACGCTTGGTCGAGAAAAAGGTAAGCGCAAGATTTATGACGCCCATGAGGGCAAATTATATGCAGATGTGCCTATGGCTATCCTGGTTGATGGGGAGACCGCCTCTGCCGCAGAAGTGATTGCCATGGTTTTGCATAAAAGAGGCAGGGCGACATTAATCGGTGCCCAAACCTACGGCAAAGGAACAGTTCAAAATCTATATAAACAAACAAACGGGGCGCGCATCGCATTAACGACGGAACGATATTACGGTGCAGATGATTTTTCGCCGGATGAGCAAGGCATAAGACCGGATATTTGCCTCCCGAACGGCGAAAATATCGATAATTATTTGGAGAACTCAGAACCATGCCCGAAAACAATTGGTCATGAAGATGATATTATGGTTGCCAAACGATTGCTCATAAAACAAAGCAAGCATAGTGATACGGCGGCTTCTGAGTAAATAAATATAAAAACCCCCGCTCTATTCTGAACGGGGGATACTCAATCACAAAGATGATAAAATTAGTAATAAGCTGGCATAACGCGTGCCGGACTGCCAAGGCTGACATAGCATCTCTGTCCGGGGTTAAGCAAAATATCATTCCCCTGAGTAACGGTTATCATATTACCATTATCCAAGCGAATAACGTATTCATAACCTTGTTGAGAGGATAAACCACGTTGTGCAGCATTACCGGCAATACCTCCCAAGACAGCCCCGCCAACGGCGCCCAAAGCATGAGCCGTACTGCCGCCGCCGATTGTCGAGCCGCCGATTCCGCCCAACGCTCCGCCAATTAATGTTCCGGCGTTATTGTCTTCAGAAGAAACACTGATTTGACGAACCGAGACAACCGTTCCCCCCATGGTTTGCGCAACAGATCCGACCGAACCTGTCGAGTAGTGGGAAGATGAAATATCCGATGTGCAAGCAGCCATCGGTAAGATTAAAGCGGCTGTTGCCAATAATAAAAGTTTATGCATTTCAAGAGCTCCTATATCAAGTTAACCTAATCCCTATAATTATACAGTGATTAACATTTGTCAATGCTGGACATTTAATATTAAATGATTTATAGTCATCAACGCAAGAGTTTCTTGCAGAGTTATAAGATAAATTTTGGGAATAATAAAATGTTAAAAAGAACAAAAATAAAAACATTGTTGCAAGCCGATAAACCATTGGCTGAGGTTTTAATAAAAGGTTGGGTAAGAACGCGCCGCGATGCGAAAGATTTCTCATTCGTCGAAGTCAATGACGGCTCCTGTCTCAAAAATATACAAGTTATTGCCAAGAATAATTTATCTAATTATGAAGATGTTAAAAAATTAACAACCGGATCTTCGGTGGCAATTGAGGGGGAGCTTGTTCCCTCGCAGGGAGGAAGTCAGGCTTTTGAGTTAGTTGCAAAGGAGCTGAACATCTACTCTCTTGCGCCGGATGATTATCCGTTACAGAAAAAAAGACATACGGATGAATATTTGCGTACAATTGCTCACCTGCGTCCGCGTACCAATAAATATGGTGCGGCCTTCCGTGTGCGCTCGGAGCTGTCATTTGCAATTCATAAATTTTTTAATGAACGCGGTTTTCGTTACGTCCATACGCCGATTATTACCGGTTCGGATTGTGAAGGTGCCGGTGAGATGTTTCAGGTCACCACACTCGATTTGAACAACGTACCCAAATTGCCGAACGGCCAAGTCGATTACAGTAAAGATTTCTTCGGCAAACCGGCACATTTAACGGTTTCGGGGCAACTGAACGGTGAGATGTATGCACTGGGCTTGGGCGATATCTATACCTTTGGTCCGACATTCCGCGCCGAAAATTCAAATACCCCGCGCCATGCTGCCGAGTTCTGGATGATTGAGCCGGAAATGGCTTTTGCCGATATTTATGAAGATATGGATTTGGCAGAAGACATGGTACGTTATTGCGTCAAGCATGTTTTAGAGCATTGCCGTGATGATATCGAAATGTTTGCAAAATTTGTTGATCCGACCCTGATGGAAACACTTAACACCATTGTTGAAAAAGGGTTTGCACGGATTACCTATACGGAAGCAATTGAGATAATGCAAAAATCAGGTCGCAAGTTCGAATATAAGCCTGAATACGGCATAGATTTGCAGACGGAGCATGAGCGCTATTTGGCGGAGGAACACTTCAAGCGTCCGGTGATTGTACGTGATTATCCGAAAGAAATTAAAGCTTTCTATATGCGAATGAATGATGATGGCAAAACGGTTGCCGCGATGGATGTTTTGGTTCCGAGAATTGGGGAATTAATCGGCGGATCTCAACGCGAGGAGCGCTATGATGTTCTGGTCCAAAAGATTAAAGATTTGGGGATGAAAATCGAGGATTACTCTTGGTATCTCGATTCGCGTAAGTTCGGTTCCGTTCCGCATGCCGGATTCGGATTAGGATTCGAGAGAATGATGATGCTGGTTACCGGTATTGCCAATATTCGAGATGTAATTCCGTTCCCGAGAACACCGAATTCTATTAACTTCTAAGAAAGGAAAAGGATGCTGAAAGCATTAGTTGCTGGAATTTTGTTACTATCGACCGCCGCTTGGGCGCAAGAAAGTACCGAAGTGTATGATGATGAGGTCGATTTGCTCGCCCCTGAAGAAGTGACTGTGGCAGAGCCGGCGCAAGTACGGGTGTTGCCTTCTTGTCAAGATGAACGACTGCTGGCACAAGTCAAAGAATTGCTTGAAGAATATGATGCTGAGCATCCTGTCTCCTCAATTTATGATCGGCGCCAACGGATTATGAAAATGCGTTTTGCCACCAGTTACGAAGAGGAACAGGTGAGCGGGTTTACAGCCAAAAATAATCGTGTTGTTGCAGATAAGTTATTAATGACCAAAATTAATAATGGTCTGAATGATAATGAAATCAGATTATGCAAAAGCAATAAAAAAAGTGAGCAATTTTCCCCCATATATCTGATGATTTATCCGTATGCAAATGAATGGATTGTAGAGGTACTTAATTTACTGGAAAATTCCAGAGAAGAACTTAAAACCACTTTTATGCCATAAAAATTTTCCCCACCCCCTTGCAAAGGTGCAAAATTTGTAATATGATACACCCTTGGTTGAAAAAGATATAAAAGCATTATGCCAATCATTTACGGATGAAAGAAGGTAATATTAATGAATCAAAGTAATAACTTAGTCATTTTAGAAAATAAAAATAATTTACCTGCCGTCATTGACGGTAATGGCTTAGTTGCATATTTTGAAAAAATAAAAAGGTTTCCGATTCTGAGTGAAACGGAAGAGCAAAATTTACTGGTTGAGTTTAAGCAGAAAGGCAATTTGCAAGCTGCGCAAAAATTAATTACCTCACATTTGCGCTTGGCAGCCAAAATAGCTCTGACATATCGTAGTTACGGTTTACCTCTGGCAGATTTGGTATCGGAAGCAAATATCGGTCTGATGCAAGCTGTCAAAAAATTTGATTTAAGCAAAAAGGTCCGCTTGTCAACATATGCCATCTGGTGGATTCGTGCTGCAATTAATGATTTTATTTTGCGTTCTTGGTCCCTGGTCAAAATTGGGACCGTGGCTGCTCAAAAAAAGCTTTTCTATAACTTAAGCAAAATTAAAGCCCGTTTGGGAATTTATGAAAATACAGCTTTGTCGCCCGAAAATGTCAAATCCATAGCCAAAGAATTGGTTGTCGATGAAAAGGACGTTGTCGAAATGGATCAACGCCTGCATGCTGACACTTCTCTTAATGTCGAAATTGGAGATGACCAAGGGCAAGAACGTATGAATCTGCTGGTTGATGCACGTGAAAATATTGAGCAAAAATTAGCAGTTCGTCAGGAAAATGCCTATAAACAAAAAGTGCTGAATAAATGCTTGGCGAAACTCAGCGAGCGTGAACAATATATTATCAAAAACAGAATGCTGACTGAAACGCCGATGACCTTAGAAGAACTCGGTGCAAAATTTGAGGTCAGCCGGGAACGTATTCGTCAGATAGAAAAAAAAGCATTTGAAAATTTATCCGGCTTGGTTAAGTCAGAAATGGCTCGGGAAGCCGCATAAAACATATGACGGTTTATGAAACGATCATTCAAAATCTGGTAAAGGCAAAGATTCCGTCTCCGCGTCTGGAAGCACGGTTATTGCTGGCGCATGTTTTGCACAAAAATGAGAATGACACGTCTATACTGCAAACTTCACTCACACAGAGCCAAGAAAAAACTTTACGAGAATTATTATCCAAGCGTATTGAAAAACATTATCCGTTGGATAAATTAATAGGTCGCAAGGGATTTTATAAATATGACTTTGTTGTAAATGAAGATGTTTTATCACCGCGTCCGGACACGGAAATTTTAGTAGAGAAGGCCGTTCAAATAAGCAACCAACGCAAAATTCAGATTCTGGATTTAGGAACCGGAAGCGGCTGTATTTTACTGAGCTTGTTGAAAGAAAATGAGCAAGCGACCGGTGTCAGTGTTGATATTTCTGCGGCGGCTCTGAACGTTGCGCGACAAAACGCCCAACAACTTGGTGTAAACAATCGTGTTTCATGGCTCAATACCAGTTGGTTTGAAGAAAACTTTATCAATCAATTTTCACATCCCTTTGAGTTGATTGTCAGTAATCCGCCCTATATTCCGGAGGCTGATATCACTGAACTGGCTGCGGAGGTGAAAGACCATGATCCTTTAGCGGCTTTATCCGGCGGCAGGGATGGATTGACCTCCTATCGTCGTTTGTCAGAAGTAGCACCACTGCTGTTGGCGGAAGAGGGAACTATATTATTAGAATGCGGTATCAATCAAGCGCAGCAAGTTGCGGAAATGTTTGTTGCCAACGGACTGACCCTGATAGAAATCGTCGCTGATTTGCAAGGAATTGACAGGTGCATAATTCTGAAAAAATAGGTTGCATTTCATAAATTTATCTGTATAGTGCAAATAAAGCCTCCCGAAAAGGAAAGAGAGCTTATTTGTATTTCCGTAAATTTTTTTAATCTATGATGAATAAAACTATTCATGAGTTTTTTTTGTTATATAACATTGGTATAATTGCATGAAAAGAATCAATAATAAATATAGAAACAACAATAGTAATAACCAAATATATTCCTTGAATTATAAGTTTGACAGTACAAGTCCTGCCGGTAAGGTTAATGGCACGGCATTAGAACTGATTAAACGCTATAATGACTTGGCTAAAGACGCCTCCGGTAACAATGACTATGTTATGGCAGAGACTTTCCGCCAATACGCAGAGCATTATCGCAAGATTGTGACGGAAATAAATGAGAAGAAGAATCAAAATCGCCAGCAATACATGCAACAAGTTCAGAATGTTACCGAAAATATTGCCGGTGCATCAGAGGGTGAGACGGAGCCGGAAGTTTCCGAATTAGCAGGAGAAACAAAACCTGTCACAGAATTGTTGCAGCAACCGGAAAAGAAATCATTTACAGTGGTTGAGGTCCCGCATACAGAGGCAGAAACCGCTGTTGAAACACCGGTAGCTAATGAAGAAACGGTTCGTAAACCAAAGCGTGTTTATCGTCGCCGCCAAGCCGTTGCCGAGTAAAATCAATAAATAAATTTTCTTATCCTCTTGATTTAAACACCTCTTTATACCTACATAATAATAAAGAGAGGTGGTAATATGAATTTTGATAAATTAACAAATCGTTCAAAGACACTGGTACAAGATGTTGTCAGCTTGGCATCATCGTTAAAACACCAATACATTTCACCGGAGCATATTCTTAAGGTAATGCTTAAGGATAACGAGCCGTCTGTCATGGAGTTGCTCGAAAAAGCAGGTGGACGTACGGATGACCTAAATCGTCGTACGGATGAAGCCCTCCGTAAAATTCCGTCGGTAAGCGGCGCAACAGTGCAAAGTTTAATGTCGCAAGATTTTTCTCGGGTTATGACCGAAGCTGAAAATTTAGCTACCCAAAACGGGGACAGCTTTGTCACATTGGAGCGCATTTTACAAGCTCTGGCAAAAGAACCGAGCCCGGCAGCAGAAATTCTGAAACAAAGCGGTGTGCAGATATCAAAATTAGATCAGGCAATTGATGAATTTCGGAAAGGTCGTGTTGCCGATAGTGAAAGCGCCGAAGATAATTTTGAAGCCCTGAAGAAATTTACGATTGATGTAACGGCCCGCGCCCGTGACGGCAAGCTGGACCCTGTCATTGGTAGAGAGCATGAAATCAGGCGTACCATTCAAGTCTTATCACGCCGAACCAAAAACAATCCGGTTCTTATCGGAGAGCCGGGGGTCGGTAAAACAGCCATTGTTGAGGGACTGGCCTTGCGTATTGTTAATAATGATGTCCCGGAAAGCCTAAAAGATAAAAGACTGCTGTCTTTAGATATGGGAGCTTTAATTGCCGGCGCAAAATACCGTGGTGAGTTTGAAGAAAGATTAAAAGCTGTCTTAAAAGATGTTGAAGCTGCTGACGGAAACATAATTCTCTTTATTGATGAGATGCACACGATTGTCGGTGCCGGAGCCGGTGAAGGCTCAATGGATGCCTCTAATTTGCTGAAGCCGGCGTTGGCTCGAGGAGTTCTCCATTGTTTGGGGGCAACGACCTTAAATGAATACCAAAAATATGTCGAAAAAGATGCAGCTTTAGCAAGACGTTTTCAACCGGTTTATGTAGAAGAACCGAGCGTTGAAGAAACAATTTCAATTTTACGTGGCATAAAAGACAAGTTTGAACTACATCACGGGGTTAAAATTTCAGACAGTGCTTTGATTGCTGCTGCAACATTATCTAACCGTTATATCAGCGACAGATTTTTACCTGACAAAGCGATTGACTTGATGGATGAGGCGGCAAGTGGTCTGCGTATGGCAATTGATTCTAAGCCGGAAGAACTTGATGAATTAGATAGAAAACTGATGCAACTCAAAATCGAGCGTGAGGCGCTGAAAAAAGAGACCGATGAGGCGTCAAAATCGCGCTTACAACAAATTAATTATGAAATTTCCGGTCTTGAAGTAAAAGCCAAGAGTTTAGGCGATAAATGGAAAGAAACGCGCCAAGGCTTGGCTGATTTAACAAGTCTGAAAGATCAGTTGGATAAAGCCAAGATAGAGGCTGCAATTGCTCAGCGAGAAGGAAAATACGAACAAGCCGGAAAGTTGCAATATGGCATTATTCCGGAACTGGAAAATAAAATTAAGGCTATTGAAGAACAATCAGCAAAAAATAGTCAGGTTCGCGAAAACGTTACGGCTGAAAATATTGCCGCTGTTGTCTCAAAGTGGACAGGTATTCCGGTCGATAAAATGCTCGAAGGAGAACGAGAAAAACTCGTCCATATGGAGGAATTTTTGGCAAAGCGTGTCATTGGGCAAAAGGATGCAATCGCTGCTGTTGCAAATGCAGTTCGCCGTTCACGTGCCGGAATTAACGATGCCCGACAACCGATAGGTTCATTTTTGTTTCTGGGACCGACCGGTGTCGGTAAAACCGAATTGAGTAAAGCTGTGGCAGAGTTTTTGTTTAATGATGAAAGCGCCATTCTCAGAATAGATATGTCTGAATACATGGAAAAGCATGCCGTTGCGCGTTTAATCGGCTCCCCTCCGGGCTATGTCGGTTATGAAGAGGGCGGGCTTTTAACCGAGGCTGTTCGCCGTCGTCCTTATCAGGTCATTTTGTTTGATGAGGTAGAAAAAGCGCATCCTGATATCTTTAATATTTTACTGCAAGTTTTGGATGATGGGCGCTTAACCGATGGTAAGGGGCGGACGGTCGATTTTAAGAATACGCTGATTATTATGACGTCGAACTTGGGATCTGAGATTCTGGCCAATGCCGTCGGTCAGGATGACAGCAAACAAATTCGTGCCAAGGTCATGGATATCGTAAAAGCTTCATTCCGACCTGAATTTATTAACCGTATAGACGAGATAACATTGTTCCATCGTTTGGATAAAAATAATATTAAAGATATTGCAAAAATCCAAATAAAGGGCATTGAAAAACGACTGGCTGATCGCCATATTACGATTAACGTTAATGATGCAGCATTTGTTTGGATCGTTAATAATGGTTATGATCCGGTCTACGGAGCTCGTCCGCTTAAAAGATTGTTGAAAACGCAACTTGAAAATAAATTGGCACTCAAAATTTTGGATGGTGAAATTGCAGACAATGAAACGGCGGATGTAATTGTTAGTAACGGTAGTTTGGATGTAGTTAAAAGGAAACATGCGTAAATGAACCAAATGTTATATCAGGAGGCTTTGGATGTGGCGGGATCATACGATGTCGCCACACCTAAAAATTCGGTTGTTTTGTATAGTATCAGTTTTTTACCGACTACCGAAAATCGCGATAAGGCGTTTGCGTATGTTAAGGCGCACCCTAAAGCTAAGATGATAGAGGATACGGTTTGCGGTAAAAAATTGGTTGAATTGGGGATAGGATACCATGAAGTAGGCCTTTCCGCAGAAGAGGTGGCGCACATTTGGGCAGTTGCTTCACGCCGCTTCATCAAGGGAATTAAAGGGGATGTAACGGCATTTGTTGACAAGGCAGATGCACGCAGCGTGTTCAGAACGGTTGAACTGCCGATGCTCTTGGAAAATCCGGCAGTCAATAAAATTAATAAAATGGATAAATATAAATTTGCGCAAAAATTTAATTAAAACAATTACTTCTTGGCATAAAGCAAATTCAGGACTTCAACAGCATCATAGTCTTCTTTAATTGTTGGTGCGTATTGTGCCAAATGGTAATAATCTCTGGCTTTGGCCACAATATTATCAGGCACAAATTTTTTTGCAATGAGGGAAGATATTTTCTGCTGAACAGCTAAGGCAGTATCTGATAAATAACCGCAATGATCAAGAACTTCTTGCACACCATCCGTATCACCGCGACAGTAGCAAACCGCATCACACCCGGCATGACGAGCCGCAATCGTCTTTTCAGTTAAATTTCCGGGTAAGGCCTTCATCTCCAAGGCATCTGACACCAAAATTCCCTTAAAATCAAATCGTTCACGAATCAAATTTTGAATAGCACGAGCTGACATCGTAATCGGAAGAGTATCAAATTCCTGCAATACGATGTGGGCGGTCATAGCCATAAGCGCTTTGGGAGCAATCTTTTCAAACGGATAAAGATAACGCGGGTAGATTTTTCTCACCTTAGAGAGGCGCAAATGAGGGTCGTTTTCAGCACCGCTGTGCCCCGGCAAATGTTTAATACAGGGCAGAATTGAACAGGCATTATAAGTCTCAAACATGGCATTTCCCAAATTGGCTACTATTTTTTCATCACGTGAAAAACAGCGACTTTTAAGAGCCGGTGTAATTTTGGGGGTTGCAACATCTAAAGTCGGGGCGAAATTACAATTAATACCGACTTTATGAAAATCATGAGAAATCAGGTATGCTTGTAAAGCGGCGACAACACAAGCAGCTTTACTGCTTAAATGACCGATAGCAGCCTGGGCCAAATAATTCCTAAAATAAGGCGGTTGCAACCGGCACACACGCCCGCCTTCCTGATCGGTAGCAACCAAAATATCGGAGCGTCCTGCAGCTTCTTTGATACCTTGTGTAAGTCTCTTTAACATAGAAGGAGTGGAAATATTACTCGCAAATAAAGCAACACCGAGAGGATTTTCTTTTTCTATTAAATATTTTTCCTCATCTGTCAGCTTTTTACCTTGAATAGAAATAAAAGCAGCTTTGATTGGCCTCATCATATTAACCTCCATCTCCCTCTCAGAATATGCAAGGATATTTAATAAACCGTTTAAAGCTGTTGCAAAAACGTATGATTCAGGCTATAAAGGAACAAATATAAATGTTTTGAAAGATCAATAATGCCTAAAATCTCACTGATTATTCCACTCTATAATGCTGAAAAATATTTATGGCCGTGCTTAAATTCCGTTGCGGCGCAAACCTTTCAGGATTTTGAAGTTCTGTGCGTGAATGATGAGTCGACAGACAGAACGGAAGAAATAGTTAAATCGTTTCAGGAGCACGATCATCGATTTCGGCTCGTTAATCAGAAAAATGGTGGTTGTTCCGTAGCGCGCAATCACGGCATAAAAGAGGCAAAAGCTCCTTATATTGCTTTGCTTGATCAGGATGATATGTTACACCCGCAAGCATTGGAAGTGCTTTATTATCTGATTCAGAAAGGGAACTACGATGTGGCTGAGTTTACCAATAAAACAGTGCCGGATAACTTTTCTTTGCAAAATCCGCCATTGTATCGTTTAGAAGACATTAAATATCAGATCTATCAAAATCCCTTCAATTTCTACTTTAAGAACAAACGTGGCGGCTCCGTTTTGGTATGGAACCGATTGTATAAAAAGGATGCTATTGCCGGCATAGAATTTCCCCCGGGAATTCAACCGGCGGAAGACACGATATTTTCACTTAAAGTAATGTTTCACACGATGAGCCTGATTCATACCGATACACAGCTTTTATACTATCGAGACAGCTCAACCTCGGTAATGAACCGCGGTATTACAGATAAATATATCAAATCTCACGCAGATGCCGGTAAAGTTTTATCTGACTATTTTCTCAAATCATCAAGAGTAAAAAATAAAAAAGAAAAAGATATTTTACAGCGTTATATTACCCGCTTTATTTTTAAGTCGGTTGTCTCTCAACCTTTGCGTCGCCTAAATAATTCGCAAACGAGAAAAGCATCATTAACCAAAGCCAGAGAATATGCCGTTCAACTTTACCAAGAGAAAGCTTTGCAACCGCATTTGCTGGGTGCCCGAAAGACGATTGCCTGCCATCTGTTTTTTAAGGGATATGATAAATTAGCAAAGGTCTTTTTATGATGAAAATTGATGTCGCCATAAATTCGTACAAAAAGCCGGAATCATTGATTTATACGCTGATGACACTAAAAAAAACAGCCGGAGACATGATTGATACGGTTTATATTAATGATGACCGCTCGCGTAATGGTGCTCTTGAAATATATAAATCTCCACAAGTTAAAGAGTACTTTAGCCCATGGAAGATTGATGTGCGTGAAAATACCAAAAATATCGGTATCAAACAAGCTTATATTCGCGGTTATTATCCGCCATATATGGATTGGAAATTTAAGCTCAAGCGCTGGTATCGTTTTTTTAGTCCGGAGTATGGTCATAATCGTTATGATATCCGCTATCAGTACGCCTTAGAGCACACAGATAAAAAATATTTGCTGATTTTGCACGATGATGTAAAATTTATGCAAAATGTCGTCAAAGTTTATTTGGAGAGGTTTGCGCAAAACCCGGAATTGACGATTGTCGGAGATTTCGGGCAATGTTGGCGCTGTCATTTTAAGCCGTTTTGCAATCGGAAAAATGTTGTTGAGGGAAGATATCCTTCTCCCCATTGGCCGCTGACCCCAAGTAAAGAAATTGCCAGAGTGGACGATTTTAATCCCAAAGAAGGATACACTTATGCGTGCCGCATTAATGAATGGTGCTGCATGGTCGATGTGGCGAAGGCAAACACCTTAACCGAGCAAAGCCGTGCTTTTTTCGGAAATATGTATCCGCATTCAGATACGGCAGCTTATTGGTTTGCCCTTGGCGTAAAATTGGGGTATAAATTTGATGATCCGCTGCTTGACAATCGAAAAGAGTATTATCAGCACGCTTGGCAAGGGTTTAGCGGTCATTCCGTCTGGGTTAATCAGGGGCAGGGCAAGTCTGTATACGATAAACAAGGAATAATTGATTTGATAGAAAAAGAATTTGGCTTCATATGGCCGGAGGAAAAAGATGAAAAAGAAAAGTAGAAATAACGAAATTTTGGGCGTTCCGTCTTACTGGAAATCTTCAAATATTTACCTGAAAGGCGGTAATAATAAGCTTAAACTCGGTAAAAATATTTTTATGCATAATACCAAAATCAAGTTATTCGGTGATGCTTCTGTAGAGTTGGATGATGGTGTATATATGGAAGGGTGCACTTTTATGATAAAAGATTCCCACGTCCATATCGGGCGCAATACCGAGATGATGAAAGTGGGGGTGTATGCCTATGACAAATCAACATTAGATATCGGAGCAAATTCGACCTTAACCGGAGAATTCGATCTGAAAGAAGGCGCTACGGTAACAGCCAAAAAATTGTGGTGTACATGGCCGCCGTTAGTTGCAGCCAAAGGTGGAAAAATTACATTTGGCGACTGCGGTTTGGCAGATACGGTTATTTACAATACAGACTACCACCCGATATATGATTTTTCCGGAAAGAGAATAAATCCGGATAAAGAAGTCGTCGTGGAAGATAATGTCTGGGTCGGACGCAAAACGACAATTTTAAAGGGCGTAACTTTGGGCAATGGCTGTATTTTAGGTTTCGGTTGTATTGTCAGTAAAGACGTTCCGCCTCATTGTATTGTTGCCGGGCAACCCGCTCGCGTGGTTAAAGAGAATGTCGTTTGGGGAGTATCCGAAAGCAGTTCGGCAACGGATATGTTTCCACTGGAAAACGCTCAAGATGCGGTGGAATTTTATCGCCGCAGCAAGGGAAACCCTGAGTTGATTCGGAAACACAAAAATACTTGGACTTTGTACAACACAGCCAGAACCTGGCTTTCTGTTGTGAGAAGCAAATAAAAAATGCCTGAAAAGGCATTTTTTTATTTAAGCAATCTCTGTTTTTCTCGATTCCAATCACGCTCTTTTATTGTCTCTCGCTTGTCATAAAGTTTTTTACCCCGTCCGAGCCCAATCTCAAGCTTTGCCAGTCCTTTTTCATTGAAAAATAGACGGATAGCCACCAAAGTTGAGCCTTTTCTAGATAACTCTCCGATAATCCTGACAATTTCCTTTTTGTTCAAAAGCAATTTTCGATCGCGTTTTTCTTGGTGAGATTCATAGCCTTTGTTTGTATATTCGGCAATAAACATGTTAGAGATAAAAAGCTCCCCGCCTTTTTCTACACCATACGCATCGGTAATGTTGGCATGCCCTAATCTGAGAGACTTAACCTCGGTGCCGGTCAATTGCAAACCGGCCACAAATTTTTCTTCGATTTCATAATCAAAATGAGCACGTCGATTCTGTGCTACCAGTCCATGCGAGATAAAATCTGCATGTCGAACTTTTTTTGCCATAATATTCTAAACAGCTTTCTTTGCGCGACTTGTTGATTTTGTAACCAGAACCAAATCAGGTTTTGCAGTCTCTTCAGATTTTTTCGATTCGCTAAAATCCTTTTCGTTCTGAGATGCCTTAGTTTCAGAGAGTTTCAATGTTGTTTTTGCCGTTGCGGTATTAGCTCTCATGCAGTGTCCGTCAATATAGGCACCCGGTTCAATAGCAATAGAAGTATGTGTTGCATCACCAATCAACTTAGCTGTTTTAGAAACGAACAAATTCTCGGCAACTGTTTTACCGCGTAAAGTTCCGTACAAATGCAAATCTTTAACAGTAGCACCACCTGTCAGAGAACCTTTCAGGCCAATAACCAATTCAGAACAGCTGACATCACCTTGGACATGCCCGTCAATCTGCAAGATACCATTACAAACAATATCACCTTTAACTTTTGTATTAGCACTGATAATGGTCGGAACAGGAATGGAGTTATCATTTTTGCTTAATTTACGAGCAACTTTGAGGAATAACAACCGTTTTAAATTTTTCATTTCTGATTCTCCTTAAGAACGTTTAGCCTGAATAAAAGGCATCGGATTAACACTAACACCATGATAAACAACTTCATAGTGCAGGTGAGGTCCGGTTGAGCGACCGGTCGAACCGACCTCTCCGATAACCTCGTTAAATTTTACAGTCTGCCCTTTTTTTACATAAATCTTATTCATATGAGCATACTTTGTTTCAAAACCGTTACCATGGTCAATCATGACCATATTTCCATATCCGTTAACCCACTCCGCACGAACAACTTTACCGGGGGCCTTAACTTCAATTTTATTACCGGTTCTGCTTGCCAAATCAACACCTTTATGCGTAGCCTTACTTCCCTTAAACGGGTCATTACGAGTCCCGTAATGTGAGGTTACCCAATAACTCCACACCGGTTTCCCGAGCGGAAGACGAGCGGCAATCTGACGATAATATTCAACATCATCGACATTTTTATAAATTTGAGAAATTTTATCAATGATTCTTTTATCGTTAATAACCGATTTTTCGGGGATATAAATTCCACCCTTGCTGTCGCGCTTGTTAGCTAGGGGATTAAAATACAGACCATGTTTTTTCAAAGGGACATTAATTTCGCTGAAAATGGAACGCAATTTATCAACTTCCTTGGACGAAATAACGCGTAATTTTTCAAAGACATCAAGCTGAGCATTATTAATTTCCTGCAATTTTTCTTCCATTTGCGCCATCTGCTTTTTGAGCTCATCTCGTTCAGAGGCAACGACATCTCGCTGCAGAATTACAGCGCTGAGATCTTTCTTTTGATCAAGGGTATTCTCATCAACAAAATCAGCGGAGCTGGCAATGTTCTTAATTTTATCCTCAAAGACTGTCGCTTTCTTTTTATAATCCTCGACTTCTTGTGAATCTAAATGTTTTTGATTCAAAATGTTATCGACATTTTCATGCAGGGCCATAAAATCGGCAATTAAGTTAACATAAGCATCCTTGGCCATATCCAATTCCATATCTTTGCGATTGATAATAGAACCGGAACGTGTATAGAAATGATACGAATAAAAACTCCAACCGGCAACTGCCATAAACAGAACAAAAATGATAACTTGCATTTTGGGCGAAATACGCAAGACGCGGGCGCGCCCGTTAGATCTGAAAATAATCTCTTTGGGTGAAAAAAACGGAGCTTTCTCACCATGATAAGTTGGTTTTTTGATAGGAGTTTGTGAGTGCTTTCTTTTCATTTTCTAGCGAGCAGACAACGAAGTATCTTCTTTCTGTTAATCCAAAACTAGAAGTAACTTACATTAAAAGTGCAAAAAAATATAGTCTTTATTTTGAAGAGGGGTAGAAATGTGGATAAATATATATGATACCTACTCATCAACAATGATAAATTCATCATCGTGCATAAGATTCAAAACGGCCTTGGCGCGCTCATCAAGTAAATCCAAATCCAAAGATTCTGATGAAAGCAGATGAACTTTATCTTCTAACTTAACACGCTCATTATGATATTTTGCGGCTAACTGTTTTGCATAAGCAATTTCGCGTGATAAATACATATAATGGAGTAAGCCGCGATCACCGTTAATGGTATAAAAGCCAAAATACAGGCAAACAATAACAATCGCAATCTGCCACATTAAATTCTTAAATTTAGTCGGTAAATTTAAAAATAATTCCATTTTTATACCCACTCACATCATAATTATAGAACAAAAATACTCTAGGATAAGTTAGGTTAAGATTTGGTTACGTCATCAAGAAAAAGATAGAAAATTTTTTTTGACAACAAGTCTGATGCATGATAAACCGACCTAAATAAAAAGAGGAAATCAGTATGAGAAAAACAAAAAAATACGATTTTATTATTCCCATCGGCTGGGGATGCTTGAATGCTCATAATTTGCGATTGAATAAGCTGCAACGTGAGTCGCTCCCGTTTGACTGGATCTGGATTTCTTCTATAAAACAGGTGAGTACTTTACTCAAAAACAATTTTCAAGATTTTTTGCTTAAAGAAAACCTGCAATTTATCAAATCCAACGGTGATGCTGATGTTTACAGAGATTCGCACAATGCCATAGAGTATTGGCACGATTTTATGGTCGGGGAGGAGTTCGAAGCCTCTTACCTTCGCAATTATCAAAAATATCAACGCCGCATAAAACGTATGTTCCACCACATTCAAAAAGCACACAAAATACTATGGGTAAGGATTGAGCGGATATTTCCCAATCAGGAAAAAACGGATGATAAATATATGTTTATAAAAGAAACATTGCCTGAAGAGCAAGTCATTGAGGAATTTAAGGAGATTCAAAACCTCTATCCGCATAAACAGTGTGATATGCTCTTATTATATACCTATGATACCCCCTGTGACAAAAAAGAATATGACATCACGCCCTTCATTCACGTCTGCGAGTTTTATAATGATGAAAGTCTGGGGTGGCAAGGCGATATGCCAGCTATCGCTCAGATTTTATCTCCCTATGCTTTGACCCTAAAATCAAGAATAAAATATGGCATGAATACGCTTGTCTATCGAGCCCAAAAGCTTTTATCTCCGCAAAAATATAGTAAAAAGAATCAATAAACACAGTGAAAAAAATATTTACTTTTGGAAGTAATGTTATATATTCCAAGCAATTTTATTGAGGAAACAGAAGATGTATTATAGCTTATCTGAAATTTTTGCTGTTGGTATCGGACCATCAAGTTCTCACACCGTTGGACCAATGAAGGCAGCCAAGCGTTTTGTTGATGGCTTGGGGAACAAAATCTCACGAGTTGCAGATGTCAAAATTTATTTGTACGGTTCTCTGGCGCTGACGGGGATCGGCCATGGAACGCTTAATGCTATTGCTTACGGACTTTTGGGTTTGACCGCTGACCATATTGATTTAACCCAAAATTATATTCAGCACATCATGGCTGAAAAATCGCTGCAACTTAGGGGTGAGAAATCGATTCCTTTTGAATTTAATACGAATTTTATTTTAGAAAAGACTGTTTTCCTTAAAGAACATTCGAATGGCATGAGATTCGTTGCCTTAGATTCGATAGGTACCATTTTGTCGGAAGAAGTTTATTTTTCTGTCGGTGGAGGAACAATTGCCAGACAAGATGAAATGTCGAATAAAATAGAACGAGATCCGCTAGATGTTCCATACCAGTTTTCCAGTTTTGCAGAGTTGAAACAGGTTTGTGAAAAAAATCATTTTACGCTCAGTGATATTGTTTTAGCAAATGAACGTACAATCCATTCAGAGTACGAAATTCAGTCCTACATCCGTAAAGTTGCTCAAATTATGCAGCAAAATATCGATGATGGCGTGACTAAGAAGGGGATTCTCCCCGGAAATATTAAATTACGGCGACGAGCACCTGAGATGTATGAAAGTCTGCTCAAACGCTTTGAGCATAATTTTGATGATGCATTATACATATTGGATTGGGTGAACTTATGGGCTTTCGCTGTGGCTGAAGAAAACGCAGCCGGAGGCAAGATAGTAACAGCACCGACCATGGGATCTGCTGGAATTATGCCTGCGGTGATGCGTTACTATCAAAGATTTGCACACAAAAAAGCCTATTATGATGAGCAAGCTGATGTCATTTATTTGACAACGGCAGCAGCCGTTTGTTCCTTATATCGCACGAATGCCTCTATTTCAGGTGCAGAGGTTGGTTGCCAGGGGGAGGTCGGCGTTGCTTGCTCAATGGCAGCAGCCGGTTTGTGTGCTGTTATGGGCGGTAACATAAATCAAATAGAAAATGCCGCGGAAATTGCAATGGAACACAATCTGGGGCTGACTTGTGACCCGATTAACGGGCTGGTTCAAATTCCTTGTATAGAGCGCAACGCAATGGCGGCAATCAAAGCTGTTAACGCCAGCCGTTTGGCCTCTCGTGGAACGGGTGAACATAAGGTCAGTCTGGATAGTATTATAAAAACAATGTACGAAACGGGTTTGAGCCTGCAAAATGATTACAAAGAAACGTCCCTGGGTGGTTTAGCTAAGAATGTTATTTGTTGATGGAGGTGTGATTTAATGAAAAAAATATGGACAATTTCATTTATTTATTTAGTTTTTATTTGCGCAAATTGTTATGCGGAAGTTAAGCCTTTTTTAACAGAGAAAGAGATTTCATCTGGGGCAGAATTTCTTCCCCTACCGCCTAAGCCGACAGAAGCAGCTTTTTACAATGATTGGCTTAGATATGAGTGGGGAAAAACAATGCGGCATACGGAACGAGGTCAACAAGCCAAGGAGGATGCTAACCATACATTAGAATATTTTTCTAAAATATATTCTAAGCCCTTAGGGATAAATATCTCCCAGGAAAATACCCCTGAAATTTGGATACTTATGAAAAGGTTGCTTGCTACAACGTATATATGCAAAGATAAAGCGAAAAGTCGTATTATGCGCATCAGACCTTTTGTTCAATTTAACGAACATACATCTGTTCCTGAAGATGAGGAAAAATTGGAAACAAACTCTTCATATCCGTCAGGTCATACAACCATGGGATGGGGACTTGCGCTTGTTTTGGCAGAGATTAATCCTGCTCGCCAAGATGAGATATTAAAACGCGGGTTTGAATATGGTGAAAGTCGAGTGATTGCTGGTTTTCATTATCAAAGTGACGTTGACCATGCACGCATTATCACGTCTGTTCTCGTCAATAGGTTGCATGATAATAGCGATTTTATCAAACAGCTTCAAAAGGCCAAAGATGAATTCGCCCATAAAAATAAATAATACCAAGAAATATTTTAATCACAAATACAAAGAACAAACCTGAGTGAGGCACGATTAGGGAGTTCGGTTGTATATTATCTCTATCATTTCTTGAGAGCGATTTCGTCCCAGGTTTTTAGTCCCATCTTAGACCAGTCGACGGGAATCCTGTCGACAATTTGCATATCGACATAATAACTCTCTTTAATATTTTCGAGAATTGTTTCGACCATGATGATGCGTTTACTTTTGCGCAGTTCACTGCGAATCTCGGGGTTAATATAATCTAAGATGATTTTTTCTTCAGGTGTGCGCAAAAAAACGGCATGATCAAAGCCATCGTATATAATACGCGGATTGTTAGGGTGGTCTTTCTTTGCCTCGATGAAAATATAAAGTTCATTATCTTCATCGGCAGCGACAACAAATTTCTTTTCTGTTTTGTATTCTGTCATTGGTAGCTACATACTTTTTTGTTTTTGTTTTAGAAACATAGAGGTTGCATCAAGAGTTTTATTATCTTTCCTTGATGTTTCATTCTCTGTCGGATGTGTTGCATCATATAATTTTTTGGCAAAACCAGCGGTTCCGATTGTGCAGGCTAAAGCATACATGCCGGCAAGAGGATCTTCTTGAGGGTTTTGTTTGTCCATATCGTTAATTTTTCCGGTAAGTGCTAGCCCGGATACACACACAGCCATACCACATAACGCAATTTTTTTATCCATTTCTTTTCTCCCTTATCTGTTATACTTGAGATAATTATATCATTTTAGACAAAAACCGTCAAGCATAATTCATCGAAATTGAAAATATTTAAGCAGATACAGGTTAAAAAGCAATTAATTTAGCAGAGATATACAGAAATTTTAAGAAAAGACTGGTAATTCTCCATAAGGAGTGCTAGGATGAAAGCATATTAGGGGAACTGAGAATGAATAAAGATCAAATTTTGCAACAAACATTAGAGCAACTCATCAGGCGTGCCATCGGGCAGGATATTGTTACTGATGTGCCGCTCGGTTTTCAGCAAATGCAGGCACTATATATGCTCAATCGCTATTGCGTTGAGCAAACTTTAGGTGATGAAGAGGTGATGCGTGACCCGCGTAAATTGGCATATAAATCTAATCAGGAACTGCAACTTGCTTTGTCAGCCTTATGTCTGTCGCAATCTCTGATTCGCCCTAAACGAAGCTATAAAGAAACCAGAGAGTTCTTCAGTGCCAATATTGCGGTCACAATGAATGAAAATGGGCTGAAATCCGTTTCATTCGGGAAAATAGCGCCCGATTTGGTGCAAGAGGCGATTTATGACAGTATCGTTGAAGACTGGAAAATTTATCGCGACAGAGAAGGGATGAATATAAAATCTT
>CACYYO010000010.1 GCA_902778645.1 uncultured Rhodospirillales bacterium | reverse complement strand
AAACTTGGTTTGCTGGTCAATAGAAAATCTCATTCCTAAACCAAATTCGGCATTATCCTCGAACAATGAGTTTGCCCAAGCCGGACCATGACCTTTTTCATCCTTTGCGTAAGGGGTGGTCGGCAAGTTACCGGAGTAGATTGAAGAACAACCGGTTGCATTGGCAACAACCATGCGGTCACCAAACAATTGGGTTAAGAGTTTAACATATGGTGTTTCACCGCAACCCGCGCAAGCACCGGAATACTCAAACAACGGTTGAATGAGCTGGGTTGTCTTCGGTAAATTCTTAACAACTTCTGTTCTCTTGACATAAGGTAAGGTCTCAAAGAAATTCCAGTTCGCAACTTCTGCCTCCAGATGGTTTTCGATATGATCCATGTTGATGGCGTGACGTTCCGGATTTTCTTTATTTTTAACCGGGCAAGCAGATGTACAAATACCGCAACCGGTACAATCTTCCGGAGAAATTTGCAAGATGAACTTTTTACCTGCAAATTCTTTACCTTTGTAATCAGCTGATTTCAAAGTCGCCGGAGCATTCTTTAATTGTTCTTCCGTTGCTACCTTCATACGAATAACGCCATGCGGGCAGACTAACGAACATTTACCGCATTGGATACATGCGCTGGCATCCCATACCGGAATTTCAGTGGCAATACAACGTTTTTCATATTGTGTTGTTCCGGTCGGCCAAGTGCCGTCAACAACGTCTTTGAATGCAGAAACAGGTAATTGTTCACCGCGACCGGCAATTATTTCAGCTGTTAATTTCTTAACAAACTCAGGGGCATTGGCCGGAACCGGTGCAGACATTCTGATTGAAGATGTCGCAGATGACGGAACATCAACTTTGTGCAAGTGCTCTAATGTTGCATCAACAGCAGCAAAGTTCTTTTGAACGATAGCGTCACCTTTTTTGCTGTACGTCTTCTTAATTGCATTTTTAATCTGAGCGATTGCTTCATCCTTCGGCAAAATGTTAGAAATAGCGAAGAAGCAGGTTTGCATAATGGTATTAATGCGAGCTCCCATGCCTGTTTGACGAGCAACATCAACCGCATTGATGACGTAGAAGTTTAACTTCTTATCAATAATGGTTTGTTGAACCTCTTTGCTTAAGTGATTCCATACTTCATTGCCTTCGTAAGGGGCATTGAGCAAGAAGGTCGCGCCTTGTTTCGCAATACCCAAAATGTCAACCTTATTCATGAAGGCAAATTGGTGGCAAGCAACAAAGTCTGCTTTGTTAATCAAATAAGCAGATTTAATCGGGTTGTCAGAAAAGCGTAGGTGAGATGTGGTCATAGAACCTGATTTACGAGAATCGTAAACGAAATAGCCTTGACCATATTTACCGGCATCTTCAGCAATAATCTTAATGGAGTTTTTGTTGGCACCAACCGTACCATCAGCACCCAAGCCGAAGAAAACGGTACGAACAACATCTTTACCTTCCGTATCAATAGCCGAATCGTCATAAGGCAATGATGTTTTGTTAACATCGTCATTGATACCGACAGAGAAAGAGTTAATCGGTTCAGCTTTTGCGCCATTGTCGAAGACGGCTTTAACCATTCCCGGTGTAAATTCTTTAGAAGATAAGCCGTAACGGCCGCCGACGATTTTCGGCATAGATTTAATTTGACCATGTGCATAGGCTTGAGAAACGGTAGCAACGACATCCAAATATAGAGGTTCACCGGTTGCACCGGATTCTTTTGTTCTATCCAAAACAGAAATGGTTTTAACTGTTGAGGGGAGAGCTTTTAAGAATGATGATGTCGGGAACGGACGATATAAATGAACTTTCAAAACGCCTAACTTAGCGCCTTGAGCATTCAAGTAAGCGATTGTCTCTTCAACGGTTTCACCGCCGGAACCCATAATAACAATAACTTGCTCAGCATCTTTTGCACCGGTGTAATCAACAACATGGTACTGACGACCGCTGATTTTCGCAAATTTATCCATTTCTCCTTGGACGATACCCTCAACCTTAGCGTAGTAGGGGTTAGATGCCTCGCGACCTTGGAAGAAAACATCCGGGTTTTGAGCCGTACCGCGAATGACCGGAGATTCCGGACGAAGTGCGTGTTTGGCATTAAACTGATAATCAACACCTTCTAACATCGCACGTAAATCATCATCAGAGAGCAATTTAATCTTTTTGATTTCGTGAGATGTACGGAAACCATCAAAGAAGTGCATAAACGGAACGCGTGAGCGTAATGTTGAGGTTTGAGCAATGGCGGCCATATCATGAGCCTCTTGGACAGAGTTAGAGCAGAGCATTGCAAAACCGGTTTGGCGGCAGCTCATGACGTCAGTGTGATCACCAAAGATTGATAAGGCATGATAAGCCAAAGAACGAGCGGCAACATGCATAACAAACGGGCTTAATTCACCGGCAATTTTATACATGTTCGGAATCATCAAAAGCAAACCTTGAGAAGCCGTAAAAGTGGTGGTTAAGGCACCAGCCTGGAGAGAGCCATGGCAAGCACCGGCGGCACCGGCTTCGGATTGCATTTCCTGAACTTCAGGGATAACACCCCAAATGTTCTTTTGTTTGGCGGCAGACCACGCATCTGCCCATTCACCCATCGGAGAAGATGGGGTAATCGGGTAGATAACGCAGACTTCATTCATGCGGTGGGCAACAGAAGCGGCAGCCTCGTTACCATCCATCATTTTCATTTTAACTTCTGACATTAAATATATCCTTGTTTGTTATGTTATTAAAATATAGAATCTCTCTATGCGCGTGTTTATATCATATTGGTATTTAAAGACAATAAAAAAAATAAGAATGCAAACACCTAAAAAAAGACTGGACAAAATAGATAAAAAGTGGTATATGTTTGTGTGAAATTAAAATTTTTGTGTATATGAACAAGAAACTAGAAAAAATCCTGTTTAAGGACGGCGTCCTGCTGACAGAGAAGAGAATTAAAATCATTTGTGTTGTGGTTTTAGGTGTGATGATGGGTTGGGTGCTCATTGATGTTGTCCGTGCCATTATTCGCCTGTATTCCTGAAAAATTAGCAGCTGCTGCAATTTATGCCGCAGCTGTTTTTTTGTGTTTGACTTAAGAGAGAATTGTGATACATATGGATAGAACTATTTTTTTGATTTGTAGATCCCTTGACGATTGCTTGTGCAATCGAGGGATAACGTAAAATGTAACAGGGAGTTTTATTATGAAATCTAAATTTTTTGCTGTTTTGGCTGTTGCCGGTGTTTTGAGTGCTTGTTCTTCAGATTCCGGTTTTGATTGGACCAGTTTGACAACCGCTGATGCAAATGCATCCGTTAAGACCCGTTTGCGCGCTTGCCTATTGAGTGAAGCAAATACAAAGTTTCAAAACGGAACGTTGTTTGCTAAAGGGCTGACGGCTACTGCTGATGAATTGACAAATACCTGTATTAAAAAATTAGCCTTACAATCAGCAGGGATTACAAGCGAATCTCAGTCTATGGCCTCTACCATTATTCAGAACTTGCAAAATTACGGGACAGCTCAATAATGAAAAAAGTTATTTGTTTGATGTTGCTTTTGAGCGGGTGTGCGTTGTTTGATAATAATAAAACACCATTGACGCCCCAGGGGCAGATGAATGTTTGTATCAGAGACGAGGTGCGTGCGTTTAAGGATAACGGCAAGTTGCAATCTTGGGGTGTTCAGGCTTCTGCACAAAAAATTGCCGATACCTGCACCTCTCGTTATAATTTGTCAGCTATGTATGCTCAGGCTGTGCAGAATGCTAAAAGTATGATGAGTGAAGATATGCACGGGACAACATTGCGCCGCTGGTAGAAAAACTTGTCTAATGGGCTATTAGTGCGTCATTCGCGAGATGAAAAATGCTTATGTACTTTTGTGTACACTGCGCTTTTTTCACTCTTAATTCCTACTACTAGCCACATTATTCAAGTTTTTGTGGAGTGCGCTTTAGGCTATTAGTGTGTCATTTACTTAATTTAAAAGTGTCGAATATAAATTCGGCACTTTATTTTTTTTATCAATATTGTTTTGGCACAGAAATTGCATACTAAAGCACAGATGGTTTTATCCGACAAATTTAGGGGAGAATTTTATGGATAATACAAAATATATTGCTTTATCTCGGCAGATGGCCTTATGGAAACAGATGAATGTCGTTTCTAACAATGTTGCCAATATGAATACGACCGGATATAAGCAGGAAGATACACTTTTCAGTACATATATTGCGCAGACAATGAATGCGACCGGTATGGGTAAAGAGCCGGTTTATTTTACACAAGATTTTGCGACCTATAATAATTTTTCAGAAGGTCCGTTGGTCGAGACAGGAAACAGTCTCGATGTTGCTCTGCAGGGTGATGGCTTTTTTGTTATCGATACCGGCAGTGGTGTTTCTTATACGCGTAAAGGTAATTTTACGTTAGACAGCAACGGTATGATTGTGACACCGGACGGTTATCCGGTTTTATCACAGAATAATGCGCCGTTGTTTGTTGCTCCGACAGAAACGGAGATTATGATTACCGAGGATGGTTCTGTTTCTACCGAGAATGGTATTATCGGTCGTCTGCAAGTTGTTAAGTTTGCAGATAACCAGAAGTTGCTCAAAAAAGCAGGAACAATGTTTGATAATGTTGACGGTAATGCCGTTATGGCAGCCGACAATGTTCGCGTTGTTCATGGAAGTTTGGAAAAATCCAATGTTAATTCGGTTGAAGAAATGACCAAGCTGATTCAATTACAGCGCTCGTATGATTTTGTACAGCAAATGATTGATGAGGAACATGACAGAATATCTAACACAATTGAGACTTATTCTCAACTGGCATAATTCTAAAAGGGGAATTTAAATGAGATCTTTATATATCGGCGCGACAGGAATGCTTGCTCAACAAACGAATGTTGATGTGATTTCCAATAATATCGCCAATATGAATACAACGGCTTATACCAGAAGAAGAGCCGAGTTTAATGATTTGTTATATCAAAATATTATTCGTCCGGGCTCACAATCTTCGGCGTCGCAAACGGTTGTTCCGTCAGGATTGCAACTCGGTTTGGGTGTCAGAACGGCCGCCGTATATCGTATTACGGAGGGCAGCGGTTTGATTAATACCACGAATACTTTAGATGTGGCAATCCAAGGAAGAGGGTATTTTCAAATCGAATTGCCGGAAGGTAAAGGGACGGCCTATACGCGTGACGGGGCTTTTCAACGTAACGGCGATGGTGTGATTGTGACACATGACGGTTATATCGTACAGCCGGAAATTACTATTCCTGATGATGCGGTTGAGGTTTATATCAATAACTCCGGAGAAGTTTGGGTTAAGCAAGACGGAGAAACCGAAGAAATTAACGTCGGTCAGTTGGAATTGGCAACGTTTGTCAATGAGGCCGGTTTGGAAGCGATGGGGCAAAATTTGTTCTTAGAGACAGAAGCCTCCGGTGCTCCGAATGTCGATAATCCGGATACGGAAGGTTTCGGATCGATATTACAGGGATACTTGGAGACTTCAAATGTTAATGCCGTTTCTGAAATCACAGAATTGGTTTCTGCTCAGCGTGCTTATGAAATGAACTCCAAAATCGTTACAATCTCTGATGAGATGTTAACAACGATTAATCAAATGAGGTAGGTAGTCTGAGATGCGGTATTTGCTTAGCATTGTATGGATGATTTTGTCGGCAGCACAGGCAATGGCTGAAACGCTTAATGTTTCGGAAGATGATGTGTTGGCAATGGTGCGGCAAGAGTTTATAGATCGCGGTTTGGCTGAAGATGATAATTTGGATTTGGAAATCTTTGGCGGACAGAGCAGCTTTGCAATTGATGGGGCGAAAGAAGCAAAGATTTTGGTTAATCATCTTAAGGCAGATGAGAGCCTCGGTCGCTTCACTTGTGAGGTGGAAATTTTTGCCGATCGGCAATCTGTTGCAAAATCGCCATTGCAGGGAAAGTATTTCCTTATGTCTCAAGTATGGGTGCCGGCGCAGAATATTGCCAAAGGTGAAATGATTACTCAGGAGATGTTAAAAAGAAAAAATATCCGCAAGGCTAAATTGAAGCCGTTTATGGTGACGGAAAAGGAGAAACTGGTCGGGCAGGTGGCACAACATTCTTTGCGCGAGGATCGTATTATTAATGAAAAAGATGTCGGTGCAAAGATATTGGTTAAACGCAATGATGTCGTGTTGGCTGTTTATCGGACACCGCAGATGCAAATTACAACGAAAGCAATTGCTCAGCAAGACGGTGCTTACGGCCAAAGAATTGAACTGCAGAACGCTAAGACCCGCAAAATGCTAACCGGTGTTGTCCAAGATGAGACAACCGTGGTGATTGAACAATAGGTAAAGGCGCGAGATAATGAACAACAAATATAATCATAAGATTGGTCAGTTTGCGACATTGATTTTGATAACTTCTTTTTTAAGCGGTTGCAATACATGGTCTCGATTGACGAATATCGGCAGAGAACCAGAAATTTCGCCGATTACTAATCCGTTAGAAGCACAAAATTATCAGCCGGTGTCACAGCCGACGCCGCCTAAGTATCTTGATCAGTATGCCGGTGTTAATTCTCTATGGAAAAAAGGGTCTTCAGGCTTTTTCCAGGATCAACGAGCCTCTAAAGTCGGTGATATTATAACCGTTAATATTTCTGCCAAAGATACGGCTTCTCTGAAAAACAAAACAGAGCAACTCCGGGATAAAAACGAAGATAAGGTTAATGTGAACGCTTTTGCCGGTTACGAGAAATATGCCGATGATTATTTACCTAAAGGTGTTGATGTGAAAAATCTGTTTGATGTGACCTCAGATCACGATGTGACAGGTGAAGGGAAAATTGATCGCTCCGAGAAAATTAATATGACTATGGCAGCGGTGGTCGTGCAAGTTTTACCAAATGATAATTTGGTAATTGAAGGAACTCAAGAAATCAGAGTTAACTATGAATTGCGTCAGTTAAGTGTCAGAGGAATTATTCGTCGTGCCGATATTTCGTCTGCCAATACGATTGACTCAAGTAAAATTGCAGAATTGCGTGTTTCTTATGGTGGAAAGGGAACTGTGTCAGATATGCAGCAACCTAGGTATGGGCGGCAGTTGATAGACATTCTCTCCCCATTCTAAGGTGGGGGATGTGCTAAAAGCGCATTATGCTTGCAATTTTTTCGCTCGTGTAGCTAGTTGTACACCACGTTCAAAAATTACATTGCAGCATGTGCTTTTATCCCACCCAAGGATACGTTTTTATTTAATTATTGTGAGTTTCGAATATAAGCCATTTTCTCTCCCCAAGAAACAAATGCTTATATTCACAGCGGCAAGCAGAGATGTGTTGTCGCGCAGGGCAGGTGTGGTTCTTTTTCCCCAGTGACTGCACCGGCTCTGCAAGTAAGGTGATTTTAATTTTTTTAATAAGGGAACATGAATTATGACAACAAATATGAATATTATGAAAAGAGCTGAACAGGAAGCAAATATATTATTGGAAAAGGCAACGGCCTTGTCACAGGCTTTTCATAGCGGCACAAAGTCTGATTTGGTTGCAGCTCTTGATGAGAATTTGCAATTGTGGGTTGAGATTGAGGCTTCTTTGAAGAATGCCAAGAATTTCTTGCCGAAAGATATTAAAAGCAATTTGCTTAAACTTTCAAAGTATGTTGAGCGTTTAACTTTGACAAAAGGTTTGAATGTCACCTCTTCAGATGTTGCTTGTTTGACAAATATCAATATGCAGATTTGCGGCGGTTTATTAGAATCTGTTCATAATAATTTGGCTAAGGAAGAAGCTTTTTCGTTGTTGAAATGTGCTATTGACCTTTCGAATGCTCAAGAAAATCAAAATAAGGCAGAATTAGTTACTGCTCTTGATAATAATTTGCAATTATGGGTTTATATCAAAACCTTAGCAGATACTAACGAGAGTTTGTTGCCGAAAGAAACACGTTCAAATTTGGTTAAATTGGCAGATTATGTTTCAGCTAAAACGTTGGAAGTCGGTAAAGATATTAATCATCTCAACAGCAAAGCTATTGATTCGATGATTATGACAAACTTGCAAATCTCCGAAGGCTTAATGAGCAAGGAAGCTGCTTAAGACGCCGAAATTCTTTTATTTAAGCCCTATTGCAAAATAGGGCTTTTTTTATGCACACTGTGAGCTTTGTCGTTGCAAAATGGGGAGAAGTTCTTATAAACTCAGGAGAGGATTAAGCTTTTTTATCAAAAAAAGTAGGCATTGCTTTGCAATCGGTTTCGTGGATCCCCGATGTGTCAGCTCCGTGGGGGGCTGACCTCGGGGATGACGTGGAGAGAGCGAGTTTAAGGAGTAGTTTATGCTGTTTTCAAAATTTGAAAGAATGGTGGCAGGGCGTTATTTGCGTGCCAAGCGTAAAGAGGGTTTTATTTCGGTGATTACCGGTTTTGCTTTTACCGGTATTGCCCTCGGGGTGGCGACACTCATTATCGTTATGTCCGTGATGAACGGGTTTCGTGCTGAGTTGCTGAGCCGTATTTTGGGTATTAACGGGCATATCGGAATTACGGCAATTGCCGGATATCCGTTTAATAACTATCAGCAAGCCGTGCAGGAGATTTCTCAATTCGATAAGGTCAAAACGGTTATACCGATGATTGAAAATCAGTTGTTGGTGACAGCCGGCAAAGCAGCTGAAGGCGCTATGGTCAGAGGGATTGCTAAAGAGGATTTGCTTAAAAAAGATGTTCTTAAAAACAGTGTGCAATATATTGATTTGGCGGAATTTGAAGGTAATGTCGCTATTGTCGGTACACGATTGGCACAGAAAATGGGGTTGGTTACCGGAGATGAAATTACACTTATTTCTCCAAATGGCAAAGTGACTGCTTTCGGAACAGTTCCGAGAATGAAATCTTATCGTGTTATCGGGGCTTTTGAGGTTGGTATGTATGAATATGATGCCAATTTTATCTTTCTGCCTCTGGAAGCTGCGCAAAGATATTTTGGTATGGGTGATGCGGTTACAAATATTGACGTCACTTTGGAAGATGATAAATATTTATCCCAAGTTCGACAGGCTATCGTTGAGAGTGTCGGGGAGGGGGCTTATGTCTATGATTGGAAACAGAGTAACGCGGCGTTCTTTAATGCCATAGATGTCGAACGCAATGTTATGTTCTTAATTTTGACACTGATTATTTTAGTGGCGGCATTTAATATTATTACCGGTCTGATTATGCTGGTTAAAGATAAAGGTCGTGATATTGCGGTGTTGCGGACAATGGGCGCAACCAAAGGTATGATTATGCGGATTTTCTTTATGGATGGTGCATTTATCGGTGTTGTCGGGACAACCTTGGGTTTTGTGCTCGGGGTTTTATTCTGTGATAATATTGAGACTATTCGCCATGGTTTGGAAGCAATATCCGGTAGAGATTTGTTTTCGGCAGAAATTTACTTCTTGTCACAGTTGCCGGCAAAGATTGATCCGACTGAAGTTACTATGGTGGTGGTGATTTCTTTGCTATTGTCTTTTTTCGCAACGCTTTATCCGGCATATCGTGCCGCAAAATTTGATCCGGTGGAGGCTTTACGTTATGAGTAAAAATGCACCTGTTTTAGAATTAAAAAAAGTGACCAAATCTTTTACCCAAGGGTCTCAAAAATTAGAGGTTTTGCAGGGTGTGGATTTGGATATTGCTGCCGGGGAAGTGGTGGCTTTGCTTGGTCCTTCCGGCTCCGGAAAGTCGACGATGTTGCAGATTTCCGGCTTATTGGAACAACCGACTAAAGGAGAGATTTATCTTAGAGGGCAAAAGTGCAGTAAGCTCAATGATACGATGCGCACTTTGTTAAGGCGTGAATATTTGGGGTTTGTCTATCAGTATCACAATTTGTTGGGGGACTTTGATGCTTTGGAAAATGTTATGATTCCTCAGTTGATTCAAGGTAAAAAGCGTAAAGATGCCGAGGAGCGGGCTAAGTGGCTGTTGTCTCGTCTGGGGTTAGAAAAACGCTTCAAACATCGTCCGGCGGCTCTGTCCGGCGGTGAACAGCAGCGCGTTGCTATTGCCCGAGCTTTGGCAAATGCCCCAAAATTGCTGTTGGCGGATGAACCGACCGGTAATTTGGATCCCAAAACATCTGATATTGTTTTTGCAGAATTAGTGACTATTGTTAAAGAAACAGGTCTGTCTGCTCTGATTGCTACACATAATTTTGAATTGGCTGATAAAATGGATCGCAAAGTTATGTTGCAAAACGGTCGAATTATTGATATGCGTGCAAGCGCTTTTATTCCTAGAGATAGTGATAATTTTTATTAGGAGGTGAATATGAAAAAATTTTTGTTACTTTTGGCGATGTCTTTTATTGTTTCTGATGTTTGTGAGGCTAAGTATGTGTATCCGGCAGGTTCTACCACAACAACAGAACGAAGAGTGAATCGTCGGATGCGTAATTATGATAAGGATGGAACAGAAGGTATGTCCTTGGAAGAGTATCAGAATTATCGTAAAACGCGGACACATTATGAACGACAGCAGGAGCGGCGCGCTAAAAGAGACGGATCTTATGTTTCTCCGGAAGATGCTTTTAAACTGATGGATGCAAATGAAGATGGTGTCGTATCAAGAGATGAAATGCTCAGTTATGAAAAGAAGAAGCTTGAACAGCAGAAGAAATAACAAAAAGCCGCAAGATGCGGCTTTTTTATCAGGTATTTATCTCGGAGATGATTTTTTGTAGTTTCTCGGTATCATAAGGGAGGGTTTTGTTTTCTTCCATACCGTTGTGAAGTTTCTGCTTGATTGCGCTGTGGTCAAGTTCCCCGCTATCGTCTTTTAAGGTGAGGGCATGATTCCACTGAAAATAAGCCTCATTCTTGCGTCCACCTTGCCAATAAGCATCGCCTAAATGGTCGTTGATAACAGCATTGGAAGGATCGCTGTCAACGGCTTTTTCTAAATAGTTGATGGCATCTTCATATTTACCGAAACGATAAAATCCCCAGCCGAGACTGTCTGTGATACTACTGTTATAGGGGGCTTGGTTGTAGGCTTTGATAATGTATCTGAAAGCTTCTTCAGGGCTTTTCCCTCTTTGGAGCCAACTATAGCCTAAATAGTTCAGTACCAATAAATTGTTAGGGCTGAGTTGTAGTGCTTTCACAAGATTTTTTTCTGCATCATGCCATTCGCCGAGACGCTCGTATGTCATGCCCAGAGCATAGTATATTTGCCACATGTTTTTAATTTGTGCATGGTGCTTTTTCAGGGCATCTTTATAATATTTCAAGGCTTCTTTGTATTTTTCCTGCACTCTTAAGACATCCCCTAAATCAATTAAGGTTTGGTAGTCATCAGGATAATCCATAATTAAACTTTTGAGTAAAAGTTCTGCCCCTTTGTAATCATTTAAATTACGCAAATTCTCACTTTTTTTGTATTGTGCAATATAATAAGCGGCAGATGAAGACGGGACTTCATCATAAACATTGATGGCATCTTTATACATTTCTCTCATTTCTAAAATGCCACCCAGTAAAATACGCGCTAAGTCGTTCTGAGGATTTTCATGTAACGCTAGCCGTATAAATATGTGCGAAAAATCTAACACTTCCGGATTTTGTTTGATGACGGCCGCAATATTGAACATGGCTTCAGATAAACCGATTTGCGGTGTCGTGATGACTGGTTCTACGGATTGTTGTTCTGCAGAAAGAGTGTTTTGGTATATATTTTTAAGTAAAGGAAGTTGAATGGTCAGGGCTGCGTATTTTTTTGCCAGAGCTACAGCTTTTTCTTTTTCCCCGTGACGGAGGTAGAAATTGCATATCACCTCCAGTGAGCGGACAGAAAGTTCCATATCATTGTTTTCGACAATCTTTTCATAGTGTTTGCGAGCTATGTCAGGCTTGTTAAAGTAATCATTTAACATACCGCTGTGAAAATGATACAGAGAAGTCATGCCGCTTTCTTTTTGTAATGTTTCAATGGCGGCAACGGCTTGATCATATTGCTTAAGTCCTGCATAAGCCCAAGCATTGACAAAGGGGCTGATGAGTTTTTTATACAGTTGGGATTTACTCTCATCAATTGTTTTGAGACTATCTCGATATTGTTCTTTTTTAAATTGTTCTGAGGCGATAATTATCGGAATAAATTCATTTGTATTCCCATTTTTTTTGGCAATTTGAGCATACTCAGCTGCCTCAGTAATGCGACCTTGTGATGCTAATAATAGAAATGTACTGTTTAGTAAATTGGTATTTTTAGGGTCTTGCCGAGCAGTTTGTTTGTAGTAATCTGCTGCCGTATCGAAATCTTGACGATAATGTGCTATACGGCCGGCTAAATAAGAACCATATGTATTTGATGTCGGTAATACGGCAGGGGATAATGCCTGATTGTGGCTTTGAGTAGTGAAATTCGAGCAAGAGCTGAATGCCAGAAAACAGACAGCAATCATAAGTGAATATTCGAATTTTTTCATTTTACGTAGAATCCTGCACATAAATTAAAACAAGCGCATTATATGATAAAAAAAGTTTTTCATACAACACTATTTTTTATAATTGTATACATTATGTGTAAATAATTAATTATTAAATGACAAAAGAAAAGAAATAATATAGAAGTATAAATGTTATGACAGAGAATATGGATACAAAACAACTATTGGAATGGTATATTACAGCCGGCGTTGATGTTACTTGCGGGGAGAAACCGTGGGAGACGTTGAGTGTTTCTGTGCCGGCTAAGGTAGTATCATCTGCTCCGACAGCCTCATCCTCTCAAGAGGTGTCCAGACCTGCAACCACCGAACTGGCTCAGGCAACGGTTGCCGCTTGTCAAAATGCTCGTCAATTGTCTACAAAAGCGGATACTTTAGAGGCTTTGAAGAGTTTAGTCGAGAATTTTGACGGGTGTGCACTCCGTTTAACTGCCAATAAAACGGTGTTTGGTTACGGAAAACCAACGGCTGATTTGCTTTTAATCGGTGAAGCCCCCGGCGCAGATGAAGATAGAAGCGGTATTCCTTTTGTCGGGCGGAGCGGGCATTTGCTTGATAAGATGCTCAGTGCTATCGGGGTGAATCGGGATGATTGTTTTGTTACTAATGTTTTGCCTTGGCGTCCGCCGGGGAACAGAACTCCGACTGATGGAGAGGTTGCTGTTTGTCTGCCTTTTCTGAAAAGGCAGATTGAGTTGGTGAGTCCTAAAGTTATTTTAATTTTGGGAGGGAGTGCCGCGAATGCTTTGCTCGATAATGAAGAGCCGATTTCTCGTTTGCGTGGTAAGTGGTTGGAATATAAAACTTCTGAAGGAGCAATGGTTCCTGTTTTGGCTAGTTTTCATCCGGCCTATTTATTGCGCAACAGCGGGCAAAAAGCTAAAGCTTGGGCGGATATGATACGTGTCAAACAAAAATTATGTGAAAATTAAGTATTATTATCTTTTTATTCATGATTTTTTTGCTATGATAATGTCAATTAACACAATATAGAGGGGCGCAAAGAATGAAGAGCTGTAAAAAACTGTTGATGGGTGTCGCTTGTGCGGCTTTGTTGTTGGGGAGTGTTTCCGTGCAGGCCGCCGACGATGATGAGGAAAATGAATTTTCCAGCAAAATTGCCAGCGGTGAGAATGTGGTTTTGTTTAAGATTCACGATATAAAGCCACTTAGGGATGATGTTGGCGATATCAAAGAATGTGAGTTCGGTTTGACTTTGTATAACCGCTCTCCTAAGACAATAGATGCAACAACAATGGATTTATCTTGGCTGGATGAAAGTGTTGCTGAAGTGATCGATGCTGAGTATAAGGATGAACAAGAGGCGTTGAATAAACAAAAACTTCAGCATAGTGTTGCAAAAAATTTGAAAAATGTTCAAAATCAACCTCAACCTAAAACCGAAGATTTTACTCCTAAGATGCTGAATACATCTATTGATTTACCTAAAATAAAACCTTTTCGTCAGGTTACTTTGAAATCAAAATTGAAATCTGACAGGTGTTTTTTGATGATGAAGGAAGTTGATGTTTCTTTTTCAAGTTGTAATATTACGGATGAAAAGCCTGATAATGTCGATAGGCGAGCTGCGTTAAATAGGTCACAGACTCCTAATGAGTGTAAATCTTTATTCCGTTTCGTTTCTCCACGTGATCCGGAGTATTATCGTGAATTTCAAAAGGTCTCTTTTAATGAAGATGCTGCACGACGTCAACAAGTTCGAAAGAATGATATGGAAGAGATGGAAAAGAATTATAATAAGATTATTCAAAGCGTAAACCATGTGACAGAGGTGTTAGAAACTATTCGTTAGTAAGGGAAGATAGTTGTGTCGATACGTTATTTATATGGTCTTGTTTCCGGTCTTTTGTTTTGTACAGCTGTCAATTTGGCAAATGCTCAGGTTTTTTCCGCAGATGCCGAACAAAAGACAAAAGCTGTATCGACGTCTGAAGGGTGGGGGCGTTTTTATGGCTCTTCTTCAGATCAGGCAACTAATACTTATAAATCGTCTGTCGGGGGACAAACAAAAGAAACTTTGCGTCCGCCGGCGAAACAAGAAGTCATTAATCCGGAAGATTATATATACAAAAATGTCCCTCAAATTGATCGACCGACACTTGATGGTGTGAAGCGTGGCAGGACATCTGTCGTTCCTGTTACCACAAATAAAAAGGTGAAGGCTGAAGGATATATTTATGTGTACTACTCTGATTTTTCGTTAGGGCAAATGATGAGTGGTTCGACGACTTGTGATGTTAAATTCCAAATTTTAACGACACTGGATAGAAAGCTTAATTCTTTGGCAATGCGATTGAAGTGGCAAAATATGGATACGCCGTTAACTTTCATCGATGTTAACCCGAATCAGCAATATCACTTGAATTATACATTGTTGGGGGATGGCTGTTATTCTATGGATAAGATTCCGAATATTGTGATTAATCGTTGTCGAGTCAAAGGAATGACGCAAGAAGACTGTGCCGCACGTGTTCGATGGATAAAAAAAGTTCAATAGTTCAAGGTTTCGATGTGAAGAAGTTTTTTGTTTTTTGTTTTTGTGTGCTTTTTTGTTATTCGGCTCATGCTGCGCAAAATTTGCTTAACAGAAGCGTTCATACGAAAGTTCAGCAAGTTGCCAAAATATCAAATTCAGATTTGAATTTATATAAAAGTATTTTCAAAAATATAGAGAAGGAACATATTGAAGAGGCTCGTAAGCAAGCTAAAAAAATCGATAATCAAATATTGATGGGGCATGTATGGGCGCAGATTTATTTATCAAAATCTTATAAATCGACGGCAGATGAGTTGAAAAAGTGGCTCCGTAAGTATCCTGATTTTCCTCAATTGCGAGCTATTTATAATTTGGCTGTTTCCAAAGCCGGGCGCGATGCTGTTGATAATCCATGGGGTGAAAAATATCCTGTCATATATTCTCCATATTCATGGTTTAATAATCAGTACGAAGATTTGTCGCCGGAAAACAGAAGTTATGTCCGCAGGCAAGTCAGTGCGTTCAGACGTTTTATTAATAAAGGACAAACAAAGGCAGCGCGGGGAATTTTAGAAACCCGCAAGTTTCGAATGACAATTCCGGATCATGAGTATGATGCGATGTCAGTGACGTTAGCGACAATGTATTTATTGGATAATCAGAATAAATTAGCATGGCAATGGGTACAAAAGGCGGCGAATCGTAGTCATCTTGCTATGGCTTATTGGATTGGCGGTTTAGCTGCCTGGCGACTGAAAAACTATAAAAATTCAGCTTCATTTTTTGCAAAGTTAGGCGCAAAAGAAGATTCTGATGAATGGTTGGTGGCTGCTGGTCGGTATTGGGCATATCGTGCTTACAGTCGTGCCAAAAATAAAGCGGCCGCGCAAAAATGGTTGCATGCCGCGGCTGTTTATAAACGGACCTTTTATGGCATGCTGGCTGCTTATCAGCTTGGAATCCCTTGGAATTTAAATTGGAATGGTGCGGCTTTCGTGAATGATTACAGTCAGGATGCTTATTTGCAAAATTTGTTGGAATCGCAGGTTATTCGCAGAATCTTGTTACTTTTACAAATTGATAATAAAAAGTTGGCAGAAAAAGAAATTCGAGTCGCCTATCCTCATATGACCAAGCAGCAAAAGGAGGCTTTGTTGTTTATTGCTCAACAGTATAAAATGCATGCTGTTGCTATTTTGTTGGCGAATGATATTAAGGATAATGAAGGCGGTGTTTTTTATGATGAGGCTGCTTATCCCGTCCCTCAATGGAAACCGAAAGACGGATGGAAAGTTAACAGAGCGTTCGTTTGGGCCTTGGTCCGTCAAGAATCGGCCTTTTTCCCTAAAGCTAACAGTCGGGCAGGGGCAAAAGGTTTGATGCAGTTGATGCCGGCGACTGCTTTTCATATCACCAAGAATCCGGCAATTAAAAAAGACAGTAAAGTTTTATTTAAGAGTGATTATAATTTAATGCTCGGTCAGCGATATGTTTCTTACTTGGCGGAAAAATCGTTTATAGATAAAAATATGTTTTTTGTGATTACCGCGTATAATGCCGGTCCCGGGAATTTGCATAAATGGCTGAAAAAAGTTCAGTATAACAATGATCCTCTTTTATTTATTGAGGTCATTCCGGCGCGTGAGACACGTATCTATATCGAGCGCGTGATGGCTAACTATTGGATGTATGAAGCGCGTTTCGGGCGTAAACATAAGTCGTTGGAGGCTTTGGTTAAGGGGCAGTGGCCTAAATTATAATGAAAAAACTCATCTAATGGACTACTCGTGCGTCATTATCGGAGTTTTTTGCTAAAGCACGCTTTGTTTTATCGAACAATTCAGATATTATTCTGCGGTTTCTTCAATTAGAAGAGGGGAATCTTGAACCTCTAAAGCGTTATCAACTGTCTCGTCGTTGTTGACGTTTTCTGCATTATTGTTTGATTCTTCTACTTCTTCATCAATTTTCTGAGTTTCTTGTTCTATGATTTTTGCATCAGCAGATTCAATGTCTGCTACTGTTTTTTGCAGTTCTTGTTGTTGATAGTCCTGATATTGTTGTTGTGTGATGTAGCCCTTTTTATCTTGGTCAATCAAATCATAGATGCTCTCATAATCTTCTTTTGAAAAGCCAAGATTTTTGTTATTCGGGTGATTGAACATGAAATTTGCATATTCATCTTTGGTGATTTTCTCGTCATGATCAGCGTCCATTTGCAGGGCATCTTCTTCACTGGCAATTGTGTTCTCGGTAATATCTTCATTCAGATTTTGGAGCTTTTGTGTGGCTTCTTCGAATTTTGCAATTTGTTCCTCTAAAGAGGGCGTGTTTTGTGTTATTTGTGATACCTCATCTTCGGATATATTACCATCTCCGTTGAGATCCATTTTAGCAATTTGTTTATCCATTGCCATATTTTCAATGTACGTAAAGTATGCCGGCGCTTCGTCTTTATCAAGGTAATTGTCTTGATTTTTATCAAACCTTGGAAAAGCACTGTCAATCTTTTTCTTAAGTTCGGTCAGTTCTTCAGGAGAGAACATGGGAATGTTTTCGAATCCTTCATTAGAGCCGGCACATTCATTGACTGACAGTTTGCCATCCTTGTCCAAATCCATCATCTCAAAATAATTTGAAATTTTTTGATGGGCCTTGTTAAGGGTCTCTTCTTTTAAGGTTGCTGTGTCCATAACAAAAGTATCATCAGCGTGCGATACACTGATGATACTTAAAGAAACAGCTAAAGTATATGCCAGTTTTTTCATCATTTTAGCTTTGCTTTTAAGTTGTTAATGAGAGAATCGATATTACCACCGTTGTTTTTGATATAGGCGGTGTATTCATTGCGGTTAGCCATGGTGAGACTAACCTTCTCAATGATAATATCAATAACTTTGAAGGTATTACCCTCTTGTTTAACACGCCAAACAACCGTTGCAGGTTCGCCTTGCTCCATCGGGACAATGGTATTTACAAAAATTTGACCTTCTGAATTAGAAGGGGTCGTTCCCTTAAATTCAAAGTTTTTTCCTTTGAATTCATCAAAGCGCTCTGACCAAACTTTTGTATTTAGTTCGCGATAGGTACTGATGAAATCAGTCTTTTGCTGGGAAGTCGCTGTTCTCCAGTAACGTCCGAGAACATATTTACCAATAAAATCAAGATCTAACGCATCATTAAATAATTTTTTGAAACGTGTTTGTTTCTCCGCCTTGGAGACATTAGCATTGATAATCTGCTCGATGCCCTCATCGGTCATCTTTTGAATGAATTTCTCAGCACCAGTAGCATCTACGGCGGCTTGCGCGATATTCATGTGTAAGCATAATGCTGTTATTAATGCTGTGAAAATAGTCTTTTTCATTTATTTAGCTCCTTGTCGTCTGCAAAGTTAATAGTCTTCGTCTTCATCATCCATACCAAAATCGTAGCTGACCGCATTATCATCGGCAGCTTTACCTTTGCGGTTTTGCAGGTATGCTGATTTCATTGTTTCATAAAAATCAACCGAATTGCGTTCCAGGTCATCTAAAACATCCATGCCGGATTCATAGAGAGAAACAGCATTCAAAGCCATATACGGATAATAAATTTTATCATGAACATTGGCGTCATTAATTGTTGCCCAATAAACCGGATTAACCAGCGAATCGCCTGCCAAACCGATGGCGGCACGTGGTGTGCTCGGCCCAACAAAAGGTAACATAAAGAAAGGACCATCTTCAACGCCCCAGGTTGCCAACGTATCATCGAAACCGGTTTTGGCTTTCGGTAAATTCCAGCCCTGACCGGCGACATCGTATGTTCCGGCCAAACCTAATGTTGAATTGACAGCAAAACGGGCAATGTCTTTACTTGATTGAACGGGTTCACCTTGTAATAAGTGGTTAAGGGCAAAAATAGGTTCTTTAACATTTGATAGGGCATTACTGATGCGTTCACGTGTGTAGGCATTGGTAATTTTGCGGTATCCGCGTGCAACCGGCTTTAATATGTATTTTTGAAATTGGCTGTTGAAGTTATACACAGCACGATTGTATGTTTCTAAGGCGCTTGATTGGGCTTGAGCTGATGTGGTCGTACATGCTGTTGTCGCCAGTGCAAATACTGCTAAAACAGTACAAAGCCGATAATTATTAGGCACTTGGATATCCTTTCTAAGTTATAAACTGAGTACGAATATAACATTATTTTTTGCTAAATCAATAAATTTTATTCTTTCCACCCAATTTTATTCATTTGTTACAACTCGGAAACGTTTTGTGTTTTGCAATGCGCGTTTTTTTTGTTATTATCCGTAGCAGTTGAAATATTGAAAAGGATAATAAAATGACTACAAAACCAACAAAACCAATTAATTTGTTTGATTGTGCAACATCTCAGAAGGTTATCGGTCAAGAAAACTTTTTGAATGCTTTCAAAACTATTTTGAATCACGGCGGTTATGCTCAAGGTCCTGAAACAAAAGAGTTAGATGCTCGCTTGGCTGAATATTCTCATGTTAAAAATTGTTCAACTTGCGGTTCAGGAACGGATGCTTTGACTTTGGCCTTGATGTCTTGGGGCGTTCAGTCCGGTGATGCCGTATTTGTTTCTTCTTTCACCTTTGTTGCTTCGGCAGAAGCTCCTGTTTTGCTCGGTGCAACGCCTATCTTTGTTGATTCTGATCCCAATACATACAATATGGATCCGAAAGATTTGGAACGTGCCATTCAAGAGGTTAAGGCAGAAGGGAAATTGAACTTGAAAGCTGTTATTCCGGTTGATATTTTCGGTTCTCCTTGTGATTATGATGCTATTATCGAAATTGCTCATAAAAACGGTATGAAAGTTTTGTCAGATTCTTGCCAGTCTTATGGTTCTGTTTACCATGGAAAGAAAGCAGGATCTATTGCTGATATGACAGCAACTTCTTTCTATCCGACCAAACCGTTAGCTTGTTATGGTGATGGTGGTGCTGTGTTCTCTCATACGGATGACGAAAATGCTTTAGTTCAATCTTGCCGTGTTCATGGAATGAGCCCTGAAGATCATTATGACAATGTTCGTTTGGGTATGACAGGGCGTATGAATACTTTCCAGGCGGCAGTCGTTTTGCAAAAATTAAAAGTATTTGATCAGGAATTAAAAGATCGTTATCGTGTCGCCAGCCGCTATGATAATGAACTCAGCAATTATTATCGTAAGCAACAAATTTTGCCTAATTGCCAATCCGCTTATGCGCTCTACACAATTAACTGTGATGATCGTGATGAGTTAATGGCTTATTTGAAGGAGAATGGTATTCCTTGCGGCGCATATTATCCGCGTCCTGTTCATACACAGACAGCTTATGCAAAGTGGAATACACGTCAACTTCCGGTTTGCGAGAAATTGTCTAAGACAGTTCTTTCTATTCCGATGACACCATATCTGGACAATGAAGATTTGGATTATGTCATTTCTAAAATGAACGAATTTGCTGCGTCTAAGATGAATAAAGCTGCTTAGTTTATTTGAGTTGTTTGAACAAAAATTGCCTTTAGTGATCTGAAGGCAATTTTTTTATTGATTTTTGGTAGTTTTTTATGTAGTAGTGTATAGGATATTGTTATTATTAAAGTATAATTAGCTATGGGAGAATTTGAGTTAAGAAAACACAATGTACGCTGGGTTAAGCCTGGTATGTTTTGGTATGAAGGTGATGTCGTTTCTATGACGATCGATCCGAGTAAACAGTTGAAATCTGTTGTCCTTTTCGCAGATGGAGACATTGTTTATGGTGATAGTTTTCTGGTCCGTTTCGGACATAGAGAAAATGCAAATTTTTATTCTCATGAAATGCTTGCATTGTTGGCGAGTAGAGGTATTGTTTCTATTGAGCCCACTTCGGATTTGATGCATGAGGTTTTTGTTAACAAAACTCTCATTAATGCTCGTCTCCGTGAAGCTAAGAAGCTTCCTTGGAGCGAGGATTGCTTTTGGGTTCAATCGACGACTCCGAAAATTGTCAATCTTTATGATTGGGATGTGCGTCATGTGAGTCCCGGTTATATGGCCTATATTCGGCCTGTTATTGTACATCGATTGTAATTAATAAAAAAGCAGCTTGGGGTTCCTAAGCTGCTTTTTTACTAATTTTTTTTGTGCCAATGGCCGTTTTCATCCTGCTGAAAATAATTTTTGCTGTTATTCGTAGCTGAAATATTTTTCCAAAATGTGCGGGCTTGTTGAAGAGCATGTTCATCATTGCCATCAAAGATATTGAAAATTCTTGTAAATTGTTCGGCTTGAGCTAACTCTATATCAGCACCATCCACTAAAAACAACATATCTGCCTGATTGGGGTTGTCATCTTCGGCACTTATCCAAATAGGTTGCTCTTTGGCAAAGCCGTCTTTTTTTGTGCCGTGGGGTAAAAAAGCTTCGTCATCGTATGTCCACAGAGCAGCATTAATAAATTCAACACGAGCGTCGTTGCCGACTTTTATTTTGATATGTTTGCCGGTTGCATAAGCCTTTTCGACAAGTTTGGGTAGGACTTGTTCTAAGCTTTGTTTTTGCAAATGGTAAAAATCAATCTGGCTCATTTTTTCAACTTTATGGCGACAAAATGCTCTGTTTCAGCATTTTGAATGGTTAGCAGGACAGGGCGGTTATGCTCATTTTGAGCTTCTTTGATATAGTCATAAAAGCTTGAGGTGTCCAATACTTCTTTTTTATCAACGTGGGTGATTAAATTACCAATTTGTAAGCCTTTATCCGAGGCATCAGATTCACCGTCCATTGCGGTAATTACAACACCATGTGCTTGCGGCGGAAGGTTATATTGGTTTGCCAATTCTTTGGTGAGATTGCTAATTTCTAATCCCAATGAGGCTTTAACAGCTGAAGGCGGTTCTTTATCAGTTGTGTTTTCGGTTTGCAGAGAAGTCGTTTCTTTATTCTGAGCTTCGTTTATATCTTCCGGCATTTCAGCAGCGCGAACCTGAATGTTTAGGGTTTCTTCATTACGCAAAACTTCAAAATTCAAAGGTTCATCAATAGCGCTTTCGGCAATGATTCGTGATAAATTGGTTGCTGAAGTAAGCGGTACTGTGTTGAATTTGCTTATAATATCACCGGCTTGTAATCCTGCTTTTTGGGCCGGAGAATCTTCAGTAATGCGGGAAATTAAAATCCCTTTATCCGGTTGAGCTGCCGGTTGTATGCTAATACCGATCCATCCGCGTGTGACTTTCCCTTTTTGTTTGAGTTGATTAATAACCCATTGAGCCATTTTTGAAGGCATTGCGAAACCTACGCCCATGGCGTTGCCGGTTGTGGAAAAAATAGCGCTGTTCACACCGATTACTTCTCCCTTTTGATTGAACATAGGACCGCCTGAATTCCCCTGGTTAATAGCGGCGTCAGTTTGGATAAAATTATCATAAGGGCCGGATTCAATATCTCTTTCCTTGGCAGAAACGATACCGGCTGTTACACTGCTTCCTAATCCGAACGGATTGCCAATGGCTAAGACCCAATCACCGACACGTAAGGTATCGGAATCACCGAATGTAATCGGTGTCAGTGCCGTTGAAGTTTCAATTTTGAGAACGGCTAAATCCGTTTTCTCGTCTTTTCCGATAATTGCGGCTTCGTTTTTTTCGTTATTATACAAGGTTACGTTAATTACTTTGGCATGATCAATCACATGTTGATTGGTGACAATATATCCGTCTGTACTGATGATGAATCCGGAGCCGAGGGTTTCACTCTCGGGGGCTATATCATTGTTTCCTTCCTCACTGAGGGTGGTGGTGGAAATGTTGACGACAGATGGTTGTACTTTTTCAATTAAATCAGCAAATGAGGGCAGTGTGGATTGTGCTTGCGCAGAAACAGTTGACAGTATCGTTACTGCTCCTAAAACACAAAAGTTAAGTTTGCGCATTAGTTATTTTCCTTCCCGATTTTAAGAGATTTGCGGAAGTATTTGAAAAAGTCTGATTCCGGTGATAAAATCATGGAGGCTTCACCATCACTCAGAGATTTTCTGTATGCTTGCAAAGAACGATAAAATTCAAAAAATGCTTTATCCTGATTGGCGGCATCATTCCAGATTTTAATGGCTTCTTTGTCGCCTTCACCTCTTTTAATTTGCGCTTGTTTTTCGGCTTCAGCGATAATGATGGTTTTCTCTTTTTCTGCTGCGGCGCGAATCTGTTGTGCTTGTTGCTGACCTTTGGCGCGAAATTCTTTGGCATCACGCTCACGCTCGGTTTTCATACGAGCGTTGATAGCTTGCAGAACTTCCAACGGTAAATCGGCACGACGAATACGGACGTCGGCAACACTGACACCGATTTGCTGGGCATCAACTTTTACGGCTTTGCTGATGTCTTGCATGATATGTGTCCGTTGTTCGGAGAGTAATTCTTGTAATGTGATTTTACCTAAAATTTTGCGCACCGATGAATTGACAATTTCTGCCAATTTACTTTGAGCTTGTTCTTCGGTGCGAACGGTTTGGTAGAATTTGAGCGGATTAACAATCTGATAACGGGTAAAACTATCAACATCAAGACGTTTTTTATCATTTAAAACAATCTCTTGTGCCGGAGGATCTAAGTTTAAGAGCCGCATGTCATAAAAAACAACATTTTGGATAAACGGAACCTTAAATTTCAATCCGGGGTCCTTAACAACCTGTTTAGGTTCCCCAAACTGCAGAACAATGGCTTGTTCCGCCTGATTAACGATATATACCGAGTTGAGTAGGACAAACAAAGCAATCAAGCCGACAGCGGCGAAATAGTATTTAATATTAGAACGCATCATCTTTCTCCTATTGTTTGTTCGTATTGAGCGGCAGTAGCGGTAGCACATTGTTCCCCTTTGCAGAAGAATCGAGAATAATTTTGTGCGAATTATTCATAATGTTTTCCATGGTTTCCAAATACATTCTGGTGGCCGTTACGTCTTTGCCTTGTGTGTAGGCTTTATATACAGAATTAAAACGTTCGGCTTCACCCTTTGCTTTGTTGACAACCGCGGCTTGATATGCCTCCGCGTCTTGCAGTTTTTGAGCAGCTTCACCACGGGCTTGCGGAATGATTTCGTTGCGATAAGCTTCAGCCTCATTTTTGAATCTTTCCATATCGGCTTTGGCACGTTGTACTTCATTAAAGGCATCAACGACTTGTTGCGGCGGGTCAGCTTTTTGTAATTTGACACGGACAATCTCGATGCCGGATTGGAATTCATTTAAGACTTTTTGCAGTTCTTCTTTTGTTTCATCTTCAACTTTGCCTCGATCACCGGTGATAATCGGTTGCATTTCGGATTGTCCGACAATTTCTCTTAAAACAGACTGAGCGGCAACTTGAACGGTTGTATCAGGGCTGCGCATGCTGAAGAGATAATCTTTGGCGTTACTGATACGCCATACGATGGTCAAGTTAATATCAACAATATTTTCATCGCCGGTGAGCATATGACTTTCGGTAAAAGATTGCATTTTATTGCGTTGATCTTCCATAATACCGAGATTGATACTGCGTTCCCGTGTGGTATTGACTTTAACGACGTTTTCAATCGGGTAGGGCAGATGGTAGTGCAGACCGGCGTCGGTCGTGGTTATATAGGCACCAAAACGTGTGACAACGCCTTGTTCGCTGGGCTGAATTTGATAAAAACCGGAGAGCATCCATAGAATCAGAGCAATCAAGATAATTAACCCCGGTTTGAAATCAAAACCATCATCATTTTTAAGATGTTCTATGGTTGAAAAATCAACTACTTTCGGTTTATTTAATTTTTCGCTGCTTTCTCCCCAAGGGCTTATATTTTCATTCTTCCCCCAAGGACCATTGTCTTTTGCCATTTGTGCACCTTTCAATATTTGTATTGCGTTGTTTACATATATAATATAATTATATTTACAAAACAATTTTTGTCAGAGGTTATTAACAGGAAAACAAAATGGAAGAAAAAATTAAAAAAATTGTCGAATCGTATTTTAAACCAGAAGAAATTGACAGTGTCAGTGTTTTGGAAAAGCGGATCATTGTAACTTTGCAGAAAAATGTTGAGAGCTCTCCCAAAATTGAAGATTTACAAAAAGAATTGGCAAAGGCAGGTAAAGGACGTAAAGTCTTTGTTGTTTTTACGGCAGATAAAGTTGCTCCTTCACTTAATCCGGATGACGGAAAATGGAATGTTCCTTCCGTTAAAAAGATTATAGCGGTCGCTTCAGGAAAAGGCGGGGTCGGTAAGTCAACAACAGCCGTTAATTTAGCCTTGGCGCTGTCTCAATTGGGGTATAAGACCGCCGTTTTTGATGCGGATATTTATGGTCCGTCCGTTCCGACGATGCTCGGGTTTGAGGAACAACCGGCTATTTCTTATGACGGCAGGCATTTTGAGCCCTTTGAAGCATTAGGTATTAAAGCAATGTCAATCGGTAGTATGATTGATCGGGATACACCTTTAATTTGGCGCGGTGCTAAGGCCTGCGGTGCTATCGGACAATTGTTTAATGATACGAATTGGGGAGAGATTGATGTTATGGTGGTCGATATGCCTCCGGGAACAGGTGATATTCAAATCACCCTCTCTCAAAAGATGAAAATTGATGAGGCAGTCATTGTTTCTACCCCTCAGGACATTGCTCTGATAGATGCCGTTAAGGGCGTTAATATGTTTAAGGCGGTCGGCGTGCCGATTGCCGGTATTGTTGAAAATATGAGTTATTATATTTGTGAAAAGTGCGGAACGCGCGCTGATATTTTCGGTCATGCCGGTGCTCAGATTACAGCAGGGCAGATGGGAGAGCGGTTTTTGGGTGAAATCCCTTTACACATCGCCATTCGAGAAACTGCTGATCGGGGGATACCGATTGTTCATGCTCATCCGAACAGCGAATATGCTTTGGCTTATAAAAAAATTGCGGAGCAACTGTAAGCAAAGAGAATAAATAAAATGTCGGTTTTCCGTTATGAACTGAATAAGATTCTGGAAAAAGAACAAGAACGGATCTTTTTATGGTATCCGGTTGTTTTCGCTGCAGGTATTTTGAGTTATTTCAGCTTAAGGTTTGAACCGTCGATTTGGTGGTCGTTAGCAGTTGTTGAGACTTTGATTATTGCCGCATATCTGTGGCGACAAAATGTTTCAGCACTCATGGTGATAAGTTGGGCGGCCATTTTTGTTTTGGGGTTTGTTAACATCCAAGCCAGAGCTTATCATATTCATCATGTGCCGTTATTAAAAAATGAACTGGTCTCATATCTCAAAGGTTATGTGACGAGCAGTGGGTATACTTATCGCGGACGGCGATATTTATTGATGACTCATTTGCGTGATTTTGATGATCAACCTTTAGCCGGGGCGTACCGTATTACCTTAATGCAATCCGCAGAGGATATCGGGAGCGGCGATTGTGTGGAGTTGGTTGCCAGCTTGCGCCCGTTGATGATGCCCAATATGATTAACGGCTATCAATTCAATCGTCAGCAATTTTTTCAGGGTATTAAGGGGACGGGGTACAGTGATGTTTCCGTGCATCGCATTGCGTGTTCCGAGATTGGTATAAGGGCTGGTTATTTTCTCCCCAAAATTGAACGTATCCGACAAGCATTGGTTACGAAAATTTATGCCGTTTTACCTCCGGAGACGGCCGGCGTTGCCGCGGCGGTTATTGCCGGCGAGCGTGGTCGTATAAGCGTTCAGCAAACAGAAGCATATCGAGATGCCGGTTTGGCACATTTCTTGGCTATTTCCGGTTTACATATGGGTATGTTGGCCGGATTAATGTTTTGGTTGGTGAGGTCAATTGCGTCATATTTTCCGGCGATTGCATTACGCTATGATACAAAAAAAATTGCAGCGGTTGTGGCTATTTTGATGAGCTTTATATATCTGGTTATTTCTGGGTGGCAAATTTCGACGCAACGGGCATTTATTATGACAACCTTGGTCTTATGCGGCATTCTGGTCGGAAGACGTGCTATTTCCATGCGAATGGTTGCCTGGGCAGGTCTGATTTTGCTTATTTTTGAACCGCAGATGATAATCAGTGCCGGTTTTCAAATGTCATTTGCGGCCGTGATTATGTTAGTTGCTTTTTATGAGAAACATGTAAGTTTTTCTTCTCAATCGCAGCGATATAAAAGTATTTATGGTTTGTGTAAAACAATCGTCCTCTATTTAGTCGGGATTGTGGTGGCTGACTTTGTCGCCAGTATGGCAACATTACCGTTTGTTATTTATCATTTTAATCGAATTTCGCTTTATACCAGTTTGGCAAATTTGCTTGCCGGACCGATTATTGCGTTGTGGATTATGCCGGCGGTGTTATTCAGTCTCTTATTATGGCCGTTAGGGCTCGAGAAAATTTCTTTATGGATCGTCGGTCAAGGAATAGCGCAGGTGAATCAAATTACTGATTATGTTGCACATTTACCTCATGCATCCTATCAGGTTGTTTCTATGCCGTCATGGGGATTGATGTTGATTGTTTTCGGTGGTTTGTGGTTGGCAATTTGGCAAAGCAAGTGGCGTCATTGGGGGTGGTTGCTTATTTTGCTTGGGTATCTGTCGATTTTAACGGTGAAATTCCCTGATGTTTTAACCGATGCCGGAGCAAAAAGTTTTGCAGTTAAGAATAATCAGGGACGAATGGTTATTTTGCCCAATCGAGGTAATTATTTTACGAAACAAATGTGGTCAGAGAAGTTGGCCTTAGCCTCTTTGACTGAAAATCAACGAAAAAAATTGAGATCTATTTATCAAGGGAAAATGACTGATGTTAATGTTTTACCCTTGGTGTGTGATAAAAAAAGTTGTGTTTATAAAAATAAAATCGTCTTAATGAAACACGGCGGATTGATGATAGAGGGAAAAGATTTTTCAGATGAAGGGGCTTTGGCTATTTATGATATCGGAAAAAAATTACAAGTTTATACAGTCCGTAATGCTTTAGGAACACGGTATTGGACGGTTGAGTAGATATTAAATAAAAGTAAGGTTTTGTTGTTCAGAACTGTTTTTTTTATTTGCAAATTGTCGGGAAAATTTTTACATTGTTCTTCAGTTTACTTATTATTCATTAATTAAATACATATCATTATGAAACGAGAAATTCAAAACGCTCAACAGAGCACAAGGTTGTTATTTGTTGAAAATTTGCGTGATGTTAAGCCCGGATATTGTTGGTATGAGGATAATACTTTTTCCAAAGAGATTATTACCGGCAAGCCATTGAAAGCAATTGTTGTTTTGGTGCAATACAATATCATATACGGAGATGTTTTTCTGGAAGAGAGTTGCAGTCAAGCGCAATTGGGTGATATGCTGAAATCTTTGTCTGAGAAGATGGGTCAGAAGCTTTGTCTCTTGTCGCTTTATTCTCACGAGATGATTTCTTTTCATATCAATGAGGTAAATGCAGCTTTGCAAATGTGTGGCAAACCTATTTGGGAAGGGTCTTATTGGACAGCTACAGAATATGCGTGTCATGATTTGTGGATTTGTTCTCACCCTTCAAGAGGACAGGCTCCGGGTGGACGTGGCAGTTATATCCTGAGACCGGTTATTTGTATGCCCGTCGAGTAACTTAGCTAATAAAAGCACCTGTGTATCAGGTGCTTTTATTATTTTAAATGATTTGTTCTCGTGTTGTTTTAAGTATTAAATGCGGAAAATCTTCCTGAATTTTCCCTAAGTGCCAAGCGTTTCGAGCCAGGAAAACAATTGCACCATCGTGATCTTCGGCAATGTTTAGTTGGTTTGTATCTTGGAATTTTTTGAACTCGTTTTTATCCTCTGATGATACCCAACGGGCCGTATAGTATTGTGTCGGTTCAAAAATAACCGGAATTCCGAATTCTGAGCGAATCCTGTCAGCCATGACTTCAAATTGCAATGTTCCGACTACGCCGACAATCCATTCAGAGCCGACAATCGGTTTGAAAACACTGGCACCGCCTTCTTCAGCGATTTGTTGCAGGGCATTACCTAAATGTTTTGATTTGAGCGGGTCAAGAGCGCGGACGCTTTTAAGCAGTTCCGGCGCAAAACTCGGTATTCCCGTAAAATGGATTTTTTCACCCTCTGTCAGGCTATCGCCGATGCGTAGTTGACCGTGATTGGGAATGCCGATAATGTCTCCTGCATAGGCATCTTCAGCTAACTCCCTTTCTTGAGCTAAAAACATAACCGGGGTCGGAACTTTCAGTCCTTTACCGGTGCGAACTTGCGTTAAGGTCATGCCGCGTTTGAAGTGCCCGGAACATAAACGCATAAATGCAATGCGATCCCGATGTTTTGGATCCATGTTTGCTTGAATCTTAAAAATAAATCCCGTTACTTTGGTTTCGTCCGGTTTAACTTCTCTCTCCACAGCCGGATGCGGACGAGGCAGGGGGGCTAATTGATGCAGGCCTTCGAGGACTTCCTTAACCCCAAAGTTATTAATGGCACTGCCAAAAAAGACCGGTGTTAATGCTCCTGCCAGATATAATTCTTTATCGAAAGCAGGGCAGAGCTCTCTGACCATGGTGACATCTTCACGCAGTTTGGTAACAGCATATTCAGGAAGTAATTTATCAAGCTTTTCATCGTATAAGCCTTGGCAAGTTTCAATAGTCACATTAATCTGCCCTTTATTGCCGGTTTTGTTCATTAAAATTAATTGGTCGTTGAGGAGATCATAGCACCCTAAGAAATCTTTTCCCATGCCGATTGGCCAACTGGCTGGTGTGACATCTAATGCTAATGTTTTTTCAATATCATCAAGCAATAAAAACGGATCTAACCCCTCACGGTCCAATTTATTAATAAAAGTAATAATCGGGACGTTGCGGAGACGGCATACTTCAAATAATTTTTTGGTTTGTGTTTCAATACCCTTGGCGGAATCAATAACCATGATTGATGAGTCAACAGCCGTTAATACACGGTAGGTATCTTCAGAGAAATCTTCGTGTCCCGGCGTATCGAGCAGATTAAAGGTAATATCTTTGTAATCAAAAGTCATCACGGATGATGCAACGGAAATACCACGCTCTTGCTCGACTTTCATCCAGTCTGAGTGGGCACGACGATTTTCACCACGGGCTTTAACCGCGCCGGCTTGTTGAATGGCACCACCGAAGAGTAATAGTTTTTCTGTTAAGGTTGTTTTACCCGCGTCAGGGTGAGAGATAATCGCAAATGTCTTGCGAGGATTATTGTTATTCATTATTTGTTCTCTGTTTTTTATATATTAATGGTCAATAAACGGACTTGATACAGCCGGAATAATCGGTTGAGCCTCGGGACTCGGTTTATTGGCAGGAATCGTTGTCGGGGCAATAACTTCTTCAGGGGTTATCGGGGCGGGTTCCGCCAATTTAACAATGTCTTGAGTCGTTTGAATAATCTGAGGCTGCTGTTGAATAATTTGCGGCTGCGCGATAACCTGCGGTTGGGCTGTCGTAATTGTGACCGGAACGGGAACCGTGGTTGCGGTTGTGGTTACGGTTACTGTTGTTTGGTCCGGAGCAGTTCCTGTTTGCACAGCTTGACCTTCTGTTGTGGCGGAAGAATTGCCGTTTAAGCCTAAGGCTTGTTCTATTAAGGCTTTTTCTTTATCCTTCTCACCGGAGGTAATGAGGTTGAGATCGTACAAAACTTCTAATTTACGCAAATCTTTTGCCGCAGTGATAATCTCTTTGGAAGGGGCTTTTCTTTTGAGACGTTGAGCCGGAGACGGGGGAAGAATCGCCTCAATAATCAAATTTCTTTCAGCCGAAAATTCTTTGGCGGAAATGGCTCGATCTTCCAGGGCTGATTTAAGTGCATTAATACGATCCATGATAATGCGGGAAGAGGGGACTGGTTTAATAACCTGTGAGGATGCCGGTGCATAAGTCAACGGCAGTAAACCACCGATATTTGCTTGACGAGCACGTAAAAACTCTTCTTTGGTAATCATGTCGTTTTCGGCTAATTCTTTTAAGATGATGAAACGTGAAATTGTATTTTTTTCACCATCATTGAATAGCGACTCTATTGCAGCGCTGTTCGCCGTACTTGTTCCTTGATGTTTTTTGCGGAGTGCCAGGGCATCTTGCATGGCTTTGGTGCCGTTTTTAACGGAAGCTTCATTGCTGATGTTGAATACTTTATTACCCTGCTTATCCTCAATAATTAATTTGTTTTGGCGTAAATTAAGCTGGCGCAGGCGTTTGCGGGCAATATCTGTAATTTTTTCCGGTTGAGGTGTGCTCGAACCTAAAACGGAGACTTCATTACCATTATAAAGCAGAATCTCTTCATAATACTGGCGGGCCCGATTAGGGCGATTGGTTTTTTCAGATAATAAGGCGCCGACGAGCAATGCCTGGGCATTCTTTTTGTTGTCGTGCAGGGCTTCTAAAACATGTTCATCAGCTTCATCAAAATTTCCTTGTGTATAAGCAATGACGGCTAAATCAGACTCCCAATCACCTTTTTTGCCAAAGTCCAAGAGGTCTGAACCACCGGAACTGTCGCCAGTGAGTCCGCAAGCGGTCAATGAGGTGGCGGTTAAAAGAACTGCAAATCCGTATCTTAATGAGTGAGACAACACAATCGTACTCCCTATGGTCATATTATTACTTAGCGATATTATATAAACATTATTCGAGAATACAATATTTTTATTGAGATTGTGAATTTTATCTTGACCTAAAGAATTTTTTATGTACTATTTCAAGCAACCAATAATCGTTTTGCGGACGTGGTGAAATTGGTAGACACGCAGGATTTAGGTTCCTGTGGCGCAAGTCATGAGAGTTCAAGTCTCTCCGTCCGCACCAGTTTGCCATAGGCAAAGTGGTTTAATTTTTTGTAGCAAAGAGAATATAATGAACGCAAAAGAGTTAAAATCCGAGGGATTAAAAAGAGTTTTCGCAGTTACGATTAAAAATGCAGACTTCGAAAATAAGATTTCTAATAAGATTAGTGCTTTAAGCAAAACAACAAAACTTCCCGGTTTCCGCCCGGGCAAAGCCCCAAAAGCGATGTTGATGCAGAAATTTCGTCCGGCTGTCTTGGGCGAAGCTCTTGATGAAATGATTAACGAGGCCGCCGGTGAGGTCCTGACTTCTAAGAAATTAACCCCGGCGATGACTCCGGATATTAAGCTGGATAAGTTTGAAGAAGGTAAAGATATTAATTTTGAAATGTCGTTCGAAATTTTACCGGAGATTAAATGCGGTGATTTGAGTACAATTAAGTTAGAGAAACCGGTTGCCGAAGTTCCGGAAGAAGAGGTCGAAAAGACTTTGAAATATTTGGCGCAAGCTCGTCGTAAGGTTGTTAAAGTATCTGAGGATCGTGCAGCCCAAAAAGGTGATACGGTTGTTATTAACTTTGTCGGTTCTGTTGATGGGGTTGAGTTCAAGGGCGGAAAAGGTGAAAATTATCCGTTAGAACTTGGCTCCGGTTCGTTTATCCCAGGTTTTGAAGATCAGTTAATCGGTAAAAAATCCGGTGAGAAGGTTGATGTTAAGGTGAAATTCCCTGAGAACTATCATGCCAAAGATTTGGCAGGTAAAGATTCGGTATTTGCCGTTGAAATTAAGGAATTACGTGAGCCCAAAGAAGTTGAAATTAATGATGAATTTGCAAAATCAATGGGTGAAGAGAATTTGGCAAAACTTAAGGACGCCATTAAAACACGTATTAAAACTGATTACGATGCGGCCAGCCGTATGAAATTAAAACGTCAATTGCTGGATAATTTGGATAAAGAGTACAACTTTGATGTTCCTCAGGGGTTGGTTGATGCTGAGTATAAAGCTATTATTGACCAATACAACAATGCCAAGAAACACAATCAGTTAGATGAAGAAGAAAAAGCAAAACCTGAAGATAAATTGTTCGCAGAATACAAAGATATTGCCGTTCGTCGTGTTAAGCTCGGGTTGTTACTTTCCGAAATCGGAAAATCAGCCAAAATTAATATAACTCCTGATGATATTAATCGCGCCATTATGAATGAGGCTCGTAAATATCCGGGACAGGAAAAGGCAGTCTTTGATTTTTATCTGAAAAATAAGCAGGCTGTTGAATCTCTGAAAGCTCCTGTTTTTGAAGAGAAAATTGTTGATTATATTTTTGAGAAATCTAATGTCTCTGAAAAGGTAGTCAGCTTGGAAGAATTGTATGATTTTAGTGAAACAACAAAGTCTTCAGCTAAAAAGTCATCTTCTAAAACAGAGACAAAGGCTGAGCCGAAAGCAAAAACATCTACGTCTAAGCCGAAGGCAACTAAAAAATCTGCATAGATTGATAGATGTGGTTGATTTAAGAAAACCTCTTTGCTAATTTTTTAGCAAAGGGGTTTTTTTTATTTATTGTTGAAATAAATATAACAGAGATGGTATTATCGATGATAAAAGAACAAACTTTTGTTTTTGATGTTTTGATATTGGTCTGTTTGATTGTTATTGCCGGCATGATTCAGGTCTTATTTCCCTCTGAAATACAATGGGATTTGGCAAACTATCACTATTATAATGCTTGGGCGTTCCTGAAAGGGCGGTTGGGGTATGATATTGCGCCGGCTATGGTTAATACTTATTTTAACCCGTTATTGGATGTTCCGCATTATTTGATGATGAAAACCTGGGGCGACGATGCTCTTGTCAAATTTGTGCAAGGTAGCTATTATGGGATTTTAGCATTTGTCTTTTACAAAATCGTCGGTATCTTTTTTGATTTTAGGAAGGAACCGCTTGCTTTCCTGGCTACTTTTCTTATCGGGGTTACGGGATTTTCCAGTTTTTCGCAATTAGGAATATCCTCAAATGAGATTCAGGTTTCAATTTTAATATTGTGCGGGTTCTATATTGTTCTTAAACATATTCGGGATGCTCAGCGGTCAAAATGGGTTTGGTTGGTGAGCGGTTTATTGATGGGTGGTGCGTTGGGGCTCAAGCCAACGGTTGTTATGTATTGTGTTGCTTTGGGTATGACGTTGATTGTTTGTGCAAAGCCATTGGCGGTCAACCGTAAAGAAATTATTCTTTTTGCAGTGTGCGGATTAGGCGGATATTTACTGACGAATGGTTGGTGGATGTGGCAACTCTATAGCAAATTCGATAATCCGTTTTTTCCGTTTTTGAATAATATTTTCCATTCGGACTATTTTGGTGATTTTAGTTTTAGAGATATTCAATATATTTCTAAAACGACTTGGTGGCAAAAATTGTTTTTACCTGTTCTTATCAGTTTTAAGTCTTATGAGGGAGATAGATATTTAGCAGAGAACGCCTTTTGGGATTTACGGTATGCTTTAACCTATTTTATTGCGCTTTACTTATTTATTCGTTGGTTGTGTCAAGGACGGAAGTTGCCGGAGAAGCACTATCTTTTGCTATATGTTTTTTTGTTATTTTCGTTTGTGATTTGGGCATATTTATTTTCAATTATGCGTTATATTATTCCGGTAGAGATGTTATCGGCGATTATCATTGTTAAATTTTTCCAAAAGCTTACATTGTCATCAATCGTTGGTGGGGCGATTTTACTTTCATTGAAGATTATCGGGTTTTATGCTTTGATTTCTGAAGTTCCATATTATTTAGCCGTTTGGGGAAATTCTCTTCCGTTTATGAAAACGGAAAAAATTAATTTGCCGGAGAATGCTTTGGTAAAAACCTATGGTTTTCCTATTGCTATGGTTGCGGCACAGTTGGTCGGAGACCAGTCGAATCGGATCGTTGCGTATGCGAACGGTAATGTCGGGGAAAATATTGATTTTTTAGAGCAAAAAAAGTTGAGCAAAGTTCGAGAGGAAATTGTGAATGAACACCAAGGACCGATTGTGTCTCTTATTACCTATAACATAAACGGAAAGGATGCCGCTTTTTTCAGAAATGCTCAAATTCAGCGAAAAAAGCTTGAAAAAGAAGGAATGTATTGCCGTGTTCTGCAAAATTATGTCGATATTGTTGATATTTGTGTGCCGCAGGAACTAAAAGAGCAGATTTTTGTTGAGCCGGAAAAACATCGAAAATTGAGGTGGAATGGTGATGCTGAAGTATCAATGGATGATCGTTTAAAAACCTATTTGCGTGAAACAAATAAAATTTTAAATAAATAAAAGATTATAGAAGGAGGATAGTTATGGATAAAAAAATGAAAGTAGCTGTTTTGATTCCTTGTTATAATGAGGGGGTTGCTATCGGCGAGGTTGTCTCCGATTTCCGAAAGGTTTTACCTTATGCTGACATTTATGTTTATGATAACAATTCTACCGATAATACGATTGAAGAAGCGAAAAAAGCCGGGGCAATTGTTCGTTTCGAGACGAGGCAGGGAAAAGGAAATGTGGTTAGGCGGATGTTTGCAGATATTGATGCGGATATCTATGTGATGAGTGATGGCGATGAAACATATGAAATTGAGGCTACTCCGAAATTAATTCAAACACTGCAAGATGAAAATTTAGATATGGTTATCGGAGCCAGAAAAGAGGTGGATTTGAATGCCTATCGGGTTGGGCATCGTTGGGGAAACTGGTTGCTGACCCATATTGTACAATATTTCTTTAAGTATCCTTTGGAAGATATGTTGTCGGGTTTCAGGGTTTTTTCACGTCGATTTGTGAAATCATTTCCGGCGCAATCTGCCGGCTTTGAAATAGAGACAGAGTTGACGGTTTATGCATTGTCTTCGCGTTTGCCGATTAAGGAAGTTGAAACTCAATATTTTGCACGTCCGCAGGGATCGGAGAGTAAATTATCGACCTACAAAGACGGAATGCGCATTTTGTTGATGATTGTCAATCTGGTTAAAGATGAACGGGCCTTATTTGTGTTTAGTTGGGTCAGTTTATTATTCTTTTTGTTAGGATTAGGGTTCGGTATTCCCGTTATTGCAGAGTTTTTCAGAACGGGATTTGTTCCTCGGTTGCCAACCACTATTTTTGTGGTCGGTTTGGAAATGTGTGCGGTTTTCAGTTTGTTAATCGGTTTTTTGTTGGACAGTGTTGCCAAGAATCGTAAAGAAACACGACGTTTGATGTATTTGCAATATAATGAAAAAAGCGGCAATTAGCTATGGATTATGCGGGTAAAGATAATTTAGATGTGATGGAGACGGCAAAAAATTATAATGCTTATTTGCTGCAAATGGTGTGTAGAAGTTTGTGCGGACATGAACGAAAAATTTTAGATTTCGGTGCCGGGACAGGGGTGTTTGCTAAGCAGTTGCAACGGCAGAAACCTGATGTTAAGGTTATTGCTTTGGAACCGGCCGATAATCTAGATGCTATGTATTGTGATAAAGTCGTTGAAAAGATTAGTTCCCTGCAAGAGTGTGAAGCTATAGATTTGATTTACAGTTTTAATGTGTTGGAACATATAGAAGATGATGTTGCAAGCTTAAAAGAAATGTATCACGTTTTGAGCCGTAAAGGAAAATTGTGTTTGTTTGTGCCGGCGTTTCCCTGTTTGTACTCTGCAATGGATAAAAAGGTCGGTCATTATCGTCGTTATACCCGTAAAGAGCTTATTGCTAAAGTGGAAAGTGTCGGTTTTAGGGTTACTTGTTGTGTCTATAAAGATTTTTGCGGATGGTTCGCAACGCTCGTTTATAAGTGGTTGAATAAAGGAAATGGTGCTATCAATCCGAAACTTTTGAAGTGGTATGATAAGGTGATTGTGCCTGTCAGCATTCTGTGTGATAAGATAACCGGTGGGCGGATTTGCGGTAAAAATCTATGGTTGGAGGCTGAGAAATGATATTCGGTGCTGTAGGAATCATTTTCCAAACCGTGTTGAGTGTGTGCGGGCTGTATAAAATTAAGTCAGCTCCGGTGGTCATGAGTTGGGATATGTGTTTGGGAATAGGGTGTTACGGCGTAAGTTTTATTCTTTGGATTTGGCTGTTACGAGTGTACCCCGTGACTATTGTTTTTCCGTTAGCCCTAAGCTTAAATTTGGTTGCTACGCAAATGATGGGATATTGGTGTCTGGGCGAAAAATTTGATTTTTTACAGGTGATGGCATTAATTTGTGTTGCAATTGCGATTATTTTGTTAGGTGTCAGCGGTCGAAAAATGATATAAAATTATTTGTGTTAACCTTTTGTTGATTATCTTTATCTAGAATAGAATAAGTTCGAAATATGTTTAAGGAAAGAAATATGTTGGAAGCCCGTGATATGCTTGTGCCGATGGTGATTGAACAAACCTCCAAAGGCGAACGTTCGTTTGATATTTATTCTCGCTTACTCAAGGAAAGAATCATCTTTTTGACCGGTGAGGTTAATGATGAAGTTTCGTCTTTGGTGTGTGCGCAATTGCTGTTTTTGGAATCGGAAAATCCTAAGAAAGATATTTTCCTGTATATTAATTCTCCGGGCGGTGTCATTACTTCCGGTATGGCCATGTATGATACGATGCAATATGTTTCTTGTGACGTAAACACATTGTGTATCGGTCAGGCTTGCTCAATGGGGTCATTTTTGTTAGCCGGTGGTGCTAAAGGAAAGAGATTTTCTTTACCGAATTCTCAAATTATGATTCATCAACCTTCCGGTGGCGCTAAAGGTCAGGCTGCGGATATTGAGATTCAGGCTAAACTGATTTTAGATATGCGTAAGCGCTTGAATAAGATTTATGCCGATAATACCGGGCAGAAATTGGCAGTCATTGAAAAAGCAATGGATCGTGATAATTTTATGACACCGGAAGAAGCTCTTAAATTCGGATTGATTGACCATATTGTTACTAACCGTAATGAAATTAAATAGGTGTGAAGATGAGTAGTGAAGAAGAAATGCTGCATTGTTCTTTTTGCGGAAAAAGTCAAGCGGAAGTCAAGAAGTTGGTTGCCGGTCGCGGTGTTTATATTTGTGATGAGTGCATTGAGGTTTGTATCAACATCGTCTCCGATGAAATGGCCAAGGAAGCTAAAGCAGAAGCCGGTATTACACCTGAGAAGTTACCGACACCTTCTAAAATTAAAGAATTTTTGGATCAGTATGTTATCGGGCAAGATGAAGCTAAGAAGGTTTTGTCTGTCGCTGTTTATAACCACTATAAACGCTTGAATAATCAACAGAGCAAGTCGGATGTTGATATTGCTAAGTCGAATGTCATTTTGATTGGTTCGACCGGTAGTGGTAAAACTCTGTTGGCACAAACTTTGGCTAAAATCTTAGATGTTCCGTTTGCGATTTCAGATGCAACGACGTTAACAGAGGCCGGTTATGTCGGTGAGGATGTCGAGAATATTATCTTGAAGTTGGTTCAAGCAGCAAACTATGATATAGAAAAAGCTCAACGCGGTATTGTTTATATTGATGAAATTGATAAAATTTCTCGCAAAACCGATAGTCCGTCTATTACGCGTGATGTCTCCGGAGAGGGAGTGCAACAGGCCTTGCTGAAAATTATTGAGGGTACGGTTGCCAATGTCCCTCCGCAAGGTGGCAGAAAACACCCGCAACAGGAGTTTTTGCACGTTGATACGACTAATATTTTGTTTATATGCGGCGGGGCTTTTGCCGGTTTGGAAAAAATCGTCGGGCAACGCGGCAGTGAAACTTCAATTGGTTTTGGAGCCAATGTTGACAAGCATGAAGACAAAGGAATTGGTGAGGTTTTAAAAAATGTCGAACCTGAGGATTTGTTGAAATTTGGTTTGATTCCGGAATTTGTCGGTCGTTTGCCGATTATTGCAACACTCGATGATTTGAATGAAGATGCGTTGGTTAAGGTTTTGACAGAGCCCAAAAATGCTCTTGTTAAGCAGTATCAGACTTTGTTTGAGATGGAAAATGTTAAGCTTAATATCACGGACAAGGCAATGCGCGCAATTGCGCAAAAAGCTATTGAGCGTAAAACCGGTGCGCGTGGTTTGCGTGCAATCATGGAGGAAAATTTGTTGCAAATTATGTATGATATTCCGGATAAACACGATGTATCGGAAATCGTTATTGATGATAAAGTTATCAATGAGCATAAGGCTCCGAAATATGTGAAAAAAACAACCAAAAAAGCATCATAAATTGTTTGCAAAAATTAAAAACGCTGATTTTATCAGCGTTTTTTTGTTGCTTATTAAAGAAAGTCGTCTTATAACTATGACGATAAAGTCTTATAATTACCAAGGATGTTGACTATGACACATTTTGAGGAGGTTTTGAGCCACTATGGTTTTAGCGGTGAAGTCGTTGCTGAACACGATGGTCCGTTGTTAAAACAAATTGAATTTTTACCGGCTGCCGGATCTAAGGTGAAGAATATGGAGGCCGTGTTAGATGATATCGCCCGAGAATTGGGGGTTTCTTCTTTACGTGTTGATATGATTGAAGGGACGAATCATTTGGGTTTTGAGGTTCCTCAGGAAGAATTTAAAACGGTTGATTTTCATGAAACTATGGAGAAAGCCGGTCGTGTTAAAGGCGAGTTACCTATTTGTTTGGGCGCAGATATATTAGGTCGTCCGGTGTTTGCCGATTTAGCTAAAATGCCTCATCTTTTGGTCGGAGGAACAACCGGTTCGGGTAAATCTGTCGGGTTAAATACCTTTATCCTCTCTTTGATGGCTGCTAAGAAACCGAATGAACTGAAGTTTATTATGGTTGACCCGAAACGTATTGAGTTCAGTGTTTATAATAACCAAAAATATATGGGTTATCCGGTCATTACCGAATCTGCAGAAGCGGTCAGTGCTATCGGGGCTTTGGTCGATGAAATGGAACGTCGTTACGGGCTGTTGGAAAAGAGTTTTACGAAGAATATTAAAGATTATAACGAACAGACAGATGAGAAATTGTTGCCATATGTTGTTTGTGTGATTGATGAGTTCGCGGATTTAATGGCGACGGATAAAAAGGTTGAAAAAGATATTCAACGTTTGGCGCAAAAAGCTCGTGCCTGCGGTATTCATCTGATTTTAGCAACACAAAGGCCTTCTGTTGATGTGGTGACCGGTGTGTTGAAGGCAAATTTCCCGACCCGTTTGGCATATAAAGTTGCCAGTCAGGCTGATTCTCGTACAATTTTGGATTGTGGCGGGGCAGAGAAATTGATTGGTCGCGGTGATGCCTTATTTTTGGCAGGTGATGGAAAATTGCAACGTATTCACGGTGCATATCTGCCGGATAGTGAGATTAAAAAAATTGTTGATGAGTATCGTGGTGAGGTTAGGGCAATCATTGAGCCCCAAAAAGCCGAAGAAAATGCTGTTGCCGTTAGCAGTAAAGGGAAAGCTGTGGCAGAAAAAAAGAAAGAAGGCTGGTTTACCCGTATGTGGAAATGGTGGTGCAATTTAGGTGTTCGTCAACGCAAAGTTATTATTAAAGGTCTTATCTGGCTGTTTAATGCTGTTGTCGGGGCAAAAGTCGGTTCGAATGTTGCTCAAAAACGTAAAAGATAGAAAAAACACCTGCTTGTCGGCAGGTGTTTTTTTATGTGCATAGTTTATTTGAAAATAAGAATAAAGTTGACTTCTTGAGCAGATTTTTCTATTGTAGGGACGATATAATGAAGATTTTATCAAATTAATAAATTAAGGAGAAAAATATGTCTGATTTGGAAATGATGTCAGATTTGACAATTGTTAATGTGTTAGGAAGAGAAATTATTGATTCTCGCGGTAATCCGACAGTTGAGGCTGAAGTTTATTTGGCTGACGGGACTATTGGTCGCGGAACATCTCCGAGCGGTGCATCTACCGGTGAGTTTGAGGCTTTGGAATTGCGTGATGGCGATAAATCAAAATTCGGTGGTAAGGGTGTCAGCAAGGCTGTTGATAATGTTAATAATAAAATCGCTAAAGTTTTGATTGGTTTGGATGCTTCTGACACATATGCTGTTGATAATGCTATGTTAGAGTTAGATGGGACAAAAGATAAGTCAAAATTAGGCGCTAATGCTATTTTGGCTGTTTCTATTGCTGCCGCAAAAGCAGCAGCTGCTTCGTTGAATGTTCCTTTGTATAGATTCTTCGGCGGTGTTAATGGTAATCGTCTGCCGGTTCCGATGATGAATATTTTGAATGGCGGGGCTCATGCTGCCAACTCTGTTGATACACAAGAATTTATGATTATGCCGGTCGGTGCTCCGAGTTTCCGTGAAGGATTACGTTGGTGCACAGAAGTATTCCACTCTTTACAGGCTTTGTTGAAAAAAGAGGGTAAAGCAACTTCTGTCGGTGATGAAGGTGGTTTTGCTCCTGATTTGGCATCAGATGAAGATACCATTCAACACATTTTGACCGCTATTGAAAATGCCGGCTACAAACCGGGAAAAGATTTTGTCTTGGCTATGGATGCTGCAGCTTCTGAGTGGAAGAGTCCTAAAGGCAAAGGACATTATCATCAACCGAAATCCGGTAAAGAATTTACCTCTGATGAATTGATTGCTCACTGGGAGTCTTTGGTCGATAAGTTCCCGATTTATTCTATTGAAGATGGTTTGGATGAAGAAGACTGGGAAGGTTGGCAGAGAATGACCAAGAAAATCGGCCATAAAGTTCAACTTGTCGGTGATGACTTGTTTGTTACCAATACGGAAAGATTGAAAAAAGGTATCAGCAACGGAAGCGGTAACTCTATCTTGATTAAATTAAACCAAATCGGCTCTGTTTCTGAGACTTTGGAAGCTATTAAAATGGCTCACAAAGCCGGTTATACGGCTATTGTTTCTCACCGTTCCGGTGAAACGGAAGATACGACCATCGCTGATTTGGCTGTTGCTTTGAATACAGGTCAAATTAAGACGGGTGCACCTTCTCGTAGTGAACGTGTTGCTAAATATAACCAATTATTACGTATTGAAGAAGCTTTAGGTAAAAGTGCTGTTTATCCCGGTGTTTCTACTTTTTCGTTCAATAAGTAATTTTTGAAAAACAAAAGAAGTGCCTTTCACGAAAGTGAAGGGCATTTTTTTATGTTTGATTGTATTAATTCTTGCACTTTAAGCGAAAAAAAAGTATAACACACGTATTGTCATTCTTTTTTGTGAGGAAATATGCAAAAGAAAACAGCTTATGTTATTGCCAGTTACTTGGGTTTGGGGTTTAGTCCTAAAGCACCGGGGACGGTGGGGTCATTTTTTACGCTGCCGTTGGTCTTTTTTTGCGCCTATCAATGGGGGGCTCCCGGTGTTTGGGCATTGGCCGCCATTGCTTTTATTATCGGTGTCTCTGCCTCTCAGGAAGTACTGAAGTATACGGAGCATGATCCCTCTTTGATCGTTATTGATGAAGTCGTCGGACAGGCGTTGACTTTTTTGCCGATTGCCAACAGTTTAGCTGACAATGTTCGCTTATGGCCGGTTTATCTGGTCGGTTTTGCGTTTTTCCGTTTATTTGATATTTGGAAACCGCAACCGGTTCGTTGGGCAGATCGCAGTCTCCTTAATGCTTGGGGGGTTATGCTTGATGATGTGTTTGCCGGTGTTTATGCTGCCGGATGTTTGTTAATGACGATGTTCGTGTGGGGGCTTTTTTAGGAAACAGCTATGAAAAAAGAACTGTTAGCACCGGCAGGAGATATTGAGGCAGGGTATGCCGCCCTTTATTATGGAGCTGATGCCGTTTATCTCGGCTTACAAAAATTTTCAGCGCGAGCGACAGCCGTTAATTTTGATGAAAATAATCTTAATCAGTTTGTCGGTTATGCGCATAGCCTGAACCGCAAGGTTTATGTGACGATAAATACGGTTATTCAGGAACGCGAATTGACGGATTTGTTGCTTTCTTTAGATATTTGCTCTCGTTGCCATGTTGATGCTATTATTTTACAGGATTTAGGTGTGGCAAGACTCATTAAAACACAATATCCCGATTTGGAACTTCATGCCAGCACACAGATGGCGGTTCACAATAAAGAGGGCGCTTTAGCTCTGCAAAAACTCGGGTTTAGCCGTGTGGTCTTGGCGCGAGAGTTGACGTTAAAGGAAATAAAAGAGATTGCCGCCATTCCGAATTTGGAAACAGAAGCCTTTATTCATGGGGCTTTGTGTTATTCATACAGCGGCTTATGCATGTTTTCGTCTTTTGAGAACGGACGGAGTGCCAATCGGGGAAAGTGTTTATATCCGTGTCGTGCTCAATTTGATGGGGAAAGCGGTGAAAAGCATTATTTTTCAATGAAAGACATGGCCCTGAAGGAAAATATTCTGAAAATGCCGGTGACGTCATTGAAGATTGAAGGGCGGAAAAAATCTGCGCTTTATGTGGCGGCCGTCACGGATTATTATCGCCATATTTTAGATGGAGACGGGGCAGATGTTCAAAAAGAAGAAAATATAAAACAGATTTTTTCTCGTCCGTGGACAACATTCCATTTGAAAGGAAAAAACAAAGATGTCATTGATCGAGATTTTGTCGGGCATCGTGGTCTGCCCATCGGTAAGGTCGAGCAAATTCAAAAAAACAGGTTAATATTCAAAACCTTACATGATGTGGCACGATATGACGGTTTGCAAATTGATGTTGCCGGACAGGAAAAGCCGTTCGGGTTTTCTGTGCAATCTTTACGGGTCAATGGTAAAAATGTTTTTGAGGCAAAAGCGGGGAGTGTTGTTGACATTCAATTGCCACCACAAGCGGTTGTTTTGCAAAAAGGGCAGACAATCTATTTGGCATCTGCCACAAAAGTGAAGGGTTCTTATGATTACAATAAGCCGAAAAACGGACTGTTTTTCCAAAGGATACCACTCGATATTAAGGTTGTTGTTGAAGAAAATAAACTCCTAGCCTTTTATCAGAACTACCGAGCTGAGGTGGACGGAGTGTTTGCACCGGCGAGTGTGATTGATAAAACAGAGCAGGCGGTTCGTAATGCTTTTAGCAAAACAGGAGATACGGTTTTTTCTTTGCGAAATCTAGATATTGTTAATCCTAAAGGTTTGTTTGCGCCCTTGTCGCTTTTGAATGAGTTGCGTCGGCAGTTATATGCTCAAATCAAAATCGAAGAGAAATTCGGGACCTTACCGGTCATAGAAAATAAAATTCACCATGCCTCCCCGCAGTGGATTATTAAGACAGATGATGTTGCTTGTTTGCAGGGAATGTCATGGGATGATTTTGCGGAAGTGATTATCTTGCTTCATCCGCAGATGAAACCGGATTCGTTACGCGGTTTACCCAAAAATAAAGTACGTTTGGCGTTACCGACAGTTTGTCGGCATCCTGAAATTTTTGAGCCGCTGATCGGTTCGTGTTTGGGGGCAGGGTATAAAAAATGGGAAATCGGCAACTATTGGGGGCTATCTGTTTTGCCTGAAAAAGGGATCGATTTAAGTTTTGATGCGCCAATCTATGTGTTGAACTCGCAGGCGATGATGACCGCTCAAGAATTAGGAGCTCATCGTGTGACCTTTTCGGTTGAAGATACCGCCTCTAATGTTTTGACTTTAAATGATAATGCAGTTTTGCCAACGACGTTGATTGTGTATCAGGATACGCCGCTGTTTATCAGCGCCAGTTGTATTCGCTCACATTCTTGCGCAGAGTGCAATCATCAGGACAAGTGGCTTGATTTGCAAAAAGACGGGGTGCGCTATAAAGCTCTTTCGAGTCATTGTCAATTAATGTTGTTCGGAGAAAAGGCTTTTGCTATTCCTGAATCGGCACGGCAAATAAAACCTGATTATTATCGGGCTGATTTTTGTTATAAAAAATATAAACCGGAGCAGGTGAAAGATATTGTGCAAAAATTAATGCGTTTTGAGCCGTTGAAAAATACGGTTTCGGCAAATATGGAACGCAATGTCGATATGTTTTAGGAGGCTGAGATGAAACGATATAATCGCATTTTTATTTTAACCGGTGCCGGAATTTCGGCAGAATCCGGGTTGGCGACGTTTCGTAGTGCAAATGGTTTATGGAATAATCATAAGGTGGAAGATGTGGCCTCCATTGAGGGGTTTGAGCGCAATCCGGCATTGGTGCATGATTTTTATAATAATCTTAAGGCAGAAGTACAAAATGTGTCGCCAAATGCAGCGCATCTCGCTATTACAACGTTGCAAGAGAAATATCCGGCTGAGATAAATGTGATTACGCAAAACGTGGATACCCTTCATGAAAAAGCCGGTAATAAGAATGTGTATCATATTCACGGGCAAATTAACCAGGCTGTATGTCTGAACTGTGCTCAGGTTTTGGAGACATGGGGTGATGTGGATACGGAAACAGTGTGTCCGCATTGTCAGGTCATGGGGATGATGAAACCGAATATTGTTTTCTTTGGGGAAAATTTGCTGTGTATGGATACGGTAGAAAGATTGTTGCGGCAATGTGATTTGTTCGTCTCTATCGGGACATCGGGTGTGGTTTATCCGGCAGCCGGGTTTGTGCAAAGTGCCAAATATTACGGGGCAGATACAATCGAATTTACGCTTGAGCCGACAGCAAATAACTATTTGTTTGATAAGCATATTTATGGCAAAGCCGGCGAAACCTTTCCTCAATTTGTGGAAGAATTACTTGCGGCTTTGTAAAGTTGAAGTCAGATTGTTAGATTGACCTTCTATCATAACGACTGATGTTTGTTGATTACGATGTATAAAATTTAAGAAATCCCCTGCCGCTTAACCGCCGCGAGGGATTTTTTTGCTTGCTTTTTCGATAAGTTTCGTCTAATATCGTGTTTAACAACATATTATAAATATATAATTAGAAATTGGTTCTTTGTGCAAACAAAGAATACATATATATCAGTAATCGTTTAATTTAATGCAAGCCGGAGAGAACCTCTGCTCGTTAAAGTCGAGAAACAACTGCATTATGAGAAGAAAGATCTTTGACATTTACAAAGCGTTACGCCATTTCAACGTAACT